>JBGSSO010000328.1:0-4144 GCA_041737015.1 Nitrospirales bacterium
GAAAAAACGCTCATCAGGGAGGATAAAAAAATGAAAAGAATGTATAAAGGATGGACCTCATTCTAGCAAGCCTGAGCAGGGGGAGCAAACACCAATCATTCGCACCATGGAAGAAGGAAGCCAATGTCATTTCAATTTCACAATCTCCGATCGGGAGCTGCCGCACCGTCGTCTGATGACCTGTTCGCTCAAACTGTGCTGAAAGGACTGTCGAAAAGACCGAAATGTCTGCCATCGTGGCTGATCTTCGATGATCGAGGGAGCCAAATCTTTAATGAAATCACCAAACTTAATGGCTATCATCCAGCTCAATGTGAGTATGAGATTTTCAACAAGCAGAAACAGGCGATCACTGATCTTCTCGGGAACCAGACGTTTCGGGTCATTGAACTGGGAGCCGGCGATGGAGGGAAAACTCAAATTCTTCTTCAGCACTGCATACAGAACCGGCTGACATTTGAGTATGTGCCGATTGATATTTCCGAGGGCGCGATCAAGACACTCCTGTCGTCTCTCGAGTCGAGATTTGGAGAGGGGTTTATGTCGGTCACAGGACTGGCCGCCGATTATTTTGATGGACTTCGCGCGATTGGTGAGCAATCTAGGGTCCGAAATTTTGTGCTCTTTTTGGGTTCGACCATTGGAAATTTCGAGTTACCTGCGGCAGAGCAGTTTGTTGGAAAGCTGCGGGACTGTTTGAATGAAGGGGACTATATCATGATCGGATTCGATCTCATGAAACATCCGAAGACCCTATATGCAGCCTATAACGATTCAACAGGAGTCTTCGAAAGATTCAACTTGCATCTCCTTGATGTCCTCAATCAGAAACTAGGGGCAAATTTTGTGAAAGAACGGTATGTCCAGCAGGGACAATATAATCCACAATCCCATGCGGTCGAAAGTTTTGTTTACAGTACCCTTGAGCAGGTTGTATTCATGGAGGCACTGGATAAAAATTTTCACTTTGAGGCATGGGAACCGATGCAAACAGAGCACTCCTATAAATACACTCAATTAGAAATTGAAATGTTGGCTGAAAAGAATGGGTGCCGGATCGTAACGCACCTCTTTGATGCCAACAAACATTTTGCAAATTCAATATGGGAGGTGAAAAAATAGTTCGGACCGATTTGGTCCCATTGGCGAAAGGGTGGTCGATGGGAGGCTGTGGAGTGGGCTTTGCCAGGGTGAGATTCTTTACATCGTTCAGGATGAGTAGGACATAGCCCTTTGCATGAATGGCGATTACAAGGGTTTCATCTGTGCCCTTCCTCGCCCAAAGGGCAATGAGGCTTCAAAAGAGGAGAGACACGGTAAAGTTCGCCAGATAGGGAATGGACGGGTTCCCAAGATCCGAAATCGAGAAAAAGTGAAACGGAGATTCCGTGGTGTAGGGCGATGCGAAAAAAAAGACTCTTCATTCTTTTGTGAAGATTGCTCTGGAATACTGTCAGTCCTAGCTGGGAGGCAAGAACTTAATTTGCGCTGACGGGGGTACGGATCAGGGCCTCAGTTTGAAAACCAAGGCCGTGACTAAAGGAGACCACGTCTTGATAGCTTGCCTCATCGATCGTCGGATTCCGCGCCAGGCTCCACAGATAGTCTCGATCCGGGGTGCCGACTACCGCAAGCCGACAGTCGGAGTCGACTCGGAGTATCCAATAATTCCCCAGATCGGATGACGAAAAAACGCCACAAGTTTAGCTGCCCACTGATCGAATACCTCATTCAACTTTGCCTGATCTTGAGGGTCCACCACTGTTCCCACCCCGTCAATGCTGATCTCCTTACCGGTCAATGTGACGCACGCATTTCGAACACCGATTTTCCCTGACTCCAACGGGTGGTACTCGGCTGTGGATCTTACGCAATTTCGTCGCGCCTATATTGGTACCCATGCAATTTCATGCCAGATTCCGCCATATCGGGTGAGGTCAACTGCCATTGCTGTGGGTAACTCTCCTGCCGGTTCAACGGTCGAACAGGCAAGGAGCATCTGGCAGACAACTACAACGCGAGAAATTTCAACATGTCAGCACCCCGTTAAAGAGAGAGATCTTCATTGGGCTTTTCACCTCTTTTCTACCGTATCATGCCTTCATGGGGAGGCGCATCTTAAGCCTAATGTATCTTCATCCTCCATTGAGTGACATGGTCAGGACGTGGTAAACACAACCACGCGTCAGGCGAGACGGTCTCAGGCTGACTTCAACACATGATGAAGCGCGATATTGTCTGGGTGCCCAGCGCCCCTGGGAACGGCTCTGTATGCCAAGGTGAAGAGATGACTGGGGTTCAATTCCGGCTTATTCTTCCTTGAGAGCCTCTAGCACCAATGCCATCTTTTGATGACGTTCATGAAGAAACTTTCATGGGGCGTTCATGGCATTTTCATTTGCGTGTCGTATTCTGATGTGTGAACCTCATGTGAGGACACATGTCTGTCATTACGGAATGCAGCTAAAAAGGAAAAGAATTTCGATGAACAATTCAAAGGGCACCGATTGGCCTAGCCGTTGAGTGCAGGGAGACCACACATGGAAAAAGAGTTGAGCACCATTAAGATCGGCCTGGCACTCGTGCTGCTAGGGCTATTGTTTGGCGTAGGAATGGGTATTGTTTTTGGGGTCAATGAAGATGTGTTCAAGGATTATATTGCCCAAGGGATCACTGCTAATCCGAATGTGCATGATTCCAAAAGTCCTGACAAAATTTGGCGTTACGCTCAACGGGCCCATTTTCATGCCACAGGGATTGCGGCCTTTTCGCTGGGCATGGTTATCCTTGTCATGTTTTCAACTCTCAAAACCAACTATAAAAAAGGCTCCGCGATCCTTCTGGGGCTGAGCAGTTTCTATCCACTCTCCTGGTACACGATGTTTTGGTTGGCTCCCTCCATTGGCCGGGGACCGGCTCATGCGCATATTCTGACAGAGTTCTTTGCCTATACGGGCGTGGGAGGTTTACTGCTTGGAGCCTTTTTCCTTTGTGCGAATCTATTCCTGGGGCTATTTCGAGATGAATCAACAAGATAGCGTTAAGCTTGGGAAGCCAGGGGGGTAAATTTCTTTTAATCTACACAGGATTTCTTATCATTTTTGAGAAACCTGGTTCCGGAATTGAACGTTTTGAAGAGAAAGATCCCTACTGACGACATCTTGCAGCCTGGCTTGTTGGAGGACCGGTGGGGAAGCTTTAAACTGGGGATTTGTGGATGTGTTAGAAGTTTTAGAAGAAAAGATAAAAGGACTCAACACAAAAAGAAGAAACACGATAGGCCAGAAAACCGGCTTTCTCAAAGGACAATACATGCAATCCTCAGATTCTATAGTTTGGTGATGGTCCTTCCTTGTTCCGATCTTGCTGTAGCTCATTGGCCTGCTCTTTGAGGTTTCACTGAAACCTTTTTCTGAGTCATGATGACCAGTCTTTAAATTATCGGTTGTCCTTTATAATCCATTGAACATTCCCGCCTGACCATCTCCTGGATACCTTCCTTCTTGATTCACCTCAATGAAGTTTTGAATGTCCAATCCAGTGAGGGAAAGTGTGCTTTTCCTATCCGCTAGCTTCCTGTTTGGTGCATACACAAAAGCTCAGGATAATGTTTCTCAGCTCTTAAATGGTTCTGAAGTGGATGGCCACCGGCTTGTTGACCCTTAAGTTTACCTCCTCAATTTCCGATATAAGTTTTTAGAACAACAGTTCTTCAAATAGTATTCGCCGGCAGAAAAACCCGTTTTCAAAAGAAATGCTGGTTTCAAGAGGCGAGACAAAATCTCCGGGTCCGATATTGAGTTTGGTTGCTAAAGGAGGGTGACCCTCCCTGGGCTATATCAGGAAGTACCGTTCTTCTACAAAAAAATTAAGGCCAGATAATTCTTGATTGTCCCTTCTCTGCCGTTTCGTTCTACCCAACTGGTTCTAAAGTGTGTTTCGCCGAAAAAACTTTATCAACCCTTATGGAGAATTAATAAAATTTTTAAAAAAGGAGTAAACCAACCCAAATGAAAAAAAATGTTCCACAAACCGTGACGACGTTGGATTGTCCAGTCCTAAAAAAAGAGTGCGAAGTCAACTTTGAAATTAATGTCTTCCGTGGGGGGAATCATGGGGGTGTGGAAGCTACTACCTGTTCAGA
>JBGSSO010000371.1:0-8842 GCA_041737015.1 Nitrospirales bacterium
TCATGGAAATCCACAAAGCTTGGAAACGGGTCGGATATCCCTTTGCAACGTTGGTCCCGTCGTTAGCTACCGCAATTGGCAGCTCCGCCGACCGCCCGGCGGCGTTAACCGAACTCATGGGTATTCTGGTCAACGAAGGAAGGAAAAACCCCACGGTGACGATTCGGCGACTGCACTTTGCGGAAGGAACCCCGTTTGAAACACTCGTCGCACCTCAAGAACCAGACCAGGAACAAGTTTTGAACCCGCTGGTCGCTCAAATTCTCCGTCAGGAACTCGTTGATGTGGTGGAACATGGAACAGCGATCGGTGCGAAAGGCGCCTTGCCACCCACAGAAGGCATAACCATCCCGATCGGTGGGAAAACCGGAACCGGAGATCATCGCCAAAAAGTGTATGAGCGAGGCTATCGATTAATTCAATCCCGCCCGATCGCCCGAACAGCTACTTTTGTCTTTCTCATCGACAATCGCTTTTTTGGAACCATTACCGCCCAGGTGTCAGGTCCGCAATCGGGCGATTTCAGCTTCACGAGCAGCTTACCCGTCCGCATCTTCCGGCTATTCGCACCCCATCTTCACCCGTATGTCATGCCTCACTCCTTAGAGGCCGAGGTAGCCAAACCCTTTCAACCACCGGGTTGATCATTTTGGCCCTCATCGTGCTTTTAAGTTGAACTTCATTCCTGCCTAAGCTTCTCTTTTCCTTCTTCCCTTGGAGTTTTAGATGAGATCTTCCTTTGAATAGGGCTTGCATCAAGTGTGAGGCCAACAAGCCGCTTCTTCGGTACGGTGGATCTCCCGAAACCAATGTCACACCGATCACAACGCTTTTGTGCGTCCCAACAAATATTTGGTGCTTCGTTTACTCAATTCATTAAAGAAATTCACGGACAAAGTTTCTTTACTCAGACATGATGTCCATGTGTACTCACGCATTGCTCAGCCTTTTTCGTGATTTTTCATTCAAAAGTCGGTCTTTTTGCTGCTCATACTTCTCATTCACGTCTTTTCTAGTCACAATCTTTTGGCATCTTCTTTGCTCATTGAATTATGTGCTGGAAGAAAAAGCCGCTCAGGAAACAGGAAGTGAACGAAAGAACTCATGCCCCTCGTATCTGAAATGACTTACCCAAGCATTCCGCGGATAAACCAACGCTGTACTTTCCAGACAAGTCAGTGGGATTCGTAAACGAGTGGGAAGGGAATTCGCCTCCTTCGCCAACCGTGGGCCAAGCTCGTACAACCATAACCAAATGAGAGGGAATCATCCCTCTCCATTATAAAGGAGGAAATTGACAAACATGGGAAACGTGATTCAATCATGTAAAACGGGTGCTCTCGTATTGCTATTCGGCACCATGCTTATAGCCTGTGCTGAAAAACCCATCCAAGGGACTGACTCGGCCCTGCAAGCCCTTCAGGCTGCCAAGCAAGCCGGTGCGGCGGAATATGCTCCGGAATCCTTACGTGTTGCTGAAGACGAATATCAAAAAGCGCAGGAAGAAATCGCCGTGCAAGACGATACCTTTTTGGTGACGCGCAACTATGATGTAGCAAATGCCATCTTAGTGAAGGTCGTAGCGGATGCCGAAAAAGCCAAAACCGAAGCCATCGCAAGCAAGCAATTGGCAAAAACCGAGGCGGAAGGATCCGTGGTGCTAGCCAAAACCTCATTAGAGGAAGCCAAAAATCAGTTGGCCCAAGCGCCAACAGGCAAGGGAACCCAGGCCGATCTGCAAGCCTTACGTGGCGACCTACAAGCCGCAGAAACCACATTGGCTGAAATTGCCCCTATTATGGCTATGGAAGACTATATAGGGGTAAAGGCTAAAGCCGAATCCGTTCAAGCCTTAGCAGCCCGCGTGAATGAACAGGTCGCGCAGGCTATTCAGAAGACCGGAAAACACAAGAAGGCGTAACACATGCGAGGGTGGGGCTCTGGCCAAAAACCAGCCAGACGACCGACAGTTTGGCTGGCGGCTGGAGCCCTCACCGTACTTTCTTTCCTGATTGTGGCCTGGTGGAGGGCAGATCGCCTTCCCCAAATCTTCCCACCTCAGCTTGAATCGCTCGACCACCAGGTGTGGACCCACAGCTCGGAAGCCCATTCCCTGGAACGATATCACGCATTTCATCAAGACATCACTGATCTTCGGACGCAATGGCGAAAAGAGCAAGCGCGTTGGTGGCCAACAGCTAACACCTATGCGCTTCAGGCAACTTACCAAAACCTGCTGCAAGAAGGCTCGACCCTTCTTGAAGTCTCCAAACACCAAAAATCCACTCGACACCAGCAACTGACAACCGCATTAGAATCGGAACGTCGGCAAGTAACCCGCTTACGGGCATTAACGGGTATATTTGATGTTCGACGAAACTCACGGGCACTCTCGATGACGGAAGGCCTGCTGAACCAGGCGGCCTTTCGACTCGCGCAAGCCCGCGACCATCACGCTCATATCCTTCTTGGACAGGCAAGAGAATCTCTTGTACCCGTCGAGTCTCAAGCCATGGCACAAATGAAACGGTATGGAACCATCTCACAACTTGCCAAGTGGAACCATTGGGTCACCAACACACTGGATTGGTCTTCAAGGACAGGCGGCACGGCCATCGTGGTCCTCAAAGTCTCCCGCCAACTCGTGGTTTATCGGAATGGAAAACCGCTGCGCCATTTTCCCATTGATCTCGGCTTTTCAGGACTTCAGGACAAGTTGCAGGAAGGCGATGGCGCGACACCGGAGGGACAGTTTCGCATCCTGCAAATGAAAGGATCGGAATCCACCAAATTCCATAAAGCCCTCTTACTCAATTATCCAACCAACGAGCATCGTCGACGCTTCCAGGAAGCCAAGCTCAAGGGACGCCTGGGGGCGCACCGCAGCATCGGAGGGCTCATTGAAATTCACGGCCAACAACCCGATGGCAACAGCACAACGAATGGCTGCATTGCTCTAGATAATGCAGATATGGATGCCGTCTTTCATCTCGCTAAAGAAGGGACTCCGGTCACCGTCGTCGGTGCCCTACAACCAGACAATTGGGTGGTGAAAGCGCTCGGCGACATCACCGATCATACCCGTCAACGAATCGCTCTCCCTACAGACTCCATTACCGTCCGACACCGATAAGATCATTCGGAGAAAACCCCTTAAGGTCGTGGATTCGATGGGGGATCGTCGGATGACCGCTGCACCCGCCGCATCAACATCTGCGGTTCAACCAGCTCCATGTCGTTTAAATCACGCAGCTTTGCAATACCATTAAGCGCCGTGGCAATATTTCCATCCTGGCTCCGAAGCCATGCAGCATGAGGTGCATAGGAAAGTGATTCACGAATTGAGAAGCCGCACGCATCTATTTCTTGTCGCCGGCCCTCGACAGGAACCTGGGACCGGAAACGAATAAACACATTGCCGGACGGCACTCCTTGCGGACCATTGGGCTCAAGACGATAGACCGGTGTCAGTGTGAGGTCGGAAGGAAGCTCCGACAAGGCAGAGACCTCACCTCGGCACACGTTGATAACCGGATCATCAAAAGAGTACAACACCGAAGTGGTCAAAACCGGAGGCACTGGCCCATGGACCGCAAAGCAGTTAGATTCACGAACATAGACACGGGACACGGCTTGGGCTTCTACCCTCATCCTTAGAGGAAAGTGAGAAAACGGATCGTTCACAGCCATGAGCCATTCTACGAAGGAATGCGAAGCAAGTCCAAGCACCATTGCGTATTCAAACAGAAGGAGAAAACCCATGCTGTCATTTCGTTATGGAGGACAAAACGGGAAATCGTTCAGGCTGAAAACCGATGAAGACCTCGTGGTCGTGCGAACTCAGAGTCGTCGACCATTGGAAGCCGCCGCTCAGTCAACTCGAGCTCGGCAAGCACTCGACAATCTTGAGCCGGTGCACCGGTTTCAACATGCCGGCGTGGAAATCTTTCGATATCCCAAAACCGTTCGACGGGCCAGTGCGCGAGGAGCCATCCGCTCGACCATAGAATCCGTAGAAGACGTGCAATTTGCCGGACGGGTCCTAGTCGATCCTCAATCAAAAAAACCGGTGCTGTACACCGAAAACCTTTTTGCCAAGTTCGATGATGACCTGGCCGAATCCACTTGCCGGAAAATCTTGAAAGCCTCCGGACTCGCAATCAAACGAATGTTGGAATATGCCCGCAATACCTTCTTTGTCGAAGCGCCCGAGGGCACAGGGCAGGAAGTGTTTGCCATAGCCGAGAGTCTCTTGCGGCATAAACATGTGGAGCTCTGTCACCCTGAACTTGTCAGACAAATGGGATGGCGCACAGCGTTTCCCCAACAATGGCACCTGAAAAAGACCACGATTGATGGAACGGTCTATGATGCCCATGCCAACGTAGAGGCCGCCTGGGCACTCAGTGAGGGAGAAAATATCACTGTCGCGATCATTGATGACGGAATGGATCTTGATCACGAAGAGTTTGCCAGTTCAGGGAAACTTATCGCTCCTCGCGACGTGACAGGCGCCACTGACGATCCTCGACCCGGCAGCCGGGATAATCATGGAACCGCCTGTGCAGGCGTCGCGACGGGCAACGGTTTTCATGGTGCCTCCGGGGTCGCTCCCAAAGCCCGATTGATGGCCATCCGTTATGTATCCCCGTTAGGCTCACAGGCCGAGGCTGATGCATTTATCTGGGCCGCCCAACATGGCGCAGATGTTATTTCCTGCAGTTGGGGGCCCGAGGATGGAGCCTGGTGGGACCCACGCGATCCCCTCCATCACACCGTGGTTCCCCTGCCGGATTCCACTCGCCTGGCTATCGATTGGGCCGTCGCGAATGGACGTAACGGAAAAGGCTGTGTGATCACCTGGGCCGCCGGAAACGGCAACGAAAGTGTCGATAACGATGGATATGCCAGTTATGAAAAAGTGATTGCCGTGGCCGCCTGCCATGCCAAAGAGAAAAGGAGTGCCTATAGCGATTTCGGCAAGGCTATTTGGTGTACCTTTCCCAGCAACGATACCATTCTCCCCATCCCGGGAATCTGGACCACCGATCGCTCAGCATCAGCAGGATATAATCCCGGACAAGTCAGTCGAGGCGATGCGGCTGGCAATTATGTGAACGATTTTGGCGGCACATCAAGCGCCTGTCCCGGTGTCGCAGGAGTGGCCGCACTCATTCTCGCTCGCAACCCCTCGCTGCGATGGAATGAAGTCAAAGATCTGCTCAAACGCTCGTGTGATAAGATCGATCCAAACGCTGGGAAATATGACACCAACGGCCATAGCACCTTATATGGCTATGGACGGATTAATGCCAAGCGCGCGGTAGAATTGGCTGCACCGGCCATTCCGACTCCCACCACCGTTCATACCTCCACCGCCATCATTCCCATTCGGGACCTTCAAACTTCACGACTTTCTGTTCAAGTGGCCGAGACCACCCCGCTCACCTCCGTCAAGATCGGAGTGGATATTGAGCATTCCTATATCGGTGATTTGATCATTAAGGTGGTTCCGCCTAATTCAACAGGAGTATCGTCCATTCTGCTCCATAATCGAATTGGAGGCGGCACAGACAATATCCACACCACCTATGATGTCACCACGACACCGGACCTCCTGGCATTAGTCGGCAAAAATCCAAAGGGAAAATGGTCACTGACGGTTCAGGATAAAGAGAAACTGGATACCGGACGCATCTTACAGTTCTCGGTGACCCTGATTTTCTAAGAAAGATTAACTGTCAGGCGTTTGGATGAGCGCCTAGGTGCATCGGTCACCGTCTGAGATGTCGGTGGCCGATTCCATTTGAAATGAAAGTAGGAGTCCTCACCGGAGAACGTTGTAGAAAAACTTGATCTGATTTGAATGCTCCCAGTATATTTGCCTGACTGACCACGAAGTTTAAGAAAACAATTTCATCCCCTTGTTTCAATTTCTTGCTTGCCCATCTCTCCCACTGATGTTGATCATTCCTCCTCACTCATAAAATTTCTTGCCTGCCAACAGTAATTGATAAAATTGGAATGATGTGCCTTCCTTTTCTTTCTCACATCAAATTCGGCGACCACGATCACCCTTTTAACGTTTAAAGAGCATTTTTCGCATGCGTTCCAAGCACGGTCATACTCTCAGACAGACTGGAGAGCCTTAAGCGTTTATTCATCATTTTTTCATGGAGGTTTTCATGGCCCAATCCCCGACTTCACCGGGTTCCCCTATCGGTTCCACCCCGGAAGACATTCCCCATTGGATTGAACACGCATTCGAAATGACCATTTTTGCCAGCCGGTGGATACAAGCACCGTTATATGGTGGATTGATCATCGCTGAAGTGCTCTATGCATGGAAATTCCTGACCGAACTGTGGCATATGGTACACGACATTGGCGACCTCACCGAAACCGTGTTTATGTTAGGAATCCTCACCCTGGTGGATATCACCATGGTCGCCAATCTGCTCACCATGGTCGTCATCGGAGGATATGCGACATTTGTCAGTAAAATAAGTCTGGAGAGTCATCCTGATCGACCGGATTGGCTCAGTCATATTGACCCGGGCACGATCAAAGTGAAACTAGCAGCCTCGTTGATTGGCATCTCCAGCATTCATTTACTCAAAGCCTTCGTCAACATTGCCAATGTGCCCATTGAACACATTCAATGGCAACTCATTATCCATCTGACCTTTTTAGGCTCGGCCATATTGTTAGCCTGGACCGATAAAATCATGACCAGGGTGAAACCCCATTAGCCTCGTTTAGGCATGGGCTGAAATGACAAGCAGACCTTCTCTGCCTTCTCTGGTGAACGCCAAAGAAGGCAGAGACCACGAGTCCAATAAACGCCAGACCCAACACCAAATCCAATGCCCCCATACCGGGCTGGAAGCTCAGGAGTGCTCAGGCCAGAGTGGATTCACTCGAGAAAACTCACACAGGAAAATGTTCATTCAGCTCACGGTTGGGACAGAAACGATCAGCGTTTCTTTTTGCCACGATTTCTTCTACAATTTCTGCTTAATCCGGTCTCCCGAGAAAGTCGGATCCGGTGCCTGACAGTGTTTCTTTCCATTCGTTGAACAGAGGGCTCCCCCGATAGATTGTCTCATGGAATATTCTACCCCTCACGAATCGTACAATCTGAATATTCAAACCCCTGTCGGAGATCTGACGGCGTCGGTTGCGGTACCTACCGGATTCATTCCCATTACCTACATTATCCCCCTCATGCGATCCCTTGGAGAACAAGCTCACCAGTTGGCCATCGACAACACCAATCAAACCGGGGCCACCATTTCCTGCCAAAAAGGCTGTGCCGCCTGCTGTCGCATGATGATTCCCATAGCCCCACCGGAGGCCTTGGCCCTCCTGTCGGTTGTTGAAGCACTCCCTTCTCCAAAAAAGGAGCGGTTGCTTGAGCGATTTCAGGCAGCTCAAAAGACCTTGCGTGAGGCCGGCCTGGAGGATGGGTTGCAACGATTGGCCTTTTCCGAAGATCAAGGCACCGATGAAGAACTGGAACCTCTCAATCGCGCGTACTATGCGCTTCGAATGCCCTGTCCATTTCTGGAAGACGAAATCTGCTCCATCTATGAACAGCGACCCTCCGCCTGCCGGGAATTGCTGGTCACTTCCCCTGCGGAACTTTGCCAAGACTTGATACGAAACCCCATCCAACTGATTCCATCGCCGTTTCGAATCGGGACGGTCCTGAGCAAACTGTGGACGGATTTTTACCAGGGCCCGGTTCGTCTCATTCCCCTCCCCTTCGCACTGGACTGGGCCAAAGTCAGTAAAAGCCAAAACAACCGAACCTGGGCCGGGCCTGAACTGCTGAGCCGGGCCTTGGATGCCGCAGCGCAATATTTACAACGCCAAGGACCATAAGAGGCATTGAGCGCCTCCTGTTTCATACACGTATCAAACGTCCTTCGGGCAGACCTACCGGATTTCAATCAACACCGGCAACAGAATGGTAAGGGCGAATTCAAGCCTTGGCTTACCAACCAGAAGCTATTCCTGAACCTCCATCGAAACGCCGGAATATATTTCATAGAGACACTCCCAATCTTAACTAAAATTTTCAGGAAAATTGGACAAGATTTCTTTCATTGGACAGGATGTCTCTCCACATAATGGTATTTCGAGAAATTTCACCCACTTATCCCTAAAAAATCCAAGAATTTCTCCTGCACAAGAGATCAAAACCTGGCATTACCTTTGCTGATATATCTTCGAGTAGTAAGCCATGACGGCTTACCTAACCTTTAAAGGAGGTGCTACTGTGAACCAATCAAATCCAAAAGATCCCAAAAAGGGTATGCCAATCGGGAAACCTACTGCCGCCCCTAGCCCTGCTAAGCCACAGCAAAATCCGGCCAAAAAGCCAATGGGCAAATAGGTATTCAGACGATACCCCACACCTGCAACTTACGACCTTTTACCACCAAGGAAAAGGCCCCACCTGTTCAGGTTTTGATGCGGGCGAACGACAAGAGGGGCCGGAAGGGTTCGGCCCCTCTTCCTCTTCATAAAGAGCAACCTTCCGGACTGATAAGGATATCCCAATCATCGTGACTGCAAGAATCCAAATCAACGCTGGCTGGAAATCCCTCAACGGGCCCATGCCTCGAACCGTTGACCTTCTCTGTGGCAGATATGTGCTGTTCCTGACCTGGCTGCTCTTGACCGGTTGCGCAGAACCACCTCTCTCCCAATTGAACGCAGCCACTCAAGCCCTTGAAGACGCGAGAATGTCAGAAGCCGAGCATTACGCAATTGAGAGATTCACTGAAGCAGAAACGGCGTATCGACAGGTAAAGCAAAAACTGGATCGGCAGGG
>JBGSSO010000369.1:0-2814 GCA_041737015.1 Nitrospirales bacterium
CTGTCATCACCATGTTGTCGGATGTTTACAACAACGCCACGCAGGCTAAAATCGAAGCCATCGCCAATAAAAAGGAGTCCAAAGCCAATGCCGAGGTGGCTCTCGCCTTTGCCAAACAGCATCTTCAAGACGTTCGTGCGCTCTTGGCAGAAGTTTCCCCTCCCGCACCTGATCACGGGGAGCTAGACCAACTCCTACAAGCCTTTCAGGATACCGAAACGCTCCTAGCCGAAATCGAATCCATTATGACTCAAGAACACTTCATCGACGTGATGACCACCTCCCATTCCGTAGAATCTTTTGCCACTCGAATTCAAGCACAGATTATCTCTGTCAAACGGCTTCCCGCAAAGCGACATGTTTCATGATGGAGAAAAAAACAATCAACCCGCCCACCAGGTTTCAGTCGGCCTGGCGTCGGCGCTGGATGATCACGGTCATGTTGGTCCTGCTTCCAGCATTGGCGTTTGCCTGGTGGGGACACACAGACTATCCCGAGACCTTTCCCTCTCTGGTCGAAGATCTGGACCGAAAGGCCTGGGCTGACGGCGCAGAAGCCTTGTTTCCTGATCGATATCAACAATTCCATACACGAGTGCTCGAACTTCGTTCCCAGTGGCGGAGGGAAGCCAATCACTGGTGGACAAACGGCGACGTCGAGTCCTTCAACCAGAGGTATCAACAACTGGTGGAAGAAGGCTCCCTGCTGATTGAAGCCTCCCGCCAAAAGATTACAGCTCTTCGCTCGGAGGTGAAGGAACTCCTTCAACCCGAACAGGCACATCTCACACGATTGCGTGAACTGTCCCACTTGTTCGATCTGGAAGACGACATGCTTGCGCTCTCCCGCGCAGATGGACTCTTACAAGAAAGTGTCTTGCGATTAGAGCAGGGACAATACCAGCAGGCACGGGCAGCAGGAGAACAGGCCCTTGGGCATCTTCGCCGCGTGGAAAACCACGCCCTTGCCCAGATGAATCGCTACAGAAACGAGGCCCAAATTACGCTCTGGGAACAATGGGTCACGAACACCATTCAACGATCAACCGAGACAGCCGGCACAGCGGTCATTGTGCTCAAGGCTCCTCGTCGCCTACTCGTCTATCAACGTGGGCACATCATTGCCGACTATCCGGCACGCGTAGGATTTTCAGGATTGGCAGACAAGCTCTACGAGGGAGACGGCGCCACTCCGGAAGGCCAATTTCATGTGATACACAAAAAAGATGGATCGGGGACCAAATACTATAAAGCCTTATTATTAGATTACCCCACAGTTGCCAACCAAAAGCGCTTTCAAGATGCACAAGCCAATGGCCTGGTTCCAGAGGATCGGTCCATCGGCAGTCTGATTGAAATTCATGGGGAAGGTCCTAATAACGAAGATGCCACCAGCGGCTGTATTGCGTTGGAGAATTCAACCATGGATGACGTATTTGATCGGGCAAAAACCGGAACACCTGTCACCATCGTAGGGGCACTGAACCAGGACAATGACGTCGTCAATACCTTACGCCAGATGGAAGCACATATTCAGAAACGGAATGAACGGTGGCACACCCTCCCCACCCTTGCAGCCTCATTCACCAGCACAGAATAAAATGACATCATTCATGACCCCGCATGCACGTCTGACGCTTCTGCTGAGCCTGCTCGTCGTTCTGACAACGACACTTGGGGCCTCATCCCCACCTGCTCCCAAGCGCACCACAACCGTGGTCCCGGTGACGACCCAAGCCCAGGAAGAAAACATCCCGTTTTATCCTTCCGCTCCCGGCCTCCTCGCCACGGCACCAAAGGGTCTCTACCTCGTGGTCGATACGGCTCAAAATCGTGTGTCCCTTCGAAAGGGTAACCGAATCCTCTACAGTGCCGTGGCCTCAACCGGCAGCGGGGCGCGGTTGCAAGATCCTCGCAATCCCGGCAACGGCTGGGTATTCGATACCCCGCGGGGGGTGTTTACCATTTCCAGTAAAATCAAAAACCCGGCATGGAACAAACCCGATTGGGCCTTCATTGAAGAAGGGCAACCCATTCCGACCAAACCCAAAGACCGGATTGAAACCGGGGTGCTGGGCGACTATGCCCTCGGATTCGGCAATGGGTATTTCATCCATGGCACATTGTATACCCGAATGCTGGGCACCAACGTCACCCATGGCTGCATCAGACTTGGAGATGAACCGCTTGAATATGTCTTTCACCACGTGCCCCTTGGCACCACCCTGATCATCTTTTGACGCGACTCAAATCTTCCTTCACCCACGGGCCTCTCCAATCCCCTGGCTCCTCCTTGTTGTGGATGCTTCTCCTCACGCTTGCCCTGGGAGAAGCCTGTTCGTCACAGATCGGGGCTCAACCAAAAACCTCTTCTCATCCCGTTGAACAAGAACTGCAAATGGCAAAAACCAAATCTCTGTATGTCATCGTCGATACCGACAAGAACATCGTATTGCTCAAAGCCCGTGGCATCCCGCTGCGAACATTTGCACTGACGGGCGCCGAGTGGATCGGCACCCCTCTCACCCACTCAACCGTGCTTCACCTCGAGACGAAAGACCCATCGGTCTCCCCCCTGCCCATTTCCCCTCCATCAGATTCTTCTCCGGAGTCTCCGCCCGAAGATCCCATCACTCCTCTAACCGTCAACAATATGCCCAACCGCTATGAGCTCACTTTTCGAGAATCCCTGACCATTCTGGTACAACCGCCTCACCTCCCCTCATTTTGGGCAAACATGGGGCACCAAATAGCCGGCTGGGGGCGACGGGTCACAGCCAGAATAGCCACCTGGGGCGGTTCCCACCAATACCT
>JBGSSO010000015.1:0-33097 GCA_041737015.1 Nitrospirales bacterium
CTGAGCCATGCCCTCATCCCGGAAAATGGATGCTTCGAAAATTCGGCGATACACGTGATCCGGCAAGCCGGGATGGCACGCTTCAATTTGTTCAAAAATCAATTGCTCATACGCGGGATTATCGGTCACGGTTTCTTGAATTGGCCATTTTCGCATTTCCGGGTCTTGCCGGGCTTCGGTTAATCCCTTTGTGGCGACTAATCGAACAAGGGGGCGTGGCGGGTTAAGACCAAAGATTTTGAGTTGGTGCGATTTGGCAAAGGTCACCAATGGTTGATAATCGGCAAACTCTCCACCCCAATTCGTGTTCCATTGTGAATCCTTTATCATTTGTTCTGTCGTAAATTCGGATTCTTTGATGTACCGGTCTAGCCCGGATTGTCCATCCCAACTAAACATTTCCATGGCCAGCGCTGGGTGTCGGTCATGGGCAAGGAGGGCATTCAGAATTGT
The DNA here is from genome assembly GCA_041737015.1 of Nitrospirales bacterium. GTDB lineage: Bacteria > Nitrospirota > Nitrospiria > Nitrospirales > UBA8639 > Nitrospira_E. Next base: position 454 of record JBGSSO010000015.1, read on the forward strand.
CTGGGCTGCCTCAAGGTGGGAGGGGGTGTAATGTTCTTCGCCGATATAAATTACATCGGCGGCTAAAAGTTGTGGGAGCAGGTCGTCGAATGTAATTGCTTGCTGCCGGGAGACGTCGTAGATGTGGTTGACTTCAAATGTCGGGTTGGCTTGTGACGTCGCACATCCGGTGGTGGCGCTCATCACAAAGATGCCCAGGCATAGAGAGAGGAAGTGTTGTTTCGCACGTGGAAAATAATGGGTGACCATAACGAGGCAAGGTGTAGCATACTTCTCTCCTGTGGGCAATATTTCGAAAGCCATTCGGTTGTTTCAGAATATTCAGAGCGGCTAAGGTGCGTGAAGAATTGGAAAGAGGGACTGTCAAAAGTGGGCGGTTGAATAATTCAAATATTTGTCCTTTTCATTAACATGTGAGGACTGAGATCCACTGGAAGAAAATCATGGAGTGTTCAAAAAGGTTCGTCCAGCAAGGCCGCAGTCACTTGGACGGGCGGAGCGTACGGAGAAGTACGTGAGCACGGCCAAGTGGCGAGAACGCCGCTGGCGACCTTTTTCAACACTTCCATAAGGGATGACACGTCATGGATGATCAGCGACTCGGGTTGGCGGCATTTCGGGAGAGAATCAAAATCAGTCGGGAATCCTCTCCCCACCACTGGGAGGCGAGTAGGAAACTTATGGTTCCTGAAACCCTTCAAGCCACGCTTCCCGTCCTCATTCAACATATTCGAGGGGCCTCTCTCGATCCAATAATTCAAGAACGATTAATCGATGCCCTGCAACAACTCTCCAACCCTACCGGACGCAAGGAAGGCAATCAGATCCTCAGGGAACTCACCGGCTTTCCCCCTTCCAAGGCGGTTCGCGCGCTCATGGTATGGGGAATCTTGAACGTGAACGAAGAAAGGAAAAGTCCGGAGGAGTGTTCAGGGATGCGATGGGAGGAAATTCTTCGGGAAGCGTCTAATCCCTATGACGTATTACGACAGACGCCAGCACCCTCCCTGCTAGATATCGGAGCTGGAGATTTGTCCTTTGAACAGGAATTGGTGGATCACTATGTCCCACATTTACGGACGCAATGTACCCCGTTGACCTTGCATGCTTTTGATCGGTTGATGCCGGGGTCACGGGTGGGCGGTGTCTATCACAAAAACCTGGAGCGTGAACGATATTTACAGAGCTTCTCGCCCGAAGAATTACGATTTAAGTTTTGGGGCGGCATGGGTCTAGAAGCATTTTCGAAGAGCAAAGGGAAGTTGTCCCGTTACACCGTCAGTACCTGCCATGCACCGGCGAATCCTACCTTTGCCTACGAACCCAGTCGTTTGACTCTTGAAATTATTCATGCGCATCTTCAGTCCAGCCGGGGGAATTATCGTCGAGGCCGGCATGAAGGGGAGGATATTTTAGAGGTGTCACATCGGGGGCACACATTAACGTTTCCCGATTGGAAGTTTGATATCTTGGGCCCTTTGGCGTTGTTGAAATTTATGGCTCAACGAAGTTGTGTGGGTATTCTTTCGGCTATCGATGATGGGGTCTTTTGGGAGTTGCTCAGCCAATTGTTAGCGGATGATCGATTCCGTCCAAGAAATGAGATTTTTACGAATACAGTTCTTCCTGCAATATTTGGAAACGTGCATAAGGAATTAACCTCCATGGCTGTCGGAGAGAGAAAAGAGCTATCCAGGGTGGCCGATCTGCGAGATCCCATGCTTTTTAAAGGTGCGACGAAGGAAGATACTCCGGTACCTTGCCGGCTCCGGTATGTCGAAATTCGACGGGGGTCGCGGTTGGAGGGAGTCCCCAGCAGTTTTACCGCACGGCAGTTTTCCCAGATGAAAGAAGAATCCACCCCTTGGTGGGTGATATTGGTGACCGATTGAAGGGAAGAAATAATCACTTCCCTGGGTGCGGGAAGCAGGGAAAAGTTCCTTTATGAGACCCGTCAGGGCGGACCTATCCTTTAAGGTAGAATAGGAAAGAATAGAAGTGACAACAGGGCAGGAAAAATTAACTTTCTTTATAGAAAGGCACGAGCCATGACAGTCGGGCAAATGAAAGATTTTCTCAAAGATTTGAATGAGGATTTAGAAATATTGGTCAAAATTCCAGGGCCAACCAAGAAGGAAGGTCTTTGGGAACCCCTAGACGGAATGAATATAAAGGTTGAACCTCAGCCGCCCGGCAAATAAGGGCGAAGGAGAGAGGTAGTTCTAATTCGGAAAGGACCCGCTTGAAATTGGAGCGGGAAAGGGGATTTGAACCCCCGACCCTCGCCTTGGCAAGGCATTCCAGGTCATCTTCGACTAGGTGTTATTGAGTGTGATGGAATGTCACGATAACAGCATAAACACTGGAGAATGGAACGTTTCGACAGCGACTAACAAGGATTGCGGAACATTGAGAAACGGGACCAGAACTGGGAGTGAAACGGGAGTAAAACTGGGAGTGAATATTTCCCTACGGGTCCATTCCTCAAGCCTGAAAAATGGCCGGTGCAAGGGGGGAGAATTTTTCAGAGAATCGCGTGGACCTGTTCCCTATATTCTCTTCCAACAAAAAGGCCCTCTCCAGGATTGAGACCCCCACCCCCCATTGGGCAGGCCCCCCGGTACGGGTTGGCTATTTAGGGGTCCCACGCTCTCACCACAGACCTCTAAAAAGGCCCTTGCGATGAGACGGCTAGGCACACGCTCACCACGGGAGCCACTTGGGATTTTTCAAGAATATTCCACCCCCATCTTCTGCTACCCAGATCAGGTGAACTAGGTCGTGGGGGAAATGTCAGGTAAGACTTCGATCCAAGAAATATCACATAGGGGGATGTGGGAGACTTGCCAGATTGTTCCATCTGGTTCTTCGTATTGTGCCCAAAATCCTTGAACAGCTTGGACCTTAAGAAAAACACCAAAAGGGAATTGGGAATGGGTTTTTGAACCTGAATTTCCCTCAATGTATCCATCAAACACAGGTTGGTTTGCTATATTAGTCCTAATGATAAAGTCCACTAATTTTATTAAGTAGCTTAGTAAAATAAACAGCCCTCCAGGTTCACTTACATATGTCTGTGACTTAAACTGCTCTGAAAATTTTACTAATAGCCCTGGCTTAATAACTTGGTCCACCGGAACTCTTGAAGTTGGATGGCGAAGCGCAGCCTCATAAGGCTCAAAAAAACTCGTAGGCAATAGGCTCGTTTTATCGGCGTTCAAACGTGCCAGCATTCCATCGGGGCGCAGAAACTCTTCTCCAACTCCATTCAATTTTAAATAGTCCCTAAATTCCATTAGGCACTGGTTTCCTAAATTCCACGAATAAACAAAATCCTCCTCAACCTCATGCGGCTAAGGAGGTGTCGCTACTATACCCTTTTCGACTTGATAGGCAACTTAAAACGGCTAGGCAGTTGCGTGGATCGCTGGGAAAACATAAGATATACGTATAATTGCCAATGGTTTTGTATTTATTAAACCAAAGTCTGTATGTTTAAGGGATGCTTTTAACGCATGAGGGGTCGGTAAAGCCCTGGAATGAAAGGGATTTCATGGCGAAAGGTGAGGCATGGATTGGTCTAGGGCCTCTATGTTATCCCGTCAAATTTTCTCTTCGTGCAAAGCAGATATGGATGAAGCCCATCAAGGGAAATGCTTCCTTGTAACACTGCCCAAATAGTTTTTGGCGGGTCCCTGCCTCAACCTGTGAAATTGGCCGGTACCATTGGGGATTTTTCGAGGAAATGAAGTGGACCTCCTCCTTGAAAGTGCGTCAAAATAAAAGCACTCTGCCTTAACAATTTAAGGTTACACCAGACGCGGACCAGGCAAGAACGTTATAGGAGGGGTTGAATGCGTATGCTGCTTGTAGTTATCGCGGTCCTTTGGTTATGCAAAAGCGCTTTTGCAGGTCCACCCGAAGGGGAGCTATTTGGCTACAAACTTGGCTCCAAGTACCAGGCTACCGACAGTACAATCGTAAAACTCCACACTCTCCTACGGACGATAACCGTCATTGCGGAAAACCCAAAAAAGTCAGACGACTTTCAAAGAGTCGAACTAATTATAACCCCTAAAACGTTCACCATCGCAAATATCTATGGAATCGCCGAGGCGGTAGGCAAAAAAGAAGCGGAAGATATAGCTGAACGTTACGCCGATTTGTTGAAAACATTACATGCGGACAAGTGTCCTGAGGAGGAAGCTGCTCCGTATGAAACGCTTAGTCTTCTCTGTGAGGGAGGCTATAAGCTTTCGGTGGCAAAATTTTCACCTGACGAGAGCGAAAAGAAATACAAGGTGCACATTGGCTTGAAGACTTCCAATGAAAGTACGGCAGGCAAGGAAATTCGCACCCAAAATAAGAGAGAATGGGCACAATTGGAGACTGAAGGAAAATTGGATCGTCTTGAACAAGCAAGAAAAGAACAAAAATTACGTGGGCTTAAGTAGCAAAGCGCACTAATTTGCTATCTATTTTTGCTTACTATCATACTGGGCATCATAAACGTGAACAAACTGTTGATAATAAAGTAAAAATGGACCTAAAGTGTGGGAGGGTTCAAACAAAAAGGCATTTTGGCAAATTTATGTTGGATTTTTCCCCTTCTTTATTTTTTTCCCCCTTCGGGTAGTTTTATCGAGTTGCCTTTTTTCATTAGCTGCAATAAGTTCTAATGCTCCCTTTGCCACTGCCTCAGCTTTTGCCCTAGCTTCCTTAACCTGATTTTCCTTTTCTAATATATCCACAAAGTTAACAGCAGGCAAAATATATTTTCCATAGATTCCCCCGCCCGTTGTCTGTGCAATAATTCCTCTTGCTACACCATAAAGAATAGAGGCCCCATTCAAACCTAGCATCCTCTCCTTTTGGTCGCTTGCCATTTCCCCATTGAAAGTAAAAAAGCCCACAATTTTTATCTTTAACTCATAAGGTTCCAAAGCAGGTTTCTCGGTGGCAGGCTCAATGGATACAACAAGAACAACCCTAGATGGAATTTGAATTCCATCTTTTGGAATGGCAATTTCCGTTGAACAGTTTATTTTCCCAGAAATGAGACCATCCTTAATTTTAGGATCAAAAAATTGATTTGTCTTCACAGATAATGAATCTGTAAAGAAATTATTAAGCTGCAATTGGGCAATCATTTAAATCTTTGGAAGTTGAAGCATTTTTCAATGGTTTATAGTGATAGGATTGAAGTTCGCTTAATTGGAATGTAATTATTTTTGGAGTATCAGTTCCTTTATTGGTTAATTTAGACCAAAACATAATTTTCAGATCTTTCTCTAATACATCGCTAAGCCTAAGAAGGGTTTTAATTGTGAGGTTGGGATTGCCATTAAGAATCTTTGTTACATAAGCCCGAGATACCCCCAAGCGTTGAGCCATTTGAGATCGGTTCAAATTTTGTTCTTTCATAAATAATGCAATATTTTCTCCAACATCCAAAAGGATATTTTCAAGACGATAGTCAAAGGTGTTCTGCACCTTTTCTAAATTTTCTAAGAACCAATTTTGTTTACTCATAAGGAAAATCCCCTTTCTCCTTAAGAATTGCCTAGCTGATCAGGAGACAAACAAACCCGTATTTTTTCAGCAAGCTCCAATTCTTTTCTCTGAACCTTTTCTCCACCCTTAGCATTTTTCTTTAATCCATGAGTCAATATGATGATTTTCTTCCCTGCAAAAAAACAATAAATCCGAATGTTGCTCGTCTTAAGAGCATAAATATTTTTACTTTCCTTTCGGAATTTTTCTTTATTGTGAGGTATCCCATGGTCACCTATTAATTTAATTAAAGCGTAGCATTGGGCCGAATCAGCTTCAGGGAGACTATCTAGAAATGGCCTGAGTAAGGATTTCCCATCTTTAAGAACTCCCTTAAATGTAAAATCGGGACCTGGGTATAATTCTTCGGTTATGAACATGTTAACCTTTAAGTTAACAAAGGAGCAACTCCCAATTATAGTATAATTAAACTAATTTTGCCCCTTATATGGTGGTTTTTTTTAATTCCTCTATGCCTGGACCCCGACCAAGTCATGTACGACCCAGCCGGGGCGGTGATTGATGTCCAGGCGGTTGTCCCCTCATTACCCGTGAGGGGTTTGTGACCCGCCATAATGGGCCACAACTTTTTAAGGTACCTTTTCCCCGAAAAGTCCTCTCTTTTTTCTGCCAGCGAATTCACGAATACTCTTTCCCAGCCTGCATTCTCTAGATGCCTAAGGTGGTATTGGTATGGGTACAGGTGCGGGTATGGGTAAAAGGCAGGTAAGAGTAAAGGAGTTTGAAGAGAGACGAGCATTTGTTCTAATCGGTTAGACGTTTTAGAAGTCCATCAATCTTTGAATATTGCAGTTCAGGAGGCAGAGGAAGATTTTTTTGGTCTTTTTTTACCGTGACTACTCTTGCCAGAAACATCTTTCCTTCGAACACACGGGTGGTCATGCGTTTCTTCTCATACCGATCTGGTTTTTTCCCAGCCGCTATAACCCAATTTTGGTGGTACTTTGAGCGAGTACTGATTTTTCCCTCCGTTTTAAGGTTACAGGGCAAAAAAAGTTGTAACCCTTGCCATTCCCCGAAACTTTCGATTTGGAACCATAAATAGACTTTATGGCCTTTCCAGTGCTGTCTTTTGACTGCCTTAACAAAAGTCACCTCATAATCCCCCTGAGGTATAAGGGGATAGTCATTCCCTTCACAGGAGAACTCTAGAGGGGGATCTATTGGGGAAAATGAAGAGTGAGGAATAGGGCTTGGGTGGCAAACCCCAAGCCCACCATTTACGGTCTTTGGATTCTCTTGAAGGTTTTCCGGTATGGCATTCATTTCATTGATTCCCCGTTAATGCTGATGTCGATTGCACGGGGTCCTGCCAGCCTTTCATAACCAAATCATCGATAAATTCCTGAGGGATTCGCACGCTTCGGCCAATGCGCACGAAGGGGATTTCTCTTTTGGCAATGGCTTTGCGCCAGGTTGAGACTTTCCGACCCGTTCGAGATTCACATTCCATGAGAGTAAGTAAACGTTTTGTGGATTTGTCCATTGATCCTCCTTTGGGGGTTTTCCATTCTTGACCAGAATGGGCGGTAATGTGATATAAGGTTAACGGCTATGATTCACTAGTTAATCTAAACAATTAGTGAATATAGTGAAATGTAAAAGAATGGTGAATGAATCGGCCTGGAGGGGAAACTAAATGGAAGGAATATTTCGGGGAACGTGGTATCGAAGCGAAGTCAAATTGGAGGGGGAAACAATCGTCCCTGTCCCACCGTTTGAACGTTACAACCCCTTCGATTGGTATTTCTCGGCAACCGAAGTTCGGCAAGGGGAAAGGTCTTTGTATTTAGATTTTCTGGACGTAAATTCAAAGAAACCAGAGGAAGTTCTCAAATTTTGTCAGCGGTTTGGGGTATTGGGGGATCCATACCAAGCCAAGCCTCGGCAAATTCATAGAATACTAGAGCGCGTTCAGCAAGACTTTAAGAAACCCTTTCACGAAATGGACTCAGATCAAAGAAAAAGGATTCAGATGGATTATGAGTTCGGTGTAAATCCTGAAGGTTGCCAGGTAGATGAACTTTGCTTGCCCCTTACCATTTCTGACTTTGGTTATAAGCAATTCAGGTTTCATAGCCTTCTTGAAGGGCATCCCATAATTGATTCAGATTTTCAAAAAAAATTCAAGCAGGGGAAAATACCTCCCAATACACCCGTCCCGATTAACTGGTCCCAAAAAGGTCCCCTTTCCGATGAAAATGACGTTAGACGTTTTTTTATCAACCATTCTCTAACGGAATCAGGTGTTATGCCCAGCATGAAATGGAACATTCAGGAAAATAGATGGGAATTGAGTTGGCTCTCTTATTCCTTATTTGGATATCTCGCTTTGATGTACATGTTGGATAAATTGGGTGTGGGGAAGATACTTTCTTGCCCTCGATGTCAAAAATTCTTTGTGACTGCCTCGAATCGGACGAAGTTTTGTTCGCCATCCTGTCAAGGAATTTTTAAGGTTCAAAAATATCAGAGGGAGAAAAAGAAAAAAGAATTGGCCGCTCAAGCAGGAAAAAAGAGTAAGGCCACAAAACCCACCGGCAAGAACAAGTAGGAGGATGCTATGGCACGAAAAGGGAAAATCAATCGTGGGATTGTGGAAAAGCCAGTGGGAAGCGGGAAATGGTGGGCGCGAGTTTGTTCGGGTGGTCGAGAACGGTGGGTCAGATGTGATACCAAGTCACAAGCGGAAACGGTGTATGGTCGTTTAAAGGCGGAGGCACGGGAAGGAAAGCTGTTTAAAAAGGAAATCGCTATCCCATTCCGAAAACTTGCGGAAGCCTACGAAGAGACCGTAGACAGTACTCGGCGTGGCCGTGTTGGTGATGATCGGTCCCGCATTCAGCGATGGATTGACGCCTTCGGGGATCAAGACGCCAAGACAATTACCCCGGCACAAGTCCAAGGGGTCATCAATTGCATGGTGAAAGAGAAATACATTCCGGCACAAGTCCAAGGTGCTACTAGTGTCACGGCAAAAGAGAAGAGGTACGCCCCCGCGACGATCCACCGGCATCTCGTGGTTCTCAAGGCGATTCTCAATAGTGAGGATGGGATGGAATCACTACTGGTAAGCATCAGAAAAAAAGTCAAACGGCCCCAGTACGAAAACGAGCTTGAGCGCCAACTTAACCACGAACAAGAGTCATTCCTACTGGATCAACTCCCCGCACGATTTCGCCCTATTGTCGTCACCGCACTGAATACGGGACTCCGGCAGGGTGAACTCTTGCGCCTGGTCTGGTCTGACGTGAACTCGGAAACCGGGATGATCGCTATTAGGAAAACCAAAAGCGGAAAACCTCGCCGGATTCCGATGAACTCCGATGTCCAGAAAGTTCTCACAGAACTCCAGGCCAGTCAAAACCCCTTGCCAGGGGATCGGATCTTTCCGCATGACGCTCGGTATCTCCGCCGTGCCTTTGACCGGGCGGTCAAGGCGGCTGGCCTGAGTCCGTTCCGGTTCCATGACTTGCGCCATGCGTTTGCCTCAAGGCTGTCCGCGTTGGGCTGCAATGATCGGACGATTATGGACTTGGGCGGGTGGTCATCCCCGCGAATGTTGACGCGATATGTCGCGCATGCTCCGGCCCATCTTTGGCAGGCGGTGGAGGGGTTAACCCAGAACGGAAACGGGAGTAAAACTGGGAGTGAGGAAAAAGTTGAAACGGAAGTGTGATCTAAGTGCTTGAAATATTTGGAGCGGGAAAGGGGATTTGAACCCCCGACCCTCGCCTTGGCAAGGCGATGCTCTACCACTGAGCTATTCCCGCTCTGTTGGAAATTTGAACTGATTCTAGTTGGCACCCTGGAGGCTGTCAAGCAACATTGAATCGGGGAATAAGGTACACTAATTCGTTCTTTTTTAAGTGCAATAAGATTTTAACCGAGTAAAATGGGAATATCATATTGAGATCAAGGAGGATAAGTTCATGTATGTCAGCGTGATAGGAACGGGGTACGTTGGGTTGGTCACAGGGGCTTGTTTTGCGGAATTTGGCTTGAATGTGCTGTGTATGGACACGGATGCCAAACGGATTGCGGCGTTAGAAAAAGGCAAGGTGCCATTTTTTGAGCCAGGCCTTTCCGAACTCGTGACCAAAAATCTGACGGCTGGCCGTCTTCGATTTACCACGGATTTACACAAAGCTGTGGATGAAGCCCTCGTCATTTTTATTGCCGTGGGAACCCCTTCCCGTGAAGACGGGTCTGCCGATCTGTCTTTTATCGATGAAGTGGCCAAAAATGTGGGAACCCGGATGACAGGATATAAGGTGGTTGTGACCAAATCCACCGTGCCGGTCGGAACGGCAAAACGTATTCGATCGATTATTCAAGCGAACCAAGAAACGGCCTGTAGTTTTGGCGTGGTCTCGAATCCTGAATTCCTTCGGGAAGGTTCGGCGATTGAAGATTTCATGCGGCCCAATCGTGTGGTGATTGGAGCCGACAGTCCGGAATCGGTGGCGATTATGAAAGATTTGTACCGCCCCTTGTATATCCTTGAAACGCCAATTGTGATTACTGATATTCCAACCGCTGAAATGATCAAATACGCTTCGAACGTGTTCTTGGCGACGAAAATCTCATTTATTAATGAAATGGCCAACCTCTGTGAACGGGTTGGAGCCGATGTGCAAATGGTGGCCAAAGGGATGGGATTAGATAAACGAATCGGGTCGAAATTTCTTCATGCGGGTCCAGGGTATGGAGGGTCGTGTTTTGGAAAAGATACTGCTGCCCTGATCAATATCGGAAACGAAAATGATTATGAAATGACCATAGCCAAGGCCACCAAACGAGTGAATGATGACCAGCGAGTCCGGATGATGGAGAAAATTCGAGAAGCGGTGGGGGAGTTACGCGGAAAAACCATTGCCATACTCGGATTAGCCTTTAAACCCAACACGGACGATATTCGGGATTCACCGGCTTTGTTCCTCGCAGAGCAGATCATGAAAGCGGGCGGGAGCGTGCGGACCTACGATCCGGAAGCCTTGGAAATATCGATGAAGGTGTTGCCAACCATGGTCCCCTGTCAGGATGCCTATCACACAATGGAAGGGGCGGATGCCGTGGTGTTGGTCACGGAATGGAACCAGTTTAGAAATTTGGATTTTGACCGGGTTCGGACTGCAGTGGCCTCTCGGATTTTTATCGATCTTCGCAATGTCTATGAACCGCAACGGATGGAAGATCAGGGATTTTATTATCTTTCGGTGGGTCGAAAAACCGTGGGAACCCATCCTTCCCAAAAAAGCTAAGAGATTGCAAGACACGGTTCTTCCTGAAGCTTAGCTTAGTTGGGAAGCCTGTCCAGAGGAGCGTCGGGATTAGCGAAAAAGACGCGTCCGGTTGCCTTCTGGGTCTTGTGTGGAGCGACGGGATGGTTATTTGGTGTACCCTGCCGATTGCCCTATTTGCGTTTATAGCCCATGCGGTCCAACACCTTCATGATGCGTTTTTGAAGTTTTTCATCAGCCTCGCCTAATGCCAGGGCCAAAGGCTCCACTGCGGGTTTCCCAATCTTTCGAAGAATTTCGGTTGCCGATTGCCGAAGGTCGTCATCTTCGGAGACCAAAAGGGGTATGACATCAGCGACACAGGTTGCTCCTATTTTGATCAAGGACTCATAGGCACGCTGCCGGACATCACCTACTTCATCACTAAGCATTTCCACCAACGGTTTTACGGCGGCTTCCACACGGAGTTCGCCAAGCACTTCAATGGCATGCTTGCGATTGAGCCAGTGCGTATCGGTAAGATCCTGCAGCGCAGCATCGGCTCGTTGAATATTAGGGTCCTTAGAGCGGATGCGAAAACTTTTGACGATTCGTTTGCCGTCTTCTTCAACGACGCGAAGAGTAGCCCCGTCACCGATTTTGATCTTTTGGAGGTCTTCGGCAGCTTCTTCACTGACATCCATAAGAACGGTCTTCCCATCGTACGCCAAGAGTTCGACCTCAATTTGTTTTGTCTCAAGATTGATCGCGGTGACGTTTTCGGTCACAAGATTGAACCCATCTTTTTTCGTGCCACTCTTGGGCCCGATCGAAATGAGTTTTGCGGGTGCTTCATTTGCCATAATGTGTCAGTGTCCTTCGTGATAGTTAAAAAAAAGCGAAAAGAGCATTGATTGCTATGTACTAGGAATGGGAAGAACCGGGGGTCCACCCCAAACTTGCCAGGGCACCTTCGGCAGTGTCCCGAACCATTTCATTTTCATCTTCGAGCAGGGGGACCAAGGGATCGATGGCCCGACTATCCTTGAAGCGAGCCAGTGATTCTGCGGCATTGCGGCGAACTAACCAGTCCTCATCAGCCAGAGCATGAATTAATGGATCCAAGCTGCGAGGATCCCCAATTTTTCCTAATGCCTCTGCCGCGTGCCGGCGCACAATCCAATTCGAGGCCTGTAAGCCCTCCACCAGAGCATCAGTCGCGCGGGAATCTCCCAATTTTTTTAACACTCTTGCGGCATCTTCACGGAGGGTCGCGTCCATCAAGGCATCCACTAAGGCGGGAACCGCATCAGGATGACCAATGCGTTCTAATGCCCAGATGGCGGCGGTGCGCACACCTCCATCCTTGTCAAGACGGAGGGCTTGCACCAAAGGTTCCACCGATTTAATCGCACGGAGTTTCCCGAGAGCGGTGGCTGCCTGTTCCCGAACAGACCATTCCTCATCATCTTTCAACGCCTCAATCAGGGGATCAACAGCGGCCTCCCCAATTTGAACCAAGGCGCTCGTGGCTGCCTCACGAACCACACAATCGTCTTCCAAGAACATATTGATCAGCTTTGGAATCGCTTCCGAGCCAGCTTCTCCGAGTCGAGAAGCGGCATGATTTCGAAGGGCTTCATTGTCATCACGAAGCGCCGACAATAAGGGGTCTACGTGGTTACCTTCCGTCATGGGTCAACACTCCTTTTATTCCTTTTCGGCCCAGGCTTCTTCATCCATGCTCATTTGTGCAGTGGCAGCCTCAAGTTTGTCAAGGATGACCCCTGAATTATAGGAAATCAGGCCATCCCGGTCCGTTTTTAATCTTGCAAATAATTCCATATGGGGTCGCAGGACTTCGACTTCTTTCACTTTCTCCAGGGCTTCGACCGCGAGTATGCGAAGAGGGCGAATGGGAATGGCTTCAATAAACAACTCAACCGGCCTGGGATCGCCGATGAGCCCAAGGGATTTCAGCGCATGTTCTTTCACCCCCGTATCGTTGTCCGACCGGAGCCTGACCATGAGCGGTTCCACCGCTCGAATATCGCCAATTTTGCCAAGAGTATCAGCTGCGGCCTCCCGAACGATCCAATCATCGTCCTCCAGGTATTCAATGAGAATTTCAACGATTGGGCGGCCAATACGATGCAGTTGAATGACCGCTTCCTGCCGCACGCCTTCTTTCAACTCGGATTCGTCCACCGCCCGTAGGTCGTCCATCGTTTGATCGACACGGTCTCGAATCGCACCTAATTTGCGCAAGGTGTCGGTGGCCAGGTCACGAAGATCGGGGTCGGACATGGCATCAACAAACGCATTTGCCGATCGAGGATCAAGGAGGTGGGCGAGAATCTCTGCGGCCCGGAGGCGGATGGCTGGATCGGGATCCTTGAGCCGTTCCGACAGAGGACCGATCGAGGTGGGAATCACACCGAGGAGTGCCGTGACTTTTTCCTGGAGAGTATCGTCGCGTAAATGCTCTAAGAGTGCAGACGCGGTGGTTTCATCCAAAATGCCAGCCATATGCTCCAAGGCATCCACGGCAGCCTGTCTCACCTGTTCATCTTCATCCTTCAGGACATGAGCGAGGGCTTGGCCGGCTCGGGGATCTCGTAGGCGGGCCAACATTTTTGCGGCTTCCACCTTGTAGTGAGAAGAGCCCGTCGCCATGGCTTGAATAATGGCCTCGACGGCCTTGGGCCCACCCTTCATGCAGGTGGAGGTGGCCCGCATTCGGCGCCAATCTTCCTCATGATCCAGTTCAGAAATGATGGTTTCGAATGTTTCTTTCGGCATCGTCAGATCTTTCAGTTAGATGCGTATCTGTCCCGGCCTCCAGCCAAGGTGAGAAAGGGATTCCAACACATGACGACGGAGATTGTCATTCTTGGTCGTTTTTAAAAGCTTTAACAATGGATTCACGGCTGTTTGGCCAAACTGCGTCAGGGCTTCAGCGGCTTCTGTCCGCAAGAGCGTACTCTGCAGCGCTTGAATAAGGGCCGGAATAGCCTGTGGATCGCGAATCTTCCCCAAGGCCCTGATGGCGGCTTCCAGGGGAGGAAGATCTTCTTTATATTGAGGGTCGGTGCATCCTTCCATGCGATCTTCGTAGGCTTCCTTAGGTAGCGAGTTGACCAACGCGATTAACATGGGAATGGCTTCGGTGGATCGGATCTGGCCAAGTGCTTCAATCGAGGGCAATTTAAGTGAAGGCGTTTCGAGGGCGAGGGACGAGAGCAAAAGAGGAATGGCACGGGGATCGCCGATCTGGCCAAGTGCTCGCACGGCGTCCTGGCGCACGGCCGTATCGGAATCTTCGAGAACCAGAATCATCAGATGTCCTACCGCTTCCAGGGGTTTCAAAAGGGCTAAGGCTTCCACCGCCCGCAACCGGATTTTCCAATTTTGATCTTTTAATTTTTCCAACAATTTTGGAATGCTGGTATTGCCGATAGCTTGAATGGCCCGTCCTGCTTCCTCTCGCACGGCCGGCACTTTATCCTGGAGAAGCAAAATCAACGTATCAATGGCTTGGGGGTTCTGAATGCGACCAAGGCCTTTGGCTGCCGACATGCGCACAATCCAGTTAGGACTTAATGCCGCGGACAACAAGGGATCTAAGACTTGTTCGTTGGCGATTTCGGCTAGGATGCACGCGGCCGATTCCTGAACTTGAAGATTGGAATCCTGAAGGCAAAACCCTAACGAGAGAATGGCCGGTTCCCCAAGCGCTTTTAGGGCTGAAGTTGCGGCTTCCCGCACGGCCCGATCTGAGTCACGTAGCGCTCGAATCAATGGTTGAACGCTGCGGGGATCGCCAAGACGTCCGAGGGCTACCGCTGCGTCTTCGCGCACCCCCCAATCCTCGTCGTCCAGTGCAGAAATATGTTCAGCGACCGAGTCGACCATGTTTGTTCCAAGTGGAGAAATTAGGACTTCACCTGTTCCCCTACCATTAGGGAAAACCCGAAGGTCGACGTTACCACACGATTTTTTGAGGGGTCAATGAGGTAGAAGAGAGGTTGTCTGTGCGGCTGGGTTGACTACCCTACACCGATCGAAACACCGCTAAGAGGTCGCTCAACGCTAACATTTTTATTCTCAGAACATCATGCTCGTGGTGCAGACTGTTTTTAATGGTCTGATCGTTCGGGGTTTTCAAAAATTGTTCACACAGGGTCGTGATCCGTTGAAATTCCGTCTCCGCCTTGTTCTTGACCACCCGGTTTGTCGCGAGAAGCTCCGTCGCTTGGGTGTGAGTCTCGGCCAGATGTTTTTGAAATTCTCCTTCCGGGAGTGATCGTTTGGTGGCCTCATCCAGACATCGGTCAATGTATTGGGAGAGGAGGACATAAAATCTCACCAACGTTTCGGTTGTGGTGATGTGCGGGAGAGTCGTGTCAGGTTCAGTCATGATTGTTCCTTTCAGATTGAGCTGTGTACTCGAAGTAGGAATCATTGGCCCCTTCTAAGGAGGCGTTCTATCGTCATTCTGTCAATAAAGATGAGATGGTGCAAGTCCACAATGAGAAGTTGTTGGATCATTCAGAATTTATGTTTCTGGCCTTCCAGATTTACGATGTGGATCGGAAATCCATCTTGAGGTTTTCCAGTAAAAAAGAGCTGGCTGGAGAACCCATTGCACTTGCGTTCCCAACCCTCGTGTTCAAAGTGATTATTTGTGTTGCCGGGTTTCGCCCGGGCAGGCGAGGGCCTTTTATTCTGGCAAAAGGCCCATGCTTTCAAGGCGGAAGGCTGGGGACCATGGAAGGACATAATTTGAAACTCAGATAGTTCCGGTTAAGCATCGAATAACTGTGGGTTTTCTCATGGAAAGTTTTGAGGAGGGAGATGATGAGGATGACGAAGAAAAAGGGAAAGGCGGCCAGGATAGCGCCGGTGTGCAGCCTTTGAGTCCGTCGGACCACAACAGGGTGACGGCCGAGATGGATCAAATGACGCTCCTGGGGGAGCTTGTCATTGTCCCTCCTGGTATCCCGTGGGTTTTGTGGCTTGTGTACTCCAAAAAGTCGATAGACCCATCAATGAATTTTGGTTCACGATGTGCGTTTACCATCAAGAACGGTGGGGCCCTTCGAGGCCATCTAAACTTATCTTGCCGTAGTTATCCTTTCCCCACATCAATAAAAATTTTTGCCCCGGTTATGGTGTTGCCGGAATAGCGGTTAGCCATGACTTTCAAACAGTCATCATCTAAAAACACATTAATGCCAAATGGCCGAAGGTTACATTGAGTAATTTCCGCACTCTCGCTTGTGATTTCTTTGACTTCAAGAACAATGCTGTCAGACAAGGCCACCTGGACCACCTTCTCCTTGGCTATGACCGTGATCACGTCAAGCAACGATTCGTTTTTACTGACTATTGGGCGCCATTCTGTACCTTTTTGGTCCGCAGGAATGGTCACCCAAATTTCAGGAGTTTCACCTCTGCCAATTAAAACAGGAATAAACCCATTAACTGATACCAAGGCAACACCATCTATCATTTTATTCGTGGCAATCTCTAACTGTTTGTAAGGTGCAAACTCTGTTGGAAGCGAGTCTAATTTCATTGATTCCTCTCTAATATTTCCGTGACAGGTATATTTTTGAAGGGTTGAAAGGACTAGCAGTAATAGCGATTTTTTTGGATCAAATCAACCATTGAGAAATGATGGTCCTTGTCGCGTCAGGCCTACCTGGTTTCCTCCTTGAAGGATTTGAGGAGAGAGATGATGAGGATGACGATGACGAAGACAAACGGAAAGGCGGCCAGGATGGCGCCGGTTTGGAGGCCTTTAAGTCCGCCGGACCACAGGAGGATGGCGGCCGAGAGGGATTGAATGATGCCCCAGGTGAATTTAATACGATTCGGTGGGTTGAGGCTGCCGTTGGTGGTGAGTGTCCCTAGCACGAAGGTGGCAGAGTCAGCCGAGGTGATGAAAAATGTGCCGATTAAAAAGATGGCGATGAGTGACATGACCGTGCCCATCGGATATTGCTCTAACACCGTAAAGAGCATTACCTCGATGCCCTGCTTTTCCATGACAGGTTTTAAGGACACGTCCTGAAAGAGTTCTAAAGCAATCCCGGTTCCGCCAAAGACCGTGAACCAAAAGGCACAAAAGAGCGACGGAACAAGCAACACGCCCAACACGAATTGGCGTACCGTCCGGCCTTTTGAAATCCTCGCGATGAAGGTGCCCACAAATGGCGCCCAGGCAATCCACCATGCCCAAGAAAACAACGTCCAGTTGTGAATCCAGGTCGAATCTCGGAATGGAGCGAGGTTAAGGCTCATTGTCGGAAGGTTTTGGATGTAGTTTCCGAAGGTCGAGGGAAACACGGTCATGATGAAGTGAGTGGGGCCGAGTATTAGCAGAAAGGACAGGAGAGTCAGTGCCAGAACCATATTCAGGTTACTAAGGTATTTGATGCCTCGTTGGAGGCCGGTTTGAGCAGAGAGCATGAATAGCACGGTGACAATGGCGATGACGGCTAATTGAGTGGTGAGAGTATTGGGCACGGCAAAGACATAGGATAATCCTCCGCTGATCTGCACTGCTCCAAATCCCAGTGAGGTTGCCACGCCAAAGACGGTGGCAAAAACGGCGATTACATCCACCGCAGTTCCCAGCAGTCCAGAGGCATGCCTTCCCAGAACCGGCTGGCAACCTGAACTAAACAGCCCTGGTGTGCCTTTTCGAAATTGGAAATAGGCGAGGGCCATGCCTACCATGGTGTAGATACCCCATGGGTGAAGCCCCCAATGGAAAAAGGAATATTGCAGCGCCAGGCGGGCGGCTTGAGGCGTTCCTCCTTCGCCGATTGGCGGATCATGGAAATGGGACGTGGGTTCGGCGACTCCCCAGAATACGAGCCCAATGCCCATTCCTGCGCAAAACAGCATGGCAAACCAGGTATGGAGAGGAAATTCAGGTTTGGCTCCATCCGGCCCAAGAGGAATATCACCCCATCGGGAAAAAATCAGACAGAACGCGCAAACAAGAAAACCAGTTGCTGCCAAAACATATAACCAGCCAAATGAATCGAGAAGAGACAATTGGAATGTGCCGGTGAGTTTCGCCAAATGTTTCGGAGCTATGGCACCCCAAAACAGAAAGAGAAAGGCGAGGGTGCAGGAGATGTTGAAGACAAGGGTGGTTGATTTCAGTGGGTTCATGGAGCGATAGAAATGAATGGGGAAGGTTAGGCCTTACCATACTTGGCGTTGTTGAACAAGGAAAACTCGGATCATGCCAGACCGAAAAGAAGTGCAATGAGTGGGCAAATTTCGGAGTTAGGTGGCGTGAAATAACCTTTTTCGTCATAAAACTTTAGGACTGTCTGTTGTATTGGGCTTTTTGGGTTTTATGTAATGAATGGGTGCGTCGTCAGAAGGGGTTGCGAAGAAGGGCCTAACGGGTTAGATTGAAAATCTCATACACAACAGTCGGGCCTCCCTTACGCTCGCAGGAGAAGTTCGGAGGCCTTCTTTATTTCTGGTCCATTGAGACGGACTATGGTTCTGTCTTTGCGCGACTGGCCAATCGAGTCCTAAATGAGAAGTGTCAATCGCAAGACCTTTATTTACTTGCACCCATTACTCTCAGGAGGTGGTGAGGGCGGTGGCCCTCCAGGAGGTTTCCCATAATGACTCAGAAAGCGACGATGCCCGGTAGCAAGCAAATGTATGGGGAAAATCCCATTGCGCAACGAAAAACGGATTTATACAAACAGGAGTATGTTCATAGTTTTGTGCAAAAATGGGACGCCTTGATTGATTGGGAGGCCCGGGCCTCGAGTGAAGGGGACTTTTTTATCCGGATTTTGAAGGAACGGGGCGTCAAACGTGTATTGGATGTTGCGACGGGAACAGGGTTTCATTCTATTCGGCTCTTGCGTGCCGGGTTCGAAGTCACTAGTGCGGATGGCAGTCCTGAAATGTTAGCCCAGGCATTTGAAAATGCCAGACGAGCCGGGTTTATTATGCGAACTATTCATGCAGATTGGCGCTGGTTGAGCCGGGATATACACAATAAATACGATGCGGTGATTTGCTTGGGAAACTCTCTAACTCATCTCTTTTCCGAGCAGGATCGGAGAAAAGCCTTGGCCGAATTTTACACCGCACTGAGGCACGATGGGGTGCTGATTCTGGACCAAAGGAATTACGATGGAATTTTAGATGAGGGGTTTACCTCGAAGCATGTGTATTACTATTGCGGAGACAATGTCAGTGCGGAGCCGGAACATGTTGATGAAGGGCTCGCAAGGTTCAAGTATACGTTTCCCGATGGAGAAGCCTTTCATTTGAATATGTATCCGCTACGGAAAGAATATACACGTCGGCTCATGAATGAGGTTGGCTTTCAGCAGGTAAAAACCTATGCGGACTTTCAAGAAACGCATAAAGTTGAGGACCCTGACTTTTATGTTCATGTGGCGGAAAAACTCTATAAAAATGAAGAACGCCCAACCACGATCATGGGCAAATTTGGGAATCTGAGTTATTCCACCACCGTGGATACGGCTCGAGACTATTACAACAGTTCGGATGCAGATCGGTTTTATGCCACGATCTGGGGTGGAGAAGATATCCACATTGGATTGTATGTATCCGACAAGGATTCGATTTTCGATGCCAGCCGACGAACCGTGGAGAAAATGGCGGCTTCTGTCAAGGATCTTGATTCAACGACACGGGTGTTGGATATTGGGTCGGGGTACGGAGGCTCAGCGCGTCATCTCGTGAGACAATACGGATGCCAGGTTGGATGCCTAAATTTGAGTGAAGTCCAAAATAAGCGGAATCGGGCACTCAACCAGAAAGAGAGTATTAGTTTAGCGATTAATGTCATTGACGGGAATTTTGAGTCGATTCCCATGCCGGATGGGAGCGTTGATGTGGTGTGGTCGCAGGATGCCATGTTACATAGCGGAAATCGGGAAAAGGTGTTTCAAGAGGTCCACCGGGTGTTGGCCAAGGGAGGACAATTTATTTTTACCGATCCGATGAAGAGTGCTGCTTGTCCCGCAGATGTGCTGCAACCGATTTTAGATCGTATCCATTTGGATTCGCTGGGGTCGATTGAGCATTATCGAAGGATGGCGGCCCAATTGGGGTTTAAGGAAATTCGGGTTGAGGATCTTTCTGAAAATCTTGCCGCGCATTATGGACGAGTACTTCAGGAGTTAACAGCACAACACCATGCGCTTATTCAGGTCTGTACTGAGGAATATCTGGCTTCTATGAAGGTGGGACTTCAGCATTGGGTACAGGCTGGGAAAAGTGGCCATCTCAGTTGGGGAATTTTGCACTTTCAGCGAGACTAACAGAGGAAAGGATCTCCGCTAGCGCACTCGCCACGCCCCACACAGGAAGAGGAGTGTATTACCGTTCGATTTTTGGTGGTTTGGCCGGCATGGCGAAGTCACCGCTCTTGCCAAAGCGGCCTTCTCCTCCCTCACCTAACACATTGGTGGTATCGGTATATTCAATCTCTCTGGTTTCTTTGCTGATGCCTTCGGTTGGCTTCCACCCGAGTTTATCCAGGGTGTCTAAGACCGTTTTTTTGAGGGCACCACCTGCCGTCATTCGAGTGGTGGCAAACGCCAGAACCCGTTCGCTTTCTTGCTGGACTGTAGATAAATCTGGGTCATGGAGGAACCATACGAGTGGCTCAATAGCCGCATCTCCAATCAACACCAAGGAATTGGAGGCATAATCCCGAAGGACCAGGTCTTTGAGTAACAGCACCAAATCGGGAATGACTTTGGGATGGCGGAAATGACCCAGGGCTGTCGCAGCCGCTTCTTTAATTAAGAGGTCTTCGCTAATAATGCAGCCAGGTGTTGGCTTCCCAGCTTGATGTATGCCCTTACCCTTTAACGCGTCCAGGACGGGTGGATAGGCACGAGGATCTCCGATCATGCCTAGGGAAGCGATCGCATGGCGTTTAACTGTACCATCTTTCATGGCTTCCATGAGGGCGTCTACTGCACGGGCATCGCCAATATTGCCCAAGGCGATAGTGGCATCTTCGCGAACCGCTCGATCGGGGTCTTTTACCATGTCGATCAGGGCATCGACGACACGAGCTTCACGTACCCACACACGCCCCATTTGATAGTCCGTCGTCATCCCCCCTAGTGCCCGAACGGCATGACAGCGCACAACGAAGTGAGGATCTTTGAGGGACTCCAGTAGAGCATCGACTGATTCTTTCCCAACGTACATCAATGCGGTTCCGGCAGTTTCCCGCACGATCTTGGATGTATCTTTAAATAATTTAATCAGGGTTGGAATGGCCTTTGGGTCTCCAATTTTTCCTAAGGCTTCGGCTGCAGCACTCTTGACCGCCCCATCCCTGTCCCGACACACCAGGTTCAATCCTTGTACGGCTTGAGGGTCACGCAATTCTCCTAAAGTTTTCGCCGCTTGTTCGCGCACCCGCCACCGCTTGTCTTTTAAACAAGTCAGTAATTGCGGGATGACGCCTTTTCCCATGGAAGCCATGGCCTTTACTGCTTCAGCTTGCACTTCCATCATATTGTCATTGAAAAGTGTAATGAGGCCTTCAACGGCCTTCTCTCCGCCAATTTTAGCCAACGCCAAACCGACATGAGATCGAACCGACCAATAGTCGTCTTCAAGGGCGATCAGAAGGGGTTCTAACGTCTTCGGGTCACCCTTTTCGGCAAGGGCCTTGGCGGCCTCCTCCCGAGTGGCATCATCGGCATCTTCGAGGGCATCAATCCAGTCTTGCACAGAATTCGACATGATCTTCCTTCTTATCCCTTCCGACTTATTTCGGGTAGTCCGGTTCTTGGGGATAGGGTTGCGTATGGCTACAACGAATTGTCAGGACTTGCGTTCCTCGTCCATCTACACATTGATCAAGTGTTGGCGAGAATTCTAAGGTTCCGGATAAGGTCACCTTGAATAAAAAATCAAACGTAAAAGTCCCAAAACGATAATCTCCAGGCTTCAGATTCAGTGTCCTGGATTCCGATGTTTTGTATGCGTCCATATTGATGGGATCTTTTGTCCAAATCAACGGAGTGATGCCGGGTACGTGCCACCATGTTGGGGGAGTGAGAGCATTCGGATTCACGGTAATAGGAAACTCTCGCAACAGAGGGTTGATAGGATCTGCTGCGTGCCCGAGTTGAACAAGCAGGGGAGAAATGCCCATGAGAAAGAGGCAGAAAACCCCATGTCGGAATTGACGAGGCAAGTGTGTTCGAATCATGGTCTTATTGTTTTTTTTGTGGTTCATTATCAGTGGTCCGTCGTTCTGGTACAGCTTGAAAAATATCACCAATCGCGTGGCTGTCCCATTCGGTATGGGTTTCAAGCCCGAGGGCATACATGATAGTCGCTGCGGTATCTAATAAAGAGACCGATTGGGTGATGGGATGATTTCTCTTGATATTCGCGCCCCAGGCAATCCAGGGGATGGTGGCATCTAACTCGGGGGAAGTAGGACCGGCAGAGACTGCTTTCACACCTCCTGTAGGGGCGGAAAGAGGTCCGCTATTCAGGCCGGTAATAATCACCATGGTTTTGTCCAATACTCCAAGTTCTTTGTAGGTTTGGATGATTTGTTCTACAGCGGTATCGAGAGACATTAAGGCTGCGGAATATTTTTCGGAATCCCACCCGTATTTCTGCCCGACCTTAACCGCCGTAGGCAGATGGACTAATAAGAGGTTTGGCACTCCAAATAGGCGGAAGCCATAGCCTTTCTCGCTGGTAACTTTTTCTAAAAAGTCTTTGATATATACCGACGCTCTTTCGGGCGTGCATTGGGGTTTGGTGTAGCCACAGACTTGGGAGTCGACGTAAATTTCCGGTCGAACTAATTGATAGAGCCGTTCATCCATAAGAAAGACGCCGGTGTCTTTTCCTCCAGCCAGATCCATGTAGTCGAAGACCGTGGGTGAGCGCATAAATGAACGTGCAAAATCGTACGTTTCCCATTCCGCGGTCACCCGATGCTTCTCGACTTGAAGGCCGGTGAGCAGAGAGGCCATCGCCGGAACAGTGAGAGGTGGGGTAATGGATTGAGCAGACCAGGTCGTAGCTCCATCCTTGGCTAACCTGGCCAGGGTTGGAGTAGCACCGCCTTGGATGGATGATGGTTTGATTCCCTCCAACACGACCAGAATGATGTGATCGGCTTGTGTGGCGGAAGCAATCGAGGCTGTTCCCCCGATTAGCGGAAGCCAGACCAAACTCCATGCTAGGAAAAAGCACCGCACGAGTTTACCACGACGATGTTGGTGGGGACCTAGTTGGGAAGTACTCATAATTTCTGCCCTGCTCCACGACAAGAAAATAAAGATGAAATTGGGAAGGAACCTTTATTGTATATTATAGGAAAATTCTCCCTCACTTGTGAGGCAAGTAATGGGAATTGAACTTATCATGCAGATTTTCAGGCGGTCAACCAACTGAGAAGGCCGGGCGTTTTTTCCCATTAATTAGGAGACCAAAAATTTTCAAGCATCTCTTGCCCTGGGTCTAGAGTATCCATTATGAATGGGGCCTCACACACGGATGATTTCCAAATGCCACGCGAAAATAATTTCCAACATGCCAATTATTCTAAGTCGGACCCTGGAGTCCGGGTGGGCTACCGAACCTTTCAATCTGGAACGGCCCCAGATTCGCCTTCTTGGGGCCAAGCGATGGCTGGCATTGGCGAACAGATGGCCCATTCCCGAGTAAAGGGAATTCTCTTTCTTAATGGCCTGCCATTCATGGATCTCTTCGGGGCTGCCAGATTAGATGAGGTCGGAGGTTTAAAACGAGGATATTCACGAGGAATATCTGGCTTAGAATCGTTGCTGGCTCTCCTTCGCTCTGCCACAAACGGTATTTGTCTCCCAGATGATCCCCTTCACGCTCCTGTAGCGAACGATGAACCAACTCACAAGAGGTTGGACGTGCTTGCTCAGGAAATAGGGAATTTTTCTTCGTCGTATGTACGGAAATTTGAACTCGCCCTGACTCAGGGGAGCGACCAATCTATTCCTTGTGGTCGATACGTCTGGTCTTCGATTAATCATCATATTGGCCGGGTCGAAGCCGCCATGCATCTTTTGATGTATCTTCGAAATTGGGTTTCCGGTTTTGATCTAACAAGGGATGATCGGCTTCTTCTCGTTGGCCATGGACATGCGGGTCAGGTCTTGGCTTTATTGTCGAATATTCTAACCAGAGGGGAATCGGAAATGAGGGCGCGCGTTTTTGAGATTTTGGCCAAATATTGGCAAGCGTGCTCTTCAGCGGATCAGTCCGTAGAGCAACTCGAACACATGTATGGTCTTGTCATGGATCAAACGGCGTTAAAAGGCGCAACGGTCGACGTTGTAACGTTGGGAACTCCGGTTCGCTATGGCTGGGATACCGATGGGGTTGGTCATTTGCTGCATTTTGTAAATCACCGTGAGATTCGAACTGATGGCAAGCGTTGGTTGGCGAAAATGGAATTACCTCAAATTGCGTGGGAAATGCCCTATCAAACTGGAGGTGATTACGTACAGCAATTGGCTGTGGCTGGCACGGATATGGTTCCGAATAATCCGGAGGCCGAGATGGCCAATGTTGATTTCAGGGAAATTTTTGAACCCTATGACGGCTTTGAACGGTGGCTGGAATGTACCCGCCGTGCGACACGATGTGCCAATGACGGACAATGTCTATTGGTGGAATATGGAGTTCAAGCGGAGGAGTCTCCTCGACAACACTTATTCGGCCATGCATGCTATACCCACAGCCGGGCCATGTTATTTCTGGCGACTGAAATCGCACAGGCATTCTATTCACAGAAGAGTCGTTGAGTAAAAGGATCATTTTGGTCTCAGACCCCTTGGCAATAATCTAGGATTTTGCATTCGATGGGCCATGAGGCGTGTTGCCTCTATTTCGTATTTCGCGCTGGGCCGTTAGTCTCACTTCTTATAGATCCAAAGACACATTGATTCTCTTTGAATCCCTGTGATATCAACACAGGGTTTGTTAAGGAGTTTAAAAAACCCTGCTGACTTAATAAATTTGTAAAGTTCCCACAACCCTTATATTTTAGAGATATGCCCTTATGATTGTTGGCGTCCTTCGAGAAACATATCCTGGTGAACACCGAGTGGCCCTAGTTCCAGCCGTGCTTCCATCCCTGAAAAAAGGGGGAATGGATGTCATTGTAGAATCCAAGGCTGGTGACCAAGCGGGTTACCCCGACTCCGCATATATCGAAAAAGGGGCAACCATTGCCTCCTCTCGAGCACAAGTCTTTGAGAAGGCTGATTGCGTTGTTCAGGTGCGTTTGCTGGGGGCTAATCTTACCGAAGGTCAAGCAGACTTAGCAGGTTTTCGCCAAGGACAGATGCTGATTGGAATGGCCGAAGCCTTGACCGCCCCTCAATCCGTTCAAGATCTTGCGTCTCGTGAGGTCACGGCCTTTGCGTTAGAATTGATGCCTCGCATTACCCGTGCCCAAAGCATGGACATCCTTTCCTCAATGGGCACAGTCGCCGGCTACAAAGCGGTGCTGATTGCCGCCAGTTCTCTGCCAAAAATGTTTCCAATGCTCATGACAGCGGCCGGAACGGTCACCCCTGCGAAGGTCTTGATCATTGGCGCTGGAGTTGCAGGATTGCAAGCCATTTCTGTGGCTAAGCGATTAGGGGCTGCTGTCGAGGCGTATGATATTCGCCCTGCGGTCAAGGAACAGATTTTAAGTTTAGGCGCCAAGTTTGTTGAGCTGCCATTGGAGACAGGTGCTGCCGAAGATAAAGGGGGGTATGCCAAAGCCCAAGATGAAACCTTTTACAAAAAACAGCGGGAGTTGTTGGGAAAAGTAATTGCCGCTAGTGATGTAGTGATTTCCACGGCGGCCGTGCCCGGGAAAAAAGCACCGATTCTTATTACGGCCGATATGGTTGGGGCTATGGCTCCAGGGTCCGTGATTGTAGATTTGGCTGCAGAACGGGGCGGGAACTGTGAGCTGACCAAGCCTGGCCATACTATCGTGGTGCATGGTGTGACTATTCATGGTCCTGAAAACTTGTCCTCAACCGTGCCGTTTCATGCTAGTCAAATGTATGCCAAAAATGTGGCGACCTTTCTCCTCCATTTAGTGAAAAAAGGGGAGATTCAAATTGATATGAACGACGAAATTACGAAAGAAACCATGATGACGCGAAATGGGGAAGTTGTTCAGCCGCGCATTCGAGAAGTATTGGGGCTTCCTGCTCAATCGGCGTAAGAACGAGGGAATTGTTATGGAAATGTTTCTCATGTCCTTTACGGTTTTTGTCCTCGCGATCTTCGTGGGCTTCGAGGTTATCACGAAGATACCGCCCACTCTTCATACTCCTTTGATGTCAGGTTCTAACGCCATCTCAGGTATCACCTTAGTGGGGGCCATTGTTTCTACGGGAACAGAGCTGTGGGTTACCACCGTTCTGGGTTTTCTATCTGTGGTTTTGGCGACTATTAATGTGATTGGTGGGTTTATGGTGACGAACCGAATGTTGGCCATGTTCAAAAAGAAGACCTAAAACATATGTACGAATTTATTATAAATTTTTCTTACCTCGTCGCGTCAGTCCTCTTCATTTTTGGCCTGAAGGGTCTTACTCATCCTCGAACAGCAGTTCGCGGGAATCTTCTGGGTGCCTGTGGAATGCTGCTCGCCGTGGTAGTGACTCTTACTGATCGACACATTGTCAGTTATGAGTACATTATTTTGGGAATGGTAGTGGGTGGCGCCATTGGAGCGGTGCTGGCGATGCGCATAGAGATGACCTCTATGCCAGAGATGGTTGCCCTTTTGAATGGATTTGGTGGCGCTGCTTCAATCTTTGTTGCTGGGGCTGCTTTGATTGAGGGTTCTTCATTAACTGATTCACCTATTCTGCAATTAACGATTGCCACAGCTGCCTCAGGTTTAATCGGGGCTGTGACGTTTTGGGGTAGCCTGGTGGCCTTTGGAAAGCTGAAGGGACTGATTTCCGAGAACGCGATTTTGTTTTCCGGTCAACAAGGGATTAATTCTGTTTTGGCCATATTGGTGCTTGGGTTAAGCATTGGGGTGGTCTTAAATCCTGAGAGCTTCTCGCTGTATTGGTTGTTGGTTGGGGTGGCATCTGTTTTAGGAATTTTGCTTGTGCTTCCTATTGGTGGTGCGGATATGCCTGTGGTGGTTGCATTATTAAATTCCTATTCGGGGTTAGCCGCTGCGGCAACAGGTTTTGTGCTTTCCAATAATGTCCTCATTATTACCGGTTCATTGGTTGGTGCGTCCGGGATCATTCTGACCCATATTATGTGTAAAGCCATGAACCGCTCGTTGACCAATGTCTTGTTTGGAGTGATGGGGCCTTCAGGAGAGGGTGGCCAAACCGCAGATGAAGTGTATGGCGGAAAAGTTAAGTCGGCATCTCCTGAGGAAGTCGCTTTGCTGTTTGATGCGGCGCGTCGAGTGGTAATTGTTCCTGGCTATGGAATGGCCGTATCCCAAGCTCAGCATCCGGTCGCCAGCCTGGCCGCTCTTCTGGAGAGCCGTGGAACCACTGTGGAATATGGGATCCATCCTGTGGCAGGAAGAATGCCAGGCCATATGAATGTACTGATGGCTGAAGCCGATGTTCCCTATGATGCGCTGAAAGATATGGATGAAATCAACCAAACCATTGATCAGGTGGATGTTGTACTGGTTATTGGTGCCAACGACGTGGTGAACCCATTGGCCAGAACTGATCCAAGTAGTCCAATTGCGGGAATGCCCATCATTGATGTCGATAAGGCAAAAATTGTTGTGGTAATAAAGCGCAGTTTAAGCCCTGGCTTTGCTGGAATTCCCAACCCATTATTTGCCTTGGATAACTCATTGATGTTATTTGGAGATGGCAAAAAGATGGTATTGGATATTATTGCCGCATTAAAAGACTCCTAGTGTGATCTTTTTAAAGTAAACCATAGAAAAACTATAATCTGTTGATTTTAAAGGTAAATATATAAAGCTGTGATTTATTTTCGTCTTGCATAGGTTTGCAACTCGTGATAAAGTGCCAGACTCGGAAACAGAGCGTTGAATTATAAAATGTTGATTTAATCTTTAGTTTGAGGGAAACGTGGAAGTACGAGTTATCAATAACAACGTAGAAAAAGCATTGAAAGTCGCTAAGAAAAAGTTAGCAGCAGAGGGTTTATTTCGTGAATTGAAGCGGCGCAGATTTTATGAAAAACCTAGCGTTAAGAAAAAGGGTAAAGAGCGTGAAGCCGCACGTCGTCGCCAAAAATGGCTCTCAAAAAATAGAATGTTTTAGCCTTTTAATTGCGAGTTCAAAATCGCAATTTTTCCTCAATCCTTCTCTGCAAGTCTAATTCAAGAAAATATGAATGAGGATGACATTCTTGTCTTCCTCCACCTGGTTAAGAAGGCCATAAAGCCATTTCCTACCCCTTTCCTTGGTCACCTTGCCGAACGTGGT
This sequence comes from Nitrospirales bacterium, assembly GCA_041737015.1. Lineage (GTDB taxonomy): Bacteria > Nitrospirota > Nitrospiria > Nitrospirales > UBA8639 > Nitrospira_E. The sequence continues at coordinate 28,763 of JBGSSO010000015.1, forward strand.
AGTGATCCTTTCAAAATCCTGATTGCCTGTGTTTTGAGTTTGCGAACTCGTGATCAAATAACTGCCGAGGCCAGCAAGAATTTCTTCTGGCCCCTATTCAATGGCAAAAATGCAGGTGAAAAAAATAGAAAAAACCATTTTCCCCATAGGGTTTTTTCGCATAAAAGCCAAGCAAATTAAGGCGTTAAGTCAAGAAATTTGTAAGGATTTTCATGGGAAAGTGCCTGATACCATTGATGCCCTGTTATCGTTGCCAGGGGTTGGACGTAAAACGGCCAATTTGGTGGTTACTTTAGCCTATAAAATGTCTGCAATATGCGTAGATACACATGTCCATCGAATTTGCAATCGTTGGGGTTATGTCTTTACCACTAACCATGATGGAACAGAGCAGACACTTCGTGAGAAGCTTCCTCGAAGGTGGTGGATTCCTCTCAATGGATTGTTGGTACCATTTGGTCAATATATATGCACGCCAATCTCGCCTTGGTGCAGTACTTGTAGTCTAAGTCAATATTGTCCCAAAAATGGTGTTTTGTCTAAACGTTAAAAAAATTGAGACTTTAGGGAATGGACTTAGTTTTATTTAAACTGAGCCATAAAGAATGGTTCCGCATTGACCTAATTATTGTTTTGGAGATCAGGGTTAAATGAGATAATGAAAGGATTGTTTTGGATAACTGAAAAATCAATCAAAAATAGGAGCAATTTGACATGAGAAGGTTAATCGCATGCCAAAAGTGAGATTTGTGATTATTGCTGGTGAATATTGTTTGGAATAAACTGGTGTTACCGTTCAATTAATTGTTACCAATTGGTATCTTTGTGGAATAGTGCAATCCTTGAATGGTAATTTTATTATAAAATTCAATATCTTATTGTAATTATTTTATATGGTTTAAGCAGGAAGTAGGCATTGGAAAGGAAAAGAATGTGTTACCATTTGGAACCATTTTGTTTTTGAAAAAAATCTAATTGGTATTTTTTATAATTTATACAATGACTTATGATATTTCCATGGTAAATGAAAAAGGTTCAAATCTTGCAAATTTTCATTAATGCTATGTTTTTCCTCAACATGAATTAAATTTGGAAGTTAAGTATTGTTAATTGACCAAAATTTTATTTTTGTAAAGGAGGTGATAGGGAGTTTTGAGTTTGTATTTGAGAATTAAATCATGGACTTAATGTCCTGCACTCACTTAGGAGGTGTAAGCAATGTTTCTTTCTAGACGGCAATTCTTGAAAGTTTCAGCGGGAACAGTCGCAGCGGTCGCATTGGCCGATAAGGCCTTGGCCTTAACGGCGTTACAGCCGGTCATTGAAGTCGGGAATCCTCTCGGGGAATATCCTGACCGTTCCTGGGAGCGGGTCTACCACGATCAATATCGCTATGATAGTTCGTTTACCTGGTGTTGTTCTCCGAATGACACGCATGCCTGTCGTATCCGGGCCTTTGTCCGGAACGGGGTCGTCATGCGCGTGGAGCAAAATTACGATCATCAAACTTATGAAGACCTCTATGGCAACCGTGGGACGTTTGCACACAATCCGCGGATGTGCTTGAAGGGCTATACGATGCATCGGCGGGTATATGGACCGTACCGGCTGAAGGGTCCCTTGATGCGGCGGGGCTGGAAAGCTTGGATGGATGACGGGAGTCCGGAATTCACCCCGGCCATCATGACCAAATATAAATTTAATGCCCGCTATTTGGATGATATGTTGCGGGTGTCCTGGGATACCGCGTTTACGTATTTAGCGAAAGCCATGATCATCATTGCTGAGCGGTATAGCGGAGAAGCGGGTGCTCGTCGTTTGAGGGAGCAAGGCTATCCACCGGAAATGATCGAAATGACCAAAGGGTCAGCGATTCGCGCCTTTAAATTCAGGGCCGGAATGCCCATTTTAGGTTTGATTGGGAAAATGGGCATTACCAGGATGAATGGAGGCTGCGGGGCCTTATTAGATACCTACATCAGAAAAGTTCAACCAGATCAAGCGCAAGGTGGTCGGTACTGGTCGAACTACACCTGGCACGGTGACCAAAACCCTGCCCATCCGTTCTGGAATGGTGTCCAGGCCTCAGATGTCGACATGAATGACATGCGGTTTTCGAAATTGAACACGAGTTGGGGTAAGAACTTCGTGGAAAATAAGATGCCGGAAGCGCATTGGAAGCTGGAGAGCATTGAGCGGGGAGCCCGGTTGGTGGTCATCACTCCGGAATATAACCCCACAGCCTACCGGGCTGACTATTGGATGCCGGTACGACCAGCGACTGATGGAGCTTTATTCCTGGGTGCATTGAAAATCATCTTTGACGAGAACATGTACGACTATGATTTTTGTCAAGCGTATACGGACATGCCAATTTTGGTTCGGACGGATACCCTCCAATACCTGGATCCCCGGGAAGTGATTAAGGATTATGCCTTCCCTGATTTTGCCAAATCGTATTCCGGCAAAGTGCAAACCATGAAGCCTGATGTCATTGCGCGTTTGGGCGGTTTTATGGTGTGGGACCTTAATAAGAACCAAGCAGTGCCCCTTCATCGGGAATTAGTGGGTTGGCATTATCGCAAGAGTGGGATTGACTCGGCCTTGACGGGCACGTACCGGGTGACCCTGCTCAGTGGCCGGGAAGTGGACGTCATGCCGATTTTCCAAATGTATCAAGTCCATCTGCAGGACTATGATTTGGATACCGTCCATCAAATCAACCGCTGCCCGAAGGACTTGATTGTACGTTGGGCGCGAGATTCCGGGACGATTAAGCCAGCGGCCATTCACAACGGGGAAGGCACGAACCATTACTTCCATCAAACCATCATTGCCCGAGGCGCGGCGATGGTATTGATTGTGACGGGCAACGTCGGAAAATTTGGAACTGGTCAACATACTTGGGCGGGTAACTACAAGGCCGGAATTTGGAATGCCACCCCCTGGGGCGGCGGTGGGTTAGGCACCCATACCGGAGAAAATCCGTTTAAGATTACGACGGATCCGAATGCCCATGGCAAAGAAATTCATGTCAAAGGGTATTACTACGGGGAAGAAGTGGCCTATTGGAACCACGGCGATACGGCGTTGATTGTGAATACGCCAAAGTATGGCCGTCGGGTGTTTACGGGTAAAACGCACATGCCAACCCCAAGTAAATTCCGGTGGGTGGCTAACGTGAACGTGTTGAACAACGCCAAGCATCATTATGACATGGTGAAGAACGTCGATCCGCACATTGAAACGTTGGTCAATCAGGATGTGGAGATGACGTCTGATGTCAATCACAATGACATATCGTTTGCCGTCAATACCTGGATGGAGTTTACGTATCCAGAGCATACGGCGACGGTGTCTAATCCTTGGTTCCAAGTGTGGAAGGGTGGAATCAGACCGTTGTATGACACGCGGAACGATTTGGATACGGTAGCGGGCGTCGCGGCCAAACTCAGCGAAATGACGGGTGATGGCCGATTCCGCGATTACTTCAAGTTTGTGTATGACAATCGTGTGGACGTGTACCTGCAACGAATTTTAGATGCCAGTACCACTGCGTATGGCTACAACGCGGATGTGATGTTGAAATCGGAAAAGGGCTGGATGGTGATGTGTCGGACGTATCCTCGCCATCCATTCTGGGAGGAGACCAACGAGTCGAAACCTCAGTGGACCCGATCAGGCCGGTACGAGAATTACCGCGTGGAGCCTGAAGCCATTGAGTATGGGGAAAACTTCATCTCGCATCGTGAAGGGACGGAAGCAACTCCATACTTGCCAAATGCGATCATGTCGTCCAATCCGTACGTCAGACCGGATGACTATGGAATTCCGATTACGGCGCAACATCATGACGATAAAACCGTCCGCAACATCAAGTTGCCATGGGCGGAAATTAAACGGTACTCCAATCCACTCTGGGAGAAGGGGTATCAGTTCTATTGCGTGACGCCGAAGACCCGGCATCGGGTGCATAGCCAATGGTCGGTGAACGACTGGGTTCAGATGTATGAATCCAACTTTGGCGATGCCTATCGGATGGATAAGCGGACGCCAGGTGTGGGTGAGCATCAAATTCACATCAACCCGCAAGCGGCCAAAGATCGTGGGATCAACGACGGGGATTATGTCTTCGTCGATGGCAACCCGGTGGACCGGCCGTATCGTGGCTGGAAGCCCAGTGATCCTTATTACAAGGTGGCGCGGTTGATGATCCGGGCGAAGTACAACCCGGCCTTTCCGTATCACGTCACGATGGCCAAACATGCGCCGTACGTGTCGACGGCGAAGTCGGTGAAGGGGCATGAAACCCGGCCGGACGGACGGGCGATTGCG
>JBGSSO010000092.1:0-16369 GCA_041737015.1 Nitrospirales bacterium
TTTGCAATCGCCCCCGCTATTCCCGCCACATGCGTTCCGTGTCTCATTTCATCAAAAGGGTCGCCCTCGATTTGCTTATCCGGAAATTCACAATTTTCTCTGTTCATCTTGGCCCGAATATTTGCTCCATGAATGTCATCCTTATATCCATTCAAGTCATTGCCGTCGATATTTTCCGGATTTTTCCATAGGTTTCGTTCAATATCAGGATGATCGACTTTGATTCCCGTGTCGATAACCGCCAAAGTAATGTCTCCGTTTACCGGCTGAGTCCAATCAATCTCTGCCGTTTCCCAAGCCTCCTTCATATTTATTTTATCCAACCCCCATAAAGCGGATAATTTCGGGCCATCAGACAATTGAACATCCAGATCTTTATGCCAAAAGAAATCATTGGGTACCTTCTGGGTTTGAAGTTCGATTTTATAATTCTGCTCAACAAGAATATCTTTATGGATATCATTAATAATATCCGGCTTTGCCTCTTTAATGGCATTGAGAAGTTCCATTTTCAGGTGATCTGCCTTCTCGCCTTTTCCAATTGTTTTCACTACCAGAATTCCCAGCAATTCCATGGTTTGAAGGATTTCAGGCTTGGATTTGAATGAATTCGACTTTTCCATAATAATTTTCACTTCTTCGAGCGCTTTCGTTCGTTCTCCTAATTTTTTCAGGTTTTCTTCAGAGAGAAAAGACTTCTCCTTATGGCCTGTCAATCCTTTCTTTTTCAGATCCAGCCAGTGTTCACGCCAGATCTTCATGGCGTCTTTTGTGGAAATAATGGATTTTTCGTTTATTAATTTTTGAAGTAATGTGTCTGTAAGTTTTATGAGAAATTCGCCCTCAACAGCCAAGTTCTTAGGGCCTGGGCCGTCTTTAAAAAACGGTTCAGGCATTATTGGAAGCTTTGGTTTGGATATTTCATTCTTGTTTCCATTCTGATTTGGTCTTTGTTCAGGTTGAGGTGGCATTTCTGCACCAAACCCTACTTGGATACCAATTAAGAGAGTCAGGCCAGCAATGCAGAATAAGCTTATTGTCTTATATGAAATCTTCCTCTTCATGAAAGTACGATCCTTTCAAACTAGCTTTGAAGATTGACACAGAATTTTCATTGAAACCGAAAACAATTTCAAGAAAAGCAAGTGCAATGCCGCATTCCGCAATAACCTCCAACACCTCCACCCAACAACTCTCATCCTTCATTTTATAGTGATTTCCTCGGCTATCCTTAATGCTATGAGGCGAAGTTGGGTTCTTGTTCAGCGTAGAACGCGTATCCAATCAGATACAACGCGTATCTGATTGGATACATAACAGTATTAATTCAGCGAGGGAGAATGGCTTTGGGTATTCCAACTTCGCAAAGGGCGACGAGCAACATTGCCCTGGATTTTCTCTTAGCCGCATGACCCCGGAATTGGAACTAATGCTTACGCCTCAATCCCCTTTGAAGCGGGACTACCCTTTTGGACAAAGGAATGGTTTATCGATGCTGATGATTTTTAAGGGAAAGAGAAGAATGCCCAGGTGGGCTGGGTGGGATCTTGAGAGAAAACTTTGAAGAGCAATTCGGATATCAGGGGGATTCGTAGACTTCATCCCGTAAGTGGTTGACCTGAATGTTATGACGTTTGATTTTTTTGATGAGTCCCTGCCGGCTTAAGACCAACCGTTGGCCGTTTGGACCTGATTGATTGGGGGGGTTATCCCTGGGCGGTTCCAGCTAGCTCTGGCACACGCCTAACCTTAATTTTCCCGGAATGCTTTTCCGCTTGGGCAAGATCAAAGGCTGCCTGCATACGCAACCACGTCTCTGCCCCGCCGCCGAAGGCCTTTTCCAAACGGATCGCCATTTCCGCGGAAATCCCTGCCTTGCCCTTCACGAGCTTATTCAAGAACTGCCGCGATACCCCGAGTATCTCGGCCCCTTTTCCTACAGATAGGCCAAGCGGTTGCATACAATCTTCCCAAACTGATATCCCGGGATGAGGGGGATTTTTCATACGCATCGCTCTTCTCCTAATGGTAGTCCATTAAATCCACATCATACGCCTGACCATTTTCAAACCGGAAAATGATTCGCAAGTTTCCTGAAACCCACACAGCCCAAAAACCCGCCAAATCGCCTTTAAGGGAATGAAGCCGGTATCCGGGCAAGGCCATGTGCTGTACCGTACCCGCTTCATTCAAACGCCCCAGTATCCGCGCTATTTTTTCACTGTGCGCCGCCGGTATTTTCCGCCGGTCATCATCTAAAAACAGCTTCTTCAAGCCCTTGTGTTTAAAACTCTCTATCACCGTTCCAGCTTACACGCATAAACCAGAATTGTAACCTGTAAACCTTTGATTGACAATATTTCGCCTCCCCCCTATAAGCGCTCAGCAGACTTGGCCAATTCAGCTTGGTGAAAACAAGGAGCAGATCCTGATTTTCCCACTCATTTCTTGATTGGAATAGCCCTATTTTTCGCGAAGGATTTTGGCCGGAATGAACCGTCAGGGGGATTCGTAGACTTCATCCCGTAAGTGGTTGACCTGAATGTTATGACGTTTGATTTTTTTGATGAGTCCCTGCCGGCTTAAGCCCAACCGTTTGGCCGTTTGGACCTGATTGAACCGGCAGGCCAACAAGGTCTCCTTGATCATGCGTTGCTCCAATTCATCCACGGCTTGATGAAGACTCCGGCCTTTCGGATCTACGGTGCCTCCGGTCATTTGGACAGGGCATCGGATACCTTCTTCGAGCACTTCCTCGTTTATCGTCGTTCCACGAACCATGACCATTAACCGTTTTATTTCATTTTCTAACTGCCGGATATTTCCCGGCCACGAATATTCCATGAACCGCTGCATCGCCTTCGCGGACAGTTTTTTTCTGGGTCGATCCATCTGCGAGCTGGATAGGTCCAGAAAATAATTGACGAGCAGGGGGATATCTGCCGGGATCTCCCGTAAGGCCGGCGTATGGACATGAATAACCTTGAGCCGATAATAGAGATCATCTCGAAACGCGCCGGCCTTAATGGCGGCTTCTAAGTTTTTATTGGTGGCCGCAATGATCCTGATATCGAGGGGAACCGCCTCCCGCTTCCCCACCGGTTCGACGGCTCGCTCCTGCAGCACCCGTAACACTTTGGCCTGCGCGCTTACGCCGAGGTCTCCAATTTCATCCAGAAACAGCGAACCCTTATTGGCCTGTTCAAATTTGCCTATTCTGGCATCCACGTCCGTCGCGGTACCTTTGCTGATGCCGAATAATTCACTTTCAATTAAGGTTTCGGGTAGAGCGGCACAATTGATTGCGACAAACGGTTGACGGGCTCTCGGGCTGCTGTAATGGATGGCTTTGGCCACCAATTCCTTCCCGGTTCCGTTTTCTCCGGTAATAAGAACATCTACTGAACTATCCCGGACCTGATCGATGACTCTAATCAGTCGCTGCATGGGCAGGCTGTTTCCCATTAGCTTTTTCGTGGAGAACTGTCCCTCAACCTCTTTCCACAAATGCGCGTTTTCCTGTTGCAACCGTTCGCGTTCCCGCCGCAATTGTTCCATCACATGGAATTTCTGAAGAGGGATGGCGATGGCATCAACTAACGTCTGAGCCACAATTTCATCTGGGACTGTAAACCCCTTGCCCTTTTTATTCACGGCTTCAAACACCCCGATGATTTCTCCGGTGCTGTCCCGAACCGGCAGCGCCAACAGGGTCTGCGTTTCTCGCTTGATTTGTGCGTCGATACCGGAGAAAAACCTTGAGTCCGATTGCACATCCTTGGCGTTAATCAGCTCTCCGGTCGCCACACAGGCGCCGACAATTCCTAAGCGAGCATCCAGTCGAAGCACCTTCCCGCTCACAGGGAGGGGAAACCACAACTCACATTCCTTCCGATCCAGCAGAAACACACTGATCCCCTCTGCCTCTAGTAACCGGCGTGATTCTTTTTCAATGAGTTGTAACAAGGCTCGTAATTCCTGCTCCTGGTTGATCTGAAGCAGAAACGTTTCGGGGAGGTCTATTCTCTTGGGAGAGATTTCTTGTTTCCCGGATCGACTCGGCATGGCTGTGTTCCTCACTATATCCCTGGTCCCAACGCCACCCCACAACAGGAAGCATCAAGTGTACACATTATGACCAGGTGTGAATGGACAAGGCAACTGCTCAGCCAGGCACCCCCCACTTTCCCCGTCCCCTTGGAAGGCTATCCGCGTACCACCCGAAATCCCAGGCCCATGACCTATCCTCAGGCTTGTTCCATGGAAGTCATAGCCGACTGTTTTTCCGGATCAGCTGTCTTCGTGAATAGCCGATACACGGAAATGCCGTTGGCTTTCCCCCTTAGCGTGATCATGCCGACTTCTTTGAGTCCCCATGGATGGTCCCCGAGGTATTGTTTGGTCGTCTCTCCAATAAGGATGCGGCAGACCTCATCTTTGGACCAGGTCTCCAACGAGTCTTTTTGGAAACTTTCTAATCGGGAGGCAATGTTCACGGAGTCTCCAATGGTCGTAAATTTCAGCCGTTGTTCACTGCCCAGACTTCCGACGACAACCGGTCCCGTTTGAATGCCTATCCGCATACGCACCTCGGGCAACCCTTGCTGTTGCCATTGAGTATTGAGATGGCGCATTTCCTGTTCCAGGGCCACAGCACAACTAACCGCATTTTTGACATCCTGCCGTTTGTTTTCTTCAGTTTGTCCCAGCCGGAACACTCCGAAATCCGCTTTGATCATGTCTCCATGATAATCATCCACCATCCCATCATGGTTATTGATGATTTTTACCATTCGTTCCATATACGTGTTGAGCCAGTCTAATACCGTGTTGGGTTCCATGTTTTCTGCGACAGTGGTGAACCCTTCAAGATCCGTAAACAATGTCGTCACAAACAATTTTTGTGGGCGCAGCCGGCCCTTTTCCAGAAATTGCTCCCGTTTCTCCCAGACAGCCTGGGCCACCTCAGAAGATACATGCCTGGAAAAAAGCGACATCAGGAGTGTCCGGTCCTGCTTTTCCCGATTCGAAAGCCAGGCTGTCACCACCATGGCGTTGGCCACCAATCCCATGACTGGAGGGATAAACGGGATCCACTTCCCATACATCATCCCGCTCACCACCACTCCACTTAGCAGCACAATCCCAATGAGCACGGCCAAGGAGAAACGCCATGCCCCTCGAATCCACCCGCCGATGAATCCTCCCCCAAGCACCCATAGCCCGATCCAGCCTGTTTCCACGGAATCTGGAAACGTCGCAATGGGGGACTGGCCCTCCCCCTTCGCTAAGCGGAGGAGTTGGTGCACCATATAGCCATGCAGCTCAACTCCGGGAATTGAGGGACATACCGTGAGTGTTCCGCATTGCGAGGTGTAAAAATAATCTTTGACGCCTTGGGCGACCACCCCGATAAGCACGATGTGGTTCTGAATCAATGCCGGATTGAATGTCCCTGCCAGAACGTCTCCCAAAGAAATGGTAGGAAAGACGCTCTCCCCCCGTTCAAGATCCAACAGATATTGATACCCCAGGGCATCGGCTTTCACATAGCCCCCATCATGCGATTCGAAGGGGCGGATGACCGTTTCCCCAAGTTGCACCCAGTCAGAATTTTCAACGGCCGGTTTTGGGACGATACTCTCCTGCTGTAAATATTGCAGAGCGAGCAGCAAAGAAAACGACCGATAGAAATTTATTCCATCATCCAAGAATAAGAGACCCCGGCGAACGATCCCCCCGGAATCCACGACCACATCGTTAAACCCGATACTATCCGTGCCTTGCAACATGGCCGGACCGGGAATACCCCCCTTCTCAATCTTCCCGAATTTCATGACCATCAGAATTTCCGGATGCGCCTCAAGGACCCGGTTCAATTCCTGCCGACCCGGCGGCACTTCCAAATCTCGATAGATATCAACTCCGATCGCTCGAGGCTGATGTGCCGTCATGATGTCTAAGGTTCTGGCGAGGACTTCATCCGTAACCGGCCATTGCTCTAATGTACGAATATCCTGGTCCGTAATAGACACCAGCGTAATCGGATGACTGGGCCTTGTGTTGGTCGGACGAAGACGCATTGACCAATCGTAGGCATCCAGTTCCGCACTTTCCAGGAAGCCTTCCCATCGAAGCCCCATAACACCCAGAAAGACCAGGAGAGTCATAACTCCAATGTGAAAGGCGGGAGAACGAACCGGAGAATGGCCCACAGGAATCCCCTTAACGACTCAGGTACCTTATGAATGAAAAAGAAAGCTGGAAGATATCTGCCCTTTGCTTACGATCACAAGCGGGAACGGGTTTAGGATGGGTCATGAATGGGGAACAACATTGTTCACGCCTCCTACCCGTGTTTCAAAAGGTTACGAAGACACATGATCCGAAGAAAACTTTGTGGATACTTCCATGGGCAAATGAATGTGAAAAACGGTTCCTCTTTTCAATTCACTCTCTACGGCGATGACTCCCGAATGAGCTTCGATAACATCCTTGACAATTTTTGTTCCCAACCCGGTTCCACCCTGTTTCCGGCTTATAGCCCTGGTAGTGAATAACGTATCTCGAATTTCGGCCGGCATTCCTCGCCCGGTATCAATCACCGACACATGAACGGTCTTTCCCATGGCTTCCATTTGTCCCTTAATCGTAATAGAGCCACCATTGGGAACCTCGGAAATGGCGTTATTGACAAGGTTATAAAAGGCATTGAACAGCCGTGATTCATCGGCTTGTATCACCGGTAACTCCAAAATTCCTTCATGAACCAGGGTAATCCCTTTTTCTTGAGCCGCCAGCTTCAAGGTATCAAACACCGAAGCGACAACATGGTGAAGCTTACAAGGGGCAAAGCGTGGGGGGCTCGTCAAACCCTTCACGCAATCGGCAATTTCTTTGACGCGCTCTTGAATCCGTTTGGCGTTATTCGCCACCATCTCAATGACTTCCAGGCATAATTCATGGCTCGCTCGGCCTTTGTCAGGATCAAACCTGGGAAGATCGGCGAAGACGTCGTTCACCTCATCTCTCAGGAGGGACGTCCCAAACAGGACCGGCATCAGCATGTTTTTCACATCATGCCCAATGTCTCCCAGGATTCGTGCCACCTCCGCTAATTTGGCTTCCTGAAATAACCGCGCCTGCTCGATGGCCAGTGCCGTGAAAGCCCCGATGATCATTAAGATGGCCACGTCGTCCTGATTTAACCTGTCAACCCGCTTGTTCATCACCTCCAGGACCCCAATGGGATGTCCTTCCCATCGGTTAAGGGGAATGGCAATCATGTCCCTGGTGTGGAATCCGCTCAGTTCATCGATTTTCTCAAGGTGACGCTGATCTTCCTTCGCATCTTTTATCACCATAGGTTCTCCTGTGGCGAACACCGATCCCGCAATGCCTTGCGTCCATGGAAACGCCGTTCCGGTTTTGAGTGGTTGGTCACCAATTGAATGGTAAAACACCAATTCCTTCGTTTCCGGATTGGCCAACAACACGGAACCGGCCCGGCAGTTCACAACCTCCAAGGCTATCTTCAATCCTTGTTCCACCACATCTTCAACGCTGAGATGCTGAAAAAGCGCCTGGCTAATTGTCCGGGCGGCTTCCAGTTCCCGCTCTTTGCGATCCAGGTGGTTCGAGGGATTCACATCTGACTCCCCAATGACGTCCATGTTGACCTATTTTTCACCATAGCCGTATCACATTTGGAGGGTTACCGGAAAAGGGTAGCAAAATTTAAAAAAAAAAGCTTGTTGGGTCTTGAAGGGACCACGCAAGGGAAAGGTGTACCTGGTGACATTCGAACCTTCCCGGACTGGCTCCTCTCTCACGGAGTCCGAATGAATAAGACAAAAAAATTCAGGCTCTCGTCGTTACCCCTTTAAAAAGATTGATGCTGGATCAGTTTGCGTCTGAATAGGATCTCGAGTGCCGCCAATCTTGGCGATTCGGGACAACAGCCTGGGTAAAAGATTATTCCCATGCTTCTTACCATTCAGAGGACAAAAGAATTAAGAAATCAGATGTCACGATTTTGAAGTGGATTTCTGGACACTGGGAAACCATGCCATCTGAGAAAGACATGAACATTGTCACGAAACGCACTGCTGGAGAAGAAGCGGAAGGAGGGTCAGATAAAGCCAGGGCTATTTTTTTCTAGTGTCACCACCTTGTCCCATGGTTCCGGAGGAGGATTTTCGCTGTACTGTTCACAGAGTTGGAGATACAATTCCGAAGGTCCATCTCCCCCTACAAGGTCAACATACTGAGAAAACATTTCTCTTGCGACATTCCAATCTTGAATTCTAAATGACCCAAGGGCTTTGGCAAAGATCCCACTCGCTTTCATTCGGTTTTGGTCAGACTCCTCAAGGCGACTAATGAGTTCGTGGATGACAAGCGACTGCTCTTTTCCTTTGAGCTTAAATTGTCCAAGCTCTCTCAGGAGAAAGGCTGCTTCAAGTCCATGGACGACATCGCCCGTCACGGCGATTGTCGTTCCAAGATACTTATTAAATCTTTCCACCCGGAAAGCCATATTCACCACATCTCCGGCTGGACGAGACTCAGAATGATCGACAGCCCTCTCCGTTCCGATGGTAAACTGCCCGCAATGCAACCCGATCCTTGTGGGAAGACGGTATGGCCCCACCCCTTGATTAAATCGATCAACAGATTTCGCAATATCCAAGGCTGCGAAGCACGCTTGCTTTCTCAGGCCCAGCTCATCCTGGGTCGCTTTCCAGATCGCAAGAATCGAATTTCCCTTCAGATCGACGATGAGCCCACCATGGTGGCGGACGGGCGTAAAGAGCGCGTCAAAGTATTTCCCGAGCATAACGCTCAGCTCCTGTGGATTCAGTTTTTCCGATAAGGTCGTGTAATTCGCGGCATCCGTAAACAGACAGGTTCCATACACGACTTGAGGACCTCCCTTGAGATTGCCGAGGTCACGGGACAGCGCATCCACCACCTCATTGGGCAGATAGTACCCAAAGGACTTGCGGATATGCTTCCGCTCCTTATCGGTCTGGTACGAGTTCCACCAGACCGCACTCCCGAACGCCAACGGACCCTGCACGAACAACGGAACCACGAGGGGAGACCACGTGAAGGCGTTCTGAAATGCATAGGCGGCCCCCCCGAGATACAGGAGACTTAAGACAAGGACTGCGCCGGCCGCCAATACCGTTGAGACCATACGACAAATGACCCCCACCAGCAGGCCCCAACACAGGAGAAGCCACATTTTGGCAGGCAGACTCATGGGTATGACGGACGAGTCCTCCAGCATATTGGCAAAAGCCGTGGCGGCTAGTTCCACGCCTCCAATAAAAACGCCATTCGCCTGGGAAAACACCGTGTAAAAACTATCTTTTCGTCCCCTCGGCAAAATTTCGGAAAGTCCCACAAAGACGGCTTTGTCTGTCAGATCAATTCGGGCACCCATGGTAGCGTCAGGCTTGGAATCCAGGACCTGATCATACGGAATCGTGGAAATGGTCCGTGGAGGTCCATAGAAATTGAAATAACGGCTGTGCGCGTTTCCGTAAACCTTGATGAGCGCGTTGAGTTGCTGGAAGCTCTTCACATCGGCTGGGTGAGATCCCGCATGCCCGATGGCCTTGAGCATGTCCTCTGCCAGACGTGGATCGCCCTCAAAGAGTTTTCTGATATTCCGCACTAACTCCACCAGGCCTTTGCTGGTTCGTGCCGACTCAAAATCATTCGGAAGTTGGCCGGTTAAATTGGGACGGACCTGCTCAAGAAGTTGAATAAGCCGTGAATAGACGGGTGAAGAAAAAATTTGAAGTGCCAGAATGGGAAAGGTTGGCGCATCGCCCGCTCCTTGTTGAAACGTCCAATACTGGTGCACCTTAAACGGGATCCTTGGAAGCACAAACGGCCCGGTTCCGGCGGCCGCTTCCTTGAAGGGCGCAAGTGGCTTCGAGATTTTCCCAATGCCATACGCGTCAGCGCTGGCCTCTGCCGTCAAACCCATGGGAACGTCCTTGGCGATCAACGTATCCGCCAACACAACATTCCCGGCTGTTTTAATAGCTTTTTCAAAAAATACATCCTCCTCCGGCGAACGGGCTTCCAGAAAATCCACGTCAAAGGTAATGACCCTGGCTCCGGCTTGCACCAGTCGGTCCGTTAGCCGCGCATGAAGCGAGCGAGGCCATTCATCGGGATTGTCAGGAACATTGAAATGCGCGGAGGAATCATGATCAATACTCACGACCGCGACGTCAGTCGGTGGCGGCCTGACCCCTCGTAATTGGAACAGGAGACCTAATCCAAGATCTTCTTCAAAACTGCGAGAGAGAGGGACAACACTGAGGACAACTCCAACGATACCGATGAGCAGACCAAACATGCCGGCCTTTAAGATTTTGGCCACGAATGATTCTCCTCTGATTCTGGCCATCTCATTCCTGAAGATGCCGCCAGAACCCTCAGTACCCCCTGACCCACGTGGGTGTTCCTGAACGACCTATCCCATCAGGTCCATCCTCGTCGATCTCTGAGAAGCACACCAATCAGCCTTCCTTACGAAGAGAGACCAGCCGCCTTGACTATTTTCACAATCTTGGTGGAGGAGGGTGAACAGGAAGATGCAGATAAAACGTTGTGCCCACACCCAGCTCACTCTCTACATAAATACGTCCTCCATGGGCATCCACCACATCTTTGACAATTTTGGTCCCCAGCCCTGTCCCTTCCCGCTTGGTGCTGATGGCCTCGGAATGAAAAAGGCGATCCCGCACTTCTGGACACATGCCCCGACCATTGTCCGAAACAGTGACAAGAATCCCCACCCCGGGTTTGTCCTCCTTTCCAGAGACCCAGATCAGGCCTCCTCCGGGGACCTCCGGGATGGCATTGCTGATGAGATTAAAAAAAGCGGTAAAGAGACGGTGTTCATCAGCTTCAATCACAGGGAGTATGTCCAGACCGTCTGTTTCAAGGTGGACCGACTGCTCCGCCGCATAGGGTTTAAGGGTTTCGAACACGGCCCTCACCACCGTGGATATCTGGCAGGGGGCAAAATGGGGAGGACTCGTGACGCCTTTGACCGCATCGGCAATTTCCCGCACGCGCCTTTGTATCCGCCTGGCATTGTTCACAATCATACCCGTGAGTTCCTGACAATTGGCATAACTCGTCTCAGCCCCTTTCATCTTCACTTGGATCCAATGAGGAAATTGCTCGTCTAATTCATCTTCCAATAATTGGGCCCCTGATAACACCGGCATCAACATATTCTTAATGTCGTGACTGACATCACCCAACATTCGGACGATGACAGCGAGTTTCGCCTCCCGATGAAGACGGGATTGCTCAATCGAGCTAGCGGCAAGGGCTGACACAATTGTCAGGATGGCCACATCTTCCTCATCCAAAAGCGATTCGCGTTTGTTCAGGACTTCCAACACACCGATAGGCTTTCCTTCCCACCGTTTTAACGGCAGAGCGATCATATCCCGTGTTACGTGCTCGGTTAGCACATCAATCTCCGCATAATGGCGCCGATCCCGTTTGACATCCGGAATCACGATCGGCATTCCCGAATGAAACACGGCGCCGGCAATCCCCTTGTCCCATGGAATCGCCGTGCCGGCTTCCACCGGGCTGGCTCCAATGGAATGCCGGAACACCAGCTCCTCGGAATCCTGACTGGCGAGAAGAATGGATCCGCTCTCGGCTCCAACAACCTCCAGAGCCGTGGTGAGTGTTTTTTCAACCAGTTCATCGGTGTGAAGGTTCTGGAAAAGCACTTCCGTCATGCGACGGGCCGCTTCCAACTCCCGGTTGCGTTGTATCAATCGTCGATCTTCAATCCGGCGAGGCTCTTTACGCCGGTCCGGGACCGACCTCTGAAACGAGGATAGTTTGCATTCTAAATCCACAGGTGTTTCTCCCATGAGGTTGAGTGCAGGATCCCATACAGGATACCTACATGATTCATAAAATTTCATACAGCCGGCCAATTCATGGTTTGATTCCACGTTGCATAACACTTGTCGCTTACTCTTAATGATTGGCTTGTCCCTTTGCCAAGGATGAACGAGAGAGTTCTTCGATCATCTGAACGAAATCTTCAAGAGGAAGCGCCCCCAAAGCAGACGGCCATTAACAAAGAACCTTGGCGTACCGGTGACTCCTAACCGGATCCCCTCTTCAGCCTCCTGCGGCTTCACGACGTTTTGTTACATCAGCGCTTGTTCTTTTTCCGACACGACCGATTGTCCCCCGGTGGGTGAAAACGTTCCCTCGTCGTTGACGGCCATACCCTTCCCATCAAGGATGGTGATTTCCGTTTGAGTGTTTCCGATCCGAATCAATCCTTCCGTTTCCTCCACACCTGCATTGACGAATGGGGTGCGTACCTCTCGGCCGCGAGTGGCGCGGCTGAAACAATATGTGGCACCTTTTATGAGGTCGACCCGAACAGGCTGCTCTTTTAGAACTCCTCCCAGGGTGATGGTGGTGTTTTGAGCCAACCGGAGTACCGCTCGATTCGCAAGGACTATATCCGCCCGGCTTCCGTCACCTACCCGAATGCGATCCCCGGCACAGAAGATATCGTTGAGACTCACCGGCTGCCACTGCGAAACATTCACGCGGCGCGCCTCCACCCTTCCTTGAACGGACACGGCCGTAGCCACAATCGGATTGCATTCTGCTGCCGAGGTGACCGACGTGGTAAGCCCGACTGCCAAGAAGCTGATGCAAAGTACCCAAGGGGTAAAGACAGTGCCCGCGTTCATGGTCATATTTCACCTTTGTTTAGGGGATGGCGTTCTTTGTTCTCTCATTTCGATGTTTTGGTAGAGCAGAAACCGGGGGGATTTTGGGTACGAATATCAATACGGTCTTTCACTCCTCTTTCCCTCAGATTTTCCGGAGACGATCCCGTTGTTTGGATTCGGAGGCTTTGACGACACGAGGCGTCGGATGACGCGAGGGGAGAAAGCGTACGAAGGTTAGAGCACGTTACGGGTTCATGATTCTGCCATTCGGATCTCCTTCTTTTTTTCTGACAATTTGTGGATCCAAATCTTTGCTCTCAACACCGTGCCCTTTTGGGTTTTTGACATATTCGACTTCATCCACCCATTGTTCCCATGCTTTGAGAATACCTTTGAAGAGACGGATGACCTGTCGGTTAAAGATGACGGTTTCTTGTTGCATGGGCACGTTCCTTCCCTACCATTTGTGCATAACGGGTCATCGAATCGTTCCTATGCCTCAACGACTTGACGAATCCTGTTTTCCGATGTCTGAACTTGTGAGGAGGAGGGAACATCCGTGGTCCGCACCTTCTACCTACCTTCGAATCCGACTCCTTTCGTCATGAATTCCTTGGCGACGGCAAGGAACGAAACCCAGACAGGCGAGGTTCGTTAGGAAGAAACGATTGCGTGTTCAGAAACGAGCCGAGGCTACTCTGTCTGTATCTCTGTCGCGACAGCTACATTCCTTTCTCATGTTATTGGGAGCTTCGTGCCATTGATATGATTGATGCTCATGGTTTTTGTGATTTTGATCACGTTATTGGTGATTCAGGCAACTTCAATACCATCTATATGTTGGGTGCTCTTCCCGTTTTTTTTGAAGATAACCATTTGGCTGGAAACAGATATTTCCGCTTTCAAAATATTTTACCTTTTGTTATGCCATTTCAGGCACTCCGGTAGAGTATCCATTTGGATACATAATTTATCTATTTAGATACATTTATTGGTTGGAAACTTTTTGCCTTTGAATTTTCCACAGTACATCATTTAGGTAGATGTATTGACTTGTAATCCGAATGCTCAATTTTCCCTCCCAAATTATTCAGGACAGGACTGATGGATTGAGATTCTTTTTCTGAGAGAGATTATGAAAACCCCGTAGGTTCCAACGCAGATATTGGGATTGTCTGAGGTGTTCCAGGTTTGTAGGAAGAAGGACCAAACACCGTCAAAGCGATAGTCTGAGAGGCGGGTTACGCTTGGGAAATGAACGTGAGGGGAAAAAGAGATAAACCGAAAAAGGACAAGGCTATAACTTCAGTTCCTGGCCTTCTTCCAATATGTTGATATGAGGGATGTCCAGATGGCTTAAATCATCAATGATTTGGTCTCGTACGGTAGGCTTCATATGGTAGACATACAAGGGCAGATCAGGTTTCCCAATTTTTCGATATTCCTGGGCTAGAAGAGTTGGCGTGAGATGCTTACTTCGATAGGCCAAATCTCTCATTGAATCGGGGAAGGATACCTCAATGAAAACTCCTTTTAAATTCGGTATTCGGGCGGCCTCTTGCCAAAGGGTTTCCGTCACATAGGTATCGCCACTATAAATCCAGGCCACCTCGTCATCCTGAATAATAAAACCTGCTGTTTCGACGGTATGGTTAACGGGGATGGGGGTTACTCTAATCCTTTGAGACAAGCGTAATTCCCGTTTGGGCTCCAACTCCTCGCCACGTAACATGGAATATTGAGATTCCGGAAGATGGAAAAAATTCGGAAAAACCAAACCGTTAAAGACATGCTTCTGAAGTCCAACTAAAACCGAGGATAAACTTGCTACCACGATTTGATGGTCCACCTGCCCCGACATATTATCGACAAGTGGAGGAATGCCTTTGACGTGATCTAAATGCAAGTGGGACAGGAGGATATGTTTGATCCGTTTTTGTTCCTCTAAAGTGAGTCCTGATGCTAATGTTCCAGCGTCTACCATCAGTTCTTCATTTACCAGGAACCCTACGCTCCGACAAATGTGCTGACTGGTTGGTCCATTCAAAAGAAGGTCAGACCCATGGGCCCCCAATACCCGAATGTTCACAATTAATCCCTCGAATGAAAGCAATGATTCATAGGCTTACTTATACAGCTTGCAACATTCAAAAAATGCAGGTACGAGCGACCAATTTTAAGTCCTTGAATTCTAGGGGGTAATCTTCTCTTCCGAGAGAAAGAAAATCCGATCATCTTCTCCCTTTTTTTAATTTATCCCATTCCAGGCCTCCTGTCTGTGATATTCATCACATTCTTTGTGTGATTCTTCTCCCAGGTCGCCAACTTCATATTTTCTTAAAATAATCAATATTACCAAACAAAATCCGTGTGGTTTTACTGCCACAATCTATTGATATAGATCGTGTTCCGGGTAACCGTAAGACTTCCATTTTCTTTGAGTGCCTTAAGGGTTCGACTCAAGGTTTCCCTGGAGCATCCTACCATGTTGGCTAATTCCTGAAAGGATGGGCGATTGGAAATCAATAATTGTCCATGAGTCTCCACCCCATCCTGGAACTCTGCTAAATTAAGCAGACAGCGACCCACACGCCCATACATATCGAACATCACGAGACTGCGAACTTGTTCGCTGACTTTTCGCAATCGTTGGGAAAGGTTTTTGAGAATTTTCATAGCAATGTCTGGATGGTTTGTTAACAGTTCCTTCAATGCCTTTTGCCCCAATAAAAAAAATTCACTAGGCTCCACCGTTATCACTGATGCGGATCGTGGAGCCGATTCCAGGATGGCCATCTCACCAAAAAAATTTCCTGAACCTAAATGCGACAGGATAAATTCCTGACCGTTTTTCCCGGTCAACAGCACCTTAACTTTGCCTGACAAAATAATGAACAACACTTCGCCTGAATCGCCTTCTTGAAATATCACATTTTTGTCAGGAAACTTTTGGCGACACCCGGAAGCGGCTAACAGGCTGAGTTCCTGATCCGTTAATTCGGAGAAGAGTGGGACATTTTTAATGGCTTGTTTGTACATCACCATAATAAGAAATTTCCTAGCGAATCATTCCTCCCCTGGATGGAGCAGGGCTTGGCCATTCTTCGAGAAAAGCACGATATTTCTAACATCAGCCCATTCCAAGATTTCACTAAGCCCATTATGTAATGCAAAAACTATTCTACAACAATAGCAAAATTTCCAACTTCCGCTGATCGATGACCTCGCTAATGGCTGTTGTTTGAATATTATGGAACTGATGAAAATACGTAGTCTCATAAAAAATGAAGGATTATCTTTTTAAATTTCACAGGATAGCTTGCCTATGGCAAAAGAAAAGCCCTTTGCAAGACGGGACTTGCAAGGGCTTTAGTTAATGTGGCTCCTCGGGCAGGACTCGAACCTGCGACCATTCGGTTAACAGCCGAACGCTCTACCAACTGAGCTACCGAGGAACAAATATTTGTTGAATGCGCGTTTTTTATTTTAGATGATCATAGCGGGACTGCCAAATTTCTTCAAGAACCAGAGAAATTTTTTTTAGTATTTTTATGAGTTAAAACTGAAAATCGGCAGAATCCTCTTCACCCTCATCGGCCTCTGACGCACCC
>JBGSSO010000100.1:0-2304 GCA_041737015.1 Nitrospirales bacterium
GTGCGGCATGGTCGGTGCGGATCATGTTGGGAAACAATTCCTTGCTGACATTCGACGATCATCCCCATTTACTTCTGGTGTGTTTGTCGATTCTAGTCGTCCTACCATTAAAAAAACGAGAGTGGTAGCCCACAATCAGCAAATTGTTCGGTTTGATGTGGAGCAACGCCATGACATTTCGTCTCAACAGACCAAAAAAATGATAAAACATGTGGCTTCCCGTCTTCCGGGAGTCTCTTGCCTGGTGATTTCTGATTATGCGAAGGGCATGATCACCGTGGACCTGATGAAGGCCATTCATACCCTGGCTGATCAGTTCGGCGTGCCGGTTGTGGTGGATCCGAAGGTAGAGCATATGGCGTATTATCAGGGAGTGACAGTTATCACACCCAATCATCTCGAAGCCAAACAGGCAGCAGGGTTCCTCACAAGCCAGGATGTTCCGGTTGAACAAATCGGCCTTGCTCTTCAACAACAATTACAATGCCAGGCAGTCGTTGTTACGAGGGGAGAGGAGGGAATGAGTATTTTTGAAAAGACGGGCCAATCTTGGACCATCCCGGCTGTGGCTCGACAAGTCTATGATGTCACCGGAGCAGGCGATACGGTCATCAGTACTCTTGCCTTAGCGCTGAGTGCAAAAGCCTCACTTCCTGAGGCTGCGGTATTAGCCAATCAAGCCGCAGGTATTGTCGTGGGCATGGTGGGTACCGCCACAGTGACGCGGGCCCAACTTCAAGAGGCCTTACTCCATGGCCACAACTGATTCCCTTGTCAGTCTGTGTATTCCCGCTCGCCACGGATCATCTCGATTTCCGGGAAAACCACTCGCTCTCTTAGCTGGAAAGCCCCTTATCCAGCATGTCTATGAAGCGGTTCAACAGGTTTCGCAAGTGGGGCAAATCCTGGTGATTACCGACCAGGAGTCCATCGAGCAAGGGGTCAAGAGTTTTGGTGGAGAAGTCTGTCTCGTCAAGGAATTCTGTCGAACTGGAACAGACCGGGTGGCGAAAGTGGCTTCTCAATTGAAATATGACGTGATTGTCAACTTGCAAGCTGATGAAATTCCTCAGCACCTTGGGTTGCTGGATGATCTCATTCTTCCTTTTGTGTCTTCTCCGGCGGGAATGGGGACGTTGAAACGACAAATACACCGCACAGAGGATCTCACCAATCCGTCAATCGTAAAGGTGGTGACCGATATCCACGGGCAGGCCCTGTATTTCTCACGAAGTCCGATACCCTGCTGGCGTGATGGAGTCCCTTCAGGGAATCCGCGTATCGCTTATATGCATTTGGGAGTGTATATTTTCAGAAAATCAGATCTATTACGATTTGCCAGTTTGCCAACGGGATATCTTGAGGAAGCGGAAAAATTGGAACAACTGCGAGCATTAGAACATGGCCTTCCCATAATGGTTTGGGAAACAGAGCACGAATCCATTCGTATTGATACTCCTGAGGATATCATTGCTGCGGAGGGTCTTTTATCGAAGAATCCCTGTGAGCCGAGTGAGAGACCGTTTGGGGCCATACAGAGGGTTGAAAATAGGTAGCGCAATATGGTGGAGTCGACAGATTACAGGGAGGACATGTGGGTCATCATCATCCAACTAACCAGAAAAAATCATGAGTAAGTTTCTTTTTGTGACAGGGGGAGTGGTCTCGTCATTAGGGAAAGGCTTGTCGTCTGCGGCTATCGGGCATTTATTAGAAAGCCGTGGCATGACGATCACTTTTCTGAAGCTGGACCCCTATATTAATGTCGATCCGGGTACGATGAATCCCTATCAGCACGGGGAAGTCTATGTCACCGATGATGGGGCGGAAACCGATTTAGACTTGGGTCATTATGAGCGATTTACCACGGTCCAGTTGCATCGTGAAAATAATTGTACGACAGGACGGATTTATGAGTCGGTGATTCAAAGAGAGCGAAGAGGAGAATATCTTGGAGCCACGGTTCAGGTCGTCCCCCATATTACGGATGCCATTAAGCAGACGATTCTCAATGTGGCACATGACGTAGACGTAGTGATCGTGGAAATTGGCGGGACTGTCGGTGATATTGAAAGTTTGCCGTTCTTAGAGGCCATTCGACAAATGCCCTATGAAGTTGGTCGGGAAAACGTCCTGTATATTCATCTCACCTTGGTGCCTTATATCGGAACGGCTGGGGAACTCAAAACCAAACCCACCCAGCATTCCGTCAATAAACTTCGTGAAATCGGCATTCAACCCAATATCCTGTTGTGTCGGACTGACCGATTTCTCCCTCCTGGTGTGAAAGATAAAATTGCTATG
>JBGSSO010000136.1:0-1852 GCA_041737015.1 Nitrospirales bacterium
GGCAATATTCCGGCATTGGGTACAGAAGGAGACCCCTTCTTTCACGTCACGAA
The DNA here is from genome assembly GCA_041737015.1 of Nitrospirales bacterium. GTDB lineage: Bacteria > Nitrospirota > Nitrospiria > Nitrospirales > UBA8639 > Nitrospira_E. The sequence goes on from JBGSSO010000136.1 coordinate 54, forward strand.
TGGCATCGGCCAGGCGAAGCGCCTCTTCCCTGTCCGTTTTCATGAGATGAAAGGCCAATCGTTGAGCCGTTTTTTGCCCAATGCCTGGTAACCGCACGAGTTCCCGGCTGAGACGAGCGACCAGCCCTTGTGGTTGGCCATTGGCTCTGGTGTGTTTGGTTGGAGTGGTTTCCAGCATAATAAACCTCGCTTGATGCTTGGGAGGTGTTGAAAAATGCCGCCAGCTGCGTTCTCGCCACTTGGCCGTGCTCACGTACTCCCTCATACGCTCCGCCCGTCCAAGCGGCTGCGGCCTTGCTGGACCGGCCTTTTTGAACACTCCCGTAATTTTTCTTCGTATGGCTCTCGGGTATTCAGCTGCGGATCAGTAGGCAAAAATTGTAATAATTCAACAGCCTCATGGTTAGAACATGCCGGGAATGCCCATCCCTCCGGTGAGGGATTTCATTTCTTCGGCCATCAGCTCTTTCGCCTTCCGTAAGGCTTCATTGGATGCGGCGACGATTAAGTCTTGCAACATGTCATGGTCACCGGATTTTAAGACTTCGGGATCGATGGTCAGCCTGGTTAATTGCATGGCTCCGTTGGCTTCCACGGTCACCATCCCGCCTCCGGCTGAAGCCTCGACAGTTTTCGTGGCAGCCTCCTCTTGAATCTTTCCCATTTTTTCTTGCATGGCCTGGGCTTGCTTTAAGAGATTGCCCATATTAGAGAATGGATTTTTAGACATTAGCGTACCTCCTCATTTTGCGGGGTTCTTTCTGCGGATACGACTTCTCCCCCAAATAGTTCCAATGCTTGTTTCACCAAAGGGTGGGCCTTCACGTTTTCAATCAGATCCTGGTCCTGTTCAAGTTTTTTTTTTGCTCGTAATTCTCCGGTTGACGGCGGATAAGCCTGGCCGTCTTGAAATTCAATGACTTGGACTTTTATTGGCCGGCCGGCGAATTCCTCGCAAATTTGTCCGATCAGCACGCGATTTTCCGGTTTGTCCGTTCTCCAGCGAGCAATCGAATCTTTTTTGGAATATCCCAAGACGACGGAGTCTGCCGTCATGGTCACGACACTCCCCTTCTCCAGGAAACTCCCGATATTAGGATGGTCGTTAATCATGCGTTCAACGACGAGTTCCCAGTTTAACGTCACAGGTGGCCCCGACGAAGGCTGGAAAGCCGCGTTGGGAACAGCCTTGGAGAGTTCACTGTTGTCAGATGAAGATTTTATCGATACCGGCTTTTCCGCACCTGGTGGTGTTGTGGAAGGAAACATCGTTGTAGCACCGCCACTGGGACGGGTCTGGCTTGGAGGAGCCACCGGTTTTTCCGCAGGCGCTTGGATCTTAGCCGGTTGTGTGGGAGGCGGAGTCGATGCCACAGGTGACAATACTTTTGCTTGTAGAACAGATGATTGAGCGGGTGCGCTGGCCTTCTGTTCGGTTGCGGGAGAGGTCACCGTCGCAGGATCAAGAAGCGCTCCTCGCACCACGGCGGCTTCAATCAGGAACCGTGGATGGGAACTTCCTCGAAGACTGTCCTCTGTTCTGGAGAAAATGGCAAAAAGAGCCTGTAAATAGGGCTCAGAGAGGTGTTGGGCTTGCGCGATGGCCTGATCGACTTCCTCGTCTCCCAATTCAAGAAGGGTTTGCACTTGTGAGCGTGACGGTACCACGCAAGCCACCAACAGATTGCGGCATCGCTCCAACAGTTCCCGGCAATATACCCGGACATCAAAGCCTTGATCGACCAACTGCCCCACGAGAGACATCGTGTGGGCGGCCTGGTGCCCAAGAATGGCGTCAA
>JBGSSO010000138.1:0-11671 GCA_041737015.1 Nitrospirales bacterium
ACATCAGCCCAATGCACCAGTCCTTCGTAGACCTGGTCCATCTCATCATGGGGATCCATCTGCGTAATTGAACAAGGCCAGGTACAGGCCCGTGATGATTTGGAATAAAAACCCTCGCAGGGGCGAAAGGACAGATCCCGAAGACGCAACAAGCGCGTTTCACATTCTAGATTGTCCGAGGCATGCTTCAGCCCGACTTCAAGTAAATCTTCTGAAGTACTGTAGCGAGGGTGATCAGGCGTCATCACGGTCGTGGAAAGTCCAAGAACCCGAATCGGACCGTCCTCCCTCCGGGGAGTTCGAGCAAGCGGATGGGGCTCATGTGCTTGACGCGTGCGTTTCGAAATTGCCGTGGATCGAATCAAGACTCGCCCGTTCTCTACTTTCACGTCATAGGCCGGCACCGCGTCTTCTTCATACCCGGGTTCCCCTTTGCCGGTCCGATAATGAAACTTCCAATAATGCCAAGGGCAGACCACGTACTCTCCCTTCAATGTACCTTCACCCAACGGCCCGCCCACATGGTTGCACGCGCCATTGATCGCTCCGAACTGCTCATTGAAGTAAGTTAACGCCACCGGTGTTCGCCCGATCAGCACTTGCTGCACCGGCTGATGTTTTAAATCGTCTGCACCACCGACATCGACCCAGGTTTCATCGGGCATGCGTGCTCCTCGGTTAGATTGTCTCGTCAATTTTTTACAGTAAAAATATCATGGTCAACAACTGGAAAGAGAGTGCAACCCTATTGCGGAGGAGCAGTTCTACCTTTCGGATCCTCTACGATTAACGTTCCGCCCATAATCGGATGGATTTGACAGTGGTATGAATAGCGGCCAGGGGGTAGCCCTGGAAGGGTGTACGTCTTTCCGGGTGCGACCTTCCCGGAATCGAACAGACACGGTTTCTCTGTTCCACAATCATCATGTTGGACGGTATGAGGAGACGCGGTGGCATTTATCCATTGAATGGGAACACCGGCCCAGACGACAGCTTCATGCGGATAATAATAGGGAGGAAAATGTTCCATCCGAATAGGTTCATTCACGAATTCAGCATTTACCGGGACGGGGCCCATCAACACCACACTAAAAAAGATCACAACCTGGATGTTTCTCAGAACTCTACCTCCTTTCCCCCTTCAGCTCTCCCGGGGAATCGCCGTTTCTCTTCTGGTCTCACAAGATACCTCAAAATGTCTGTCGTGGGTTCAATGCTCACACACTTTCTCTTCACCTGCCCGCTCATTCATGCTCAGATCATGCCGAATTTATATGTCCTGAGTATAACTCACGGACAAGGGGGAATTTGATGCCTCCCTCACTGAAGCGGTAAAAACTTACATGTCATCTTTCCCCCTATGAAATGAACAATGTGCAGATGCCGTAGCCTTCCAATGGCCCTGTTACTCTGATCCATTCGACTCCGCTCAGGACAAGGCCCCGGCGAATAATCTGAGCCTAGCCGCAACCGCGCAGAGTCAGCAAAGCCTCTCCTCAGTCGTCATTCCCGACATTCGTCATCGGGCATCCATCTTCTCCCCTCTGTCATCCCCGATATGAGTAATCGAGGATCCACCTTCATTTCTGATCGAAAGGAAGAAAGCCAGCAGACCAAACGAAGAGGTTCCACCTGCCCACCACCTGTAGGTCAGCCAACTGAGCTGACGCTCAAAAAAATGAAGCGGACCGTGTTTAAGCCCTGCGAGTTGGTCCGCCCTCCTCAGGATTGGCGTCCCTCCCCTCCAATGAGGCCAGACGGGGCGTCGCTTTGCATGGTGCGACTCGAAGAGCGTTTATCGTTTGGTGTTCGTCTCCAAAAGCGAAACCTTTGTGTTTGCTCCTTTTGCGAAAACAAAAGTACCTCGGCTGCCGAGACGAGACCCGGCCCATCTCTCATCCCACCGACAACCGTTCATGAACAATAATTCTGTACTTTTTCCAAGAGGTTGGCTAGCATGCCACAAGACTAAGAATAATCCGAACTAACTCCAAAGTCTGAATAGAGCTTCGCGATCTCACTGTAGGCTCAGGCCAGTATCCCGTTTTCCTCTCGGTCTTGTGCGGCAACCCAACGACCGAAGCTGACCCTTGTTCGGCATCAGGCAGCTATGAATTTAAAAATCGATGAAGAAACCGATGCGCTGCACTTAGAACTGGTTGACGTATCCGTAGAGGAATCGGAGGAAGTCGCCCCTGGCATGATTGAAGACTATGACGTCTCCAATCAAGTGGTCGGCATTGAGGTGCTCTACCTTCAAATCGCCTCCATCCAGTCAATCTAATGGATTTTCGGTTTAAAGCCATGCAAAAAATGACGCCGACCCGCTGAGCAGCATATTCCTATGAACCATCACCTGAATACCATCAGTCAGATATTGTTCAAAGAATGCCATAAAAGCGCTCTCCCAACTGAGCTGCGGCCCCACGCAAATAAGTTAATGCCAACTGAATTCCATCCGCTTCCGTCCGGTTCAATTCTTGAGCAACAATCCCCCTTGGTCTTCACTCACCTAAACCCCACAAATGGGTCGCCATTCTTGGGAAGAGCCTGTGTGCAAAATGTGTACAAGGGCCAGGAAAGCCATTCTCGCAACCTGTCTCCCATCATGTTGAGTTCGCAACTGGCCTGTTGGACATCCCACATTCTCTTCGATACGTTTCCGATTTCCGTTCATGCCAAATTTGCAAGACACGACTGTTGACCAAAATGGCAAAGAATGGGAAACTTCGGCGCATATTTTAAGCAAACGTTGATCTCAATCGTAGGTTTCGCCTTATTTATCAAGGATGATGTTTTTTAGCGTTTTTTAAGGTTCCGAGGGAAGGTTTCGGGTTAAACTATCTTTTTCTTGTGCGAAATTTCATAGCTGAACGGAAAGACGATTACTAGGTGGTTAAAGCGAAGCACATGGCAAGAGAAGACTATATAAGAGTGCAATATGCCCAACCTCATCCACAGCGCACCCGAGAACTGCTCAAAGCCCATCCTGAGCTATCCCAGTTGGTAGGAAATGATCCCAGCACTTTTCCCTATCTACTGTTAATCGTAGGGATACAAATTGCGATTGCTGCGTTCATCGTCAACTATTCATGGTGGGTGATGGTGCTAATGGCTTGGACAGTAGGGGCTGTTGCCAACCATGCTTGTTTTGTCATCAATCACGATGCCACCCATAATTTGGTCCTGAGGGGAAATACGAGGAACCTCATTGTTCAGGTCATTTCTAATATGGCTTTCTTTTTTCCTGCTGCAGGAGTGTGCTTTCGCTATTACCATCTTCATCATCACCGGTACCAGGGGCAATTGGCCTTCGATGCCGATTTGGCCGGCCCCCTTGAAGCCAAGATTTTTGGAAGGACGGTAATTGGAAAGATTTCCTGGTTGCTGTTCTTTTTTCTTATTGAAGGAATAACTCGTCCCTTACGTATCGGGTCAAAAATAAACGTCATCAATGCTTGGGTAGTAGGCAGTTTCATCTATCAAGTAATTTTTTTAATTATCCTCGGATGGGCCTTTGGTTGGCTAGCGCCCACTTATTTAGCACTGTCTACCGTAGCAGGGGTCGGTTTGCATCCCTTGGGCGCGCGCTGGATACAAGAGCATTATGTTTTCAAGAAAGGGCAGGAAACCTACTCTTACTACGGACCTTTCAATAACCTCATGTTCAATGTTGGGTATCATAATGAGCACCATGATTTAATGGGAGTGCCATGGTCTCGTCTTAAAAAAATTAAAGCTATGGCTCCTGAATTTTATGAGCCTTTAATGGCTCATTATTCCTATTGGATGTTGCTGGCCAAATTTATCTTTGACAAAAATGTTTCACTCTATGATCGAGTGGTTCGGCCTGATCGTGGAAAACCCAAAGAACCTTCTCAGAAAATCGCCCATGAAACTTTGTATGCTCCGGTTCCAGCCAACCAGGAACATCACGCGCCTTCACAGTAGAACATGTTCAATCTGGACCAAACTTCCATCTTATTGCGCGTGCGAATTTATATGTTTTGCGAAGAACAAAATATTATCCGTTTCTCGTGGTAAAAGATTTACCCTTTACGCATCTGCCTCTTGGGAAGAAATATGGGATACACAATGCTCAGCCGTAAATGCCTCGTCCATCAAAGTTCTCACTAGGTGAGAATTTTCATCGTCAATCTGCACAAAACACGACCCGCTCTTAAGTAGCGCAATTCTCTGGCCAAATGAAGGCGTTCTGCCCAATCGGTCTTTGAATGTTATTAAATTGGTGAAATGGTGTTCCCCCTGTATCTTGAGGCCAAAGGCGCATTTGCAGAATTGCCTCCAACACTCCGTGGAACTCCCCCAAACAAGCAGAGAGGTATCCGTCGCTTTTTTTATGAAATTACCTGGGCAAGTCACTCAAACAAATTATTTCAGTTGATTATTAATCGCTAGAGGGACTCGGGAGGGAGTATGGAGATAGATAACAATCGCGTGACGGCTCTTATTCTAGCGGGTGCCAGACCTGGAAAAGATCCGGTGGCGGAATGGACAGGGGTTCCATATAAAGTGCTGGCTCAGATTGGTGGGGAACCTATGATTGATAGGGTCCTCCGTGCTGTCGGAGAAGCTGCGACGGTCAAAACCAGGGTCCTATGTGGACCCTCTTGGAAGATACTTGAAGAGTATTCTACCCCCGGGTCTCCTATCCAATCGGGACAGATTGGGTGGGAAGAGCCCCAAAAGGGACCAAGCGGAAGTGTGCTTGCTTTTTTAAAAAACCATCCTTCAGAAATTCCCCTGTTCGTCACCACAGGGGACCATGCTTTGTTGACAGCCGACATCATCGATTATTTTGTGAGGGAAGCTCGGCGATCCACTATCGATGTGGCATTTGGCCTTGTGGCCCATTCTTTGGTCGCGGAGGCCTTTCCAGGAACCAAGCGAACGGTTCTCCGCTTCGGAAAGGAGAGGTTCTGCACCTGCAATCTTTTTTTGTTTTTCAGCCCTCAGGCCATACGGCTGGTAGAGTTTTGGGAGCAACTTGAACACGACCGAAAGCACCCCATCCGGATGATTCGACGCCTGGGTATGAGAATGGTGATTCGATATCTTTTGAGACAATTGACCCTTTCCGAGTGTCTCAGAAATCTTGGACAACGGTTGGAACTTCAGATTCAAGAAGTATGGCTGCCTTTTCCACAAGCCGCTATCGATGTTGATAAACCAGAAGATCTCCTTCTGGTCCGACAAATCCTTACTCGCCAACCCCCAAAGTCATAAGTGGCACTCGAGAAAGAGCTCATGGGAATCTGAGTCCATTCTTGGGAAGAGCCTGTGTGCAAAATGTATACAAGGGCCAGGTAGCGCTCACCTTTCGAGATGGGGGAGGATTGAATCGGCAGGAATCTGATTGGAGTATGGAGTCGGGAGTCGTTCTTCTGCATAGTCATTCGTTCAGGATGTGAGTATGCCCCTTTATTCCATGTCTGTCAGCTATTGGCTGCCATCCTGTTGGAGTGGGGTGGAATTCTGCTTTTCTGTTTTCTCTGGTCTCGATCTGGTGCAGGAATGAAGTGAGATTCCCGCTGGCGACCTGCGGGAATGACGGAGTTGGAATAGATTTCTCCTTTGGTCGAAATGACAAATAAGAAGATGTGTGCCAAGTGACCACTGGCAGGTATGAATGAAGAAGGTAAGATGGATTCCAGATTACTCACGTCTGGAATGCCGGAGGGGCGGAGCATTTCGATGCGAGGGTTGGGCTGGGCTCGGATCAGATCCTTCGCCGCTGGATCAGGATGACAATGGGGGCGATACCTGGGCAACGATTGCGGAAATGGCGGAGTGAGGATGGACTTTTGATTTTCTGGGGAGTATTGCTTTGGGGCGGGTCGGCTTGAGAAGCCTGGCTGAGGGTCTAGAGGACGAAGGCTTGCAAGAGCACGGCACAAATGGAGATAGCGGATAGGGCGATTGCCGCAAGACTGAGTTGCAAGGCGCGCTGCTGATTGGATGTGGCCACTGAGGCGGCCTGTTCGATGGCCGCAACGGTGCGTTGCAATTGTTCGGCAAGTTCTTTGACATGTGTGGCGTTTTGAGAGGCGGCCGCTTGTAGTTCGCTGATCTGTTGCTGCAACAGATGCGTCTGATCGGTGGTGGGGGCCGTTCCTTTTTTTGTAAATGCGGGTGCCGTGGCCGAAATAATTGTCCCGATATGTGGAAGAACGGCTTTAAGTGCCGGAATGAGCCATGTTGCCATAGAAATGCCTCACAACAAAAAGATCTGTTAGGTCGAATGAAGTACCAAGAGCAATATGCTGAAAATGTAGACGTTTGTCAAAAACATGGCGATGAAGCTCATGAGACATTCAATACAAATCGGGTGGGACGCGTGGAGTTACGGCGCGGCACCCATCCACTGCGGGATACGTAGGGCTTCCATGACGAACTCAGTCGGTAACGCCGCTAGATTCGTATCCCCGTCATTCGAGCAGGGCGCGTTCAGCGCGCTGTAGGTCATCAGGCGAGCCGAATAACACAACGACATCCCATGCCTCCAGCCTGGTCTCACCTGACGGCATAAGCTGCCGCTGCCCTTCCCGCACCAAAGCGGCAATCGCGACGCCATTGAGATTCAATTCATTTAATGTGTGTCCCACAAAAGAACTGTCCGGCGGCAGAACCACCGGGCGAAGGCGGTCGACGTTGTGTTCCTGCCTCGTGTAGGCCAACAGGCTATCCCCCAAAAAAAACTCACGTAATAAATGATACCGCCCATTTCGCTGTTCTCGCATACGGCGCGCCACACGGGAGATAGGCACATTCAGTAACACCAAGGCATGTGCGGCGATCATGAGACCTGCCTCCAGTGTCTCCGGCACCACCTCCGTCGCACCAGCCGCACGCAATTCATCGACATGGGTTTCATCGCGAGTGCGGACCATGGTCGGAAGATCTGGACGTAAGGCGCGAAGGTGATGCAGCGTTTTATGAGCGGAGGCCACATCGGCATGGGCGATCACGACCAGCCGGGCCGTGCCGACACCAACCCCTTCAAGAATGGTGCGTTCCGAAGCATCTCCGTAAAAGACGCCCTCGCCGGCGATATTCGCGTCCTTTACTCTGGACGAATCCAGATCCAATGCCACATAAGGAATTTTTTCTTCTTCCAGAAGGTGGGCCACACTCTGGCCGATGCGCCCGTACCCGCAAATGATGACATGATCCCGAAGAGGCCCGAAGGTATCGATACTGACTTGGGGCACCGCATCCTTCCCCTCCCGGGCCGGACGAGGTGCACACCAGCGGGCAAGCACCTGGTTATACCGAATAAGAAAGGGGGCAACAATCATAGAAAATAACACAGAGGTCAGCACAATCTGACCGAATTTTGCTTGGATCACACCCACATCCAGTGCAATGGAGAGCAGAGCGAACCCGAACTCACCTCCCACCGCCAACAGCCATCCGGTCCGCCAGGCAGTCAAGGTGTCCATACCCGATAATCGTACCATCAGCGCCACCAGGGCTGCCTTGATGAGCAACAAGACCGTGGCGCCCATTAATGCCCAATGCCAAATGCCCGGGATTGACGACGGGTCGACCAGCATGCCGATCCCGATAAAGAACAGACCAAGCAACACATCGCGGAAGGGGCGAATTGTAGATTCCACCTGATGTCGGAATTCGGTCTCACCCAGCATCATCCCTGCCAGGAAGGCGCCGAAAGCCATAGACAGGCCAAGACTACTCGTAGTCCATGCCGAAACCAATGAAACAAACAGGACTGTCAGGGTGAACACTTCCGTGGAGCGTAGCTCTGCAACCAGATAAAATAAGGGACGCATCACCCATCGTCCGGCCAGAAAGACCAGTCCGAACGCCAGGGCTGCCTTCGCAAACGCCATCCCGAGTGAACCGGCCAGAACCACAACCTCCGTATTAGCCATAGCGAGCACAGGAATGACGACCACGAAAGGGACGGCTGTAACATCCTGGAAAACGGACATGGCGATTCCCAATCGTCCGTGCCGACTATGCTCCTCTCCCTGTTCGATGAGTTGCTTGCTGATAATAGTCGTGGAGGACTGCGCGAACACCGCTCCCACGACAAAGGCTGCGGCAATGGGTAAGCCCACGAGCCATGCCAGGAGACCCACCGCGATCGTCGTGAGCAGAACCTGCCCCGTTCCCAGACCCAGTAACTGATGACGCAAGGCATGGATTTGCGGCATCGAAAAGTTCAGGCCGATCGTAAACAATAAGAAAACTATCCCGAATTCTGCCAAGGCACGAATCGGTTGTGCCTCGATGACCGGCCCAGGGGTGTATGAACCAAGCAACACGCCAACGAGCAGATAGGCAAGCGGCGAAGGAATATGGAGCCTGTGGAATACAACCACAACGACCACGGCCGTTCCGAGTAAAAAAAGAGATTGTAGAAAAAACGGCTCAATCATTAGGGTCTTTCCGCAAACACAATGCCATACTGGAATGTCGTGGTTGTTGCGTCACATTGACCTGCCGCCACAGACTTCAGGCTGTGGCGTCGGTCCTCAAAAATCTATCATGGGGAGGCTCATCACAACTGACGGACGGGCATGCCTAATGGAGTCAAACATGCAGCCAAAGAGAAGCACCCCCTTCATAGTTACTATTAAGTAGGATGTATTGGCAAGAGCCATGTATTGAAAATAGCCATTTCAGCAAAAATGCATTTTACCGTTCACTGGATATTCGGAAGCGAACAACAACGACGTGCCGGACCGATGTCCCCTGGTGATGGGATGGTGTCTCGACTTGGTCCTATTTCTTCACAAAGAGATAAATGGCCAAACCAATGAGCATGACCGCAAAGATTTTCTTGAACATTTCAGTGGGAACACCTTCAATAAGGCGTGCACCGATTTGTGCCCCGATGATTCCCCCCAGCCCAAGCAGGAGGCCATATTTGTAATCCACGTTGGCCATCCTCCCGTGGGCAATCAAGGCCGAAACCGCAATAACCAGGATCCCGACGAATGAGGTGCCAACCGCTTTTTGTGCCGTGAATCCTAGAAATAAGAGCAGGGGGACCATCAAGAATCCGCCACCGAGTCCGGTGAAGGAGGCACCCATTCCCACAAAAACGCCGCTTGCAATAATGGCTAACGATGTAACGTCCATGAAGGATTTCCTTTTTGATACGGTGTAAAACCAAAGAACCAAATTCAACAATGAACTACCCAGTTGGACAACAGCGTGTTCAATCGGAACAGGAGATATTCAAATTCCCCTTTCTCCTTCCCTCACCCCAGGAACGATACGCCTCATAGAGGGGAAGAAGGGACCACATGAATTGAGTATGAAGAGATTCAACCGATCCTGCTATATCCCTGGAAAGAGACCACCGCATTCCCGTAAGATTGCCAGGCACAACTAGCAATAATTTGAGTGTTTCCTAATTTCAATCATACCCCACCCGAAAGGTTGGCGAAATCTGAATAGGAATTTACCCTCCAATAGAAACGAGGTTTCAATGACTTCTCCTGAATTTGACTCTCCCCAACCAGTTTCAATGGCTCAATTGGCCGATCCCCATCTTCTCTACCAAAAGAGTGTGCAAAGCCCGGAACTTGATATGCCGTTTCTCACCGAATATTTCGAGAGCTATACCAACAGTCCCCTTCGCCAGTTTCGGGAGGATTTCTGCGGAACCGCCTTTTTATCCTCCCATTTCGTGACCCGGCATCCCGACAATCATGCCCTGGGCATCGACCTGGATTGGCCTACGCTGAATTGGGGTATCAAACACAATGTTTCTCATCTGACTCCTGAACAACAGCAGCGTCTCACCCTCATCAATGACAATGTCTTAAACGTCCAACATCCCCTTTCGCAACTTACCGTCGCCATGAATTTTAGTTATATGGTGTTTCGTGATCGCCCGACCCTTTTACAATACTTCAGAAATGCCAGGCAGTCGCTTCAGCCCGGCGGGTTGTTTGTACTGGATATCTGGGGAGGCAGCGAAACGCAGGTAGAGCAAGAGGAGCATCGGGACATCGACAATCCCGCTAATGACGGCATTGGAGATTTCATCTTCGTTTGGGATCAGGATGTCTTTGAACCCTCCACGTATTTCTGCACAACCAGGATTCATTTTGTCTTCCGCGATGGAAGTGAGCTTCGCAATGCCTTTGTCTATGATTGGCGCTTGTGGACGATTCCCGAAGTCACGGAACTCATGAAAGAGGCCGGTTTTGAAGACGTGCACTTTCTCTGGGAAGGACTCAATGCAGAAGCGAATGAAGGGACAGGCACCTATCATCGGGTGGAAAAAGGTGACTCCGACCCTTCATGGATCGCCTATTTGGTCGGAAAGAATCCAGAATAAGGGATGGTGTATCAACTTAATCTACTATCTCATACCCCCAGATCAATTTTTCCCCTGGCAGGACCATTGTCTGGCATGTTCCCGAAAAAATTGAAATATCAATTTCTTCTCTCCACCATCTTTTTTTAGCCGACACAATTTAGCTATGGCTCTTTCCCTTTCTGAATGTGAGTCCACTGTCGGGGAATTGAACAGGGCTCTTGTCGGTGGGTTTATCCAGAAAATTCACCAACCCCGGCTCTTGACCTTAACCCTTGATGTTCGAACCCCAGGACAGACGAATACCCTACTCGTGCGCGTGGAACCCCGGTTTGCGCGCCTGCATCTGACCTCTCAGAAATTTGAGAATCCGCCGACTCCCCCACCCTTTTGTGCCTTCCTGCGTTCTCATGTAGAGGGTGGACGTATTGTGGAGATCAGCCAAGAGCCAGGGGATCGGATTGTGTCTATCACGATTGTCAAAGCCGAGCAGGTGTGTGTTTTGGTGATTGCATTGACCGGCAATCAGGCAAATGTGCATGTCTTAAATGAGGGAAAATTGGTGTTGCTGTCCTTACGGGAGTCGCGTGTGAAGGTAGGTGAGCCCTATACACCCCCAACATTGAGGGCAGGTCGACCACAGGAGGCTCCCTCTCCCCCAGCCATGTATGGCAAGGTCCCACCAGGCGAGACCGTTACCCACCGGGAAGGGGATATGAGTGAACCGCTTTCTGAAGCCTCCACCCAAGGAAAAGGAGCGTTTGGGAAAATGTTTCCGGTGTCGGCTGAACTGGACGCCCGATATGGGCAACAAGAACAGGAGGAAGGCAAGGATTCCATCCATGAACAGCAACTGGCACAAGTTCGGAAGGCGTTAAAACATGCGAAAAGAAAAATTCAGGCGTTACAAGAAGATTTCAAAAAGACCGAGCGGTTTCGGGAATATGCCCGGTATGGAGAACTGTTGAAGATTCATCTCCATGAGATCAAAAAGGGACAAGAGACCATCGCCATAGTTGATTATTATGATCCTGCCTTGCCCACCTTAACGCTCCCTCTTGACCCGGCTAAAGATGCGGTGTGGAATATGGAAGATTACTTTCGGAAATATCATAAATTCATCGGAGCTCAGGAACATCTCCAACCCCGTGTAGACCAGGCCCAACAGGAGGTGGCCCGATTGGAGGCGAATTTGGCTCAGTTGGAACAAGGGATTGTGGATCCTGATTTTTCACCTAAACCCAGGAAAACACCAGGTTCCTCGGTTACTTCGGGCACTCGAATATCCAAAAGCCGACCGGCTCCAGCCCAGGGCTACCGAACGTATACATCGGCCGATGGGCTTTCTAT
>JBGSSO010000172.1:0-2855 GCA_041737015.1 Nitrospirales bacterium
CGGTCCTACGGTTTGATCAGGTGGGCAAAGGCATGATGTTGCAAGGTGGCGATTTTTTCCTTTTGGTCTCCATGCGCTGTGAGAATGATCACCGGTAGGGTGGCATCCCGGGTATAAAGCCGTTGAAGGACGGTCAGTCCATCAAGGTCAGGCAGACCTAGATCCAGAATGACGGCACTGTAGGGGTGAAGGGGGGGGACCCGACGTAAGGCTTCGATTCCGGTTTCCACCGCTTCGACCCGATACCCTTCGTTTCCCAGTAAATCGCTGAGGGCCAGACAAATGTCCGTCTCGTCATCCACAACAAGGATAGTCGGTGGGCTCATACTGGTGGCCTCCATATTTTCTCCTTATCCTTCCCACAACACAGACATCCTTAGACACCTGGCCCTGGTCGGAATGAGAATGCATTGTACCCATTTTAAAGAAAGAGTGGAACAATAAAGGAAAAAATATGGAAGCCGCGAGGTCCACCCCACCGACTATCCTTGTTGTGGATGATGAGACGGACATTTGTCTGGCCCTCAGCGATTTACTGGTCAACGAAGGCTATCAGGTGGAATCGGTGGAGACCGGAAACGAAGCCTTACGTCGTGCGTTCCCCCCTCATCCCTACAGTGCGGTCATTCTGGATTTAGGTCTTCCGGACATTGATGGGCTGATTGTCCTGCAACGGATGTATGGGCAGGATGCCACGCTTCCCGTCATCATTCTCACCGCGCATGGCGATCAAAAGGAAAAAATCGCCACCTTGCAACATCACGCCTTTGCCCACCTGATCAAACCGTATGACCGGCAAGAGGTGATCGAGATGGTGCATCGGGCGGTCGCGGTCAAAAATCTGACTTGGAAGGCCGCGAAGGCGGAAGCGGCACTCACGTCGAGTGAAACCCAGCGTCAGCTGGAACAGCAACGCACGCACGCGTTGCTTTCTGAAAGTGAACAACGACTGACACTGGCATTGAAGGCGGGGAATATGGGGATTTGGGACTGGCATATCCCAACCAATCAACTCGTCTGGTCAGAGGAAGTATCAGGAATCTTTGGGTTGGATCTCGGGAAATTTGATGGAACCAATAAAGCCTATGTAAATTGTGTTCATCCTGAGGATCGTTCGTTGTTGGAGGAATCTCTTCGAAGAACGTTAGAGAACGCTGCGCCCTACGAAGTCGAGCATCGAATCGTGTGGCCTACCGGAGAGGTCCGGTGGGTGGCGTGCAAGGGGCAGGTGGTTGAAAATCAGCAAGGACGTCCGCAACGCATGCTCGGCACTGTTCAAGATATCACCAGGAGAAAGCAGACAGAGATTCATTTGCAGGACAGTCAAAAGTTTTTGACCTCCATTGTAGAAAACCTTCCGCATATGATTTTTGTTAAAAATGCCAAAGATCTCCGTTTTATCCGCTTCAATCAAGCAGGGGAAGATCTCCTTGGCTATCCCAAAGAGTCGATGATTGGGAAGACTGATTTCGATTTTTTCCCCAAATCGGAAGCAGACTTTTATAACAGGAAGGATCGAGAAGTCTTACTAGGTAAAGCCCTGGTTGATATCCCCGAGGAAGTGATTCACACCCAATTTCACGGGATACGGTACCTGCATACCAAAAAAATTCCGATCTTAGATGATCAGGGAACCCCTCAATATCTTTTGGGAATTTCGGAGGATATTACTGAGCAGAAGCAGGCGGAATTGGAACGGACAGAACGTGAAACCCTGTTACACCTTATTTTTGAAATGGGGCCGGGTTGCATTAAACGGGTTGCCGCCGACGGGACCCTGCTCCACATCAATCCTGCTGGGTTGGAATTAATCGAAGCGACAAATGCCGAGGACGTGCTTGGACGTTCCGTTTTTGAACTCGTCGTGCCTGAGCATCTGGATGCTTTTAAGCAGATGCATCACGAGGTGATACAGGGGAAGAAACGGACTCTTCAATTTGAGGTCCAGGGCATCAAAGGCACCAGAAGTTGGATAGAAACCTATGCTGTGCCATTCAAGAATCCCATTACGAATGAAGTGGAACATTTGGCTGTCACCCACGACATCACGAAACGGAAAAAGTCAGAGGACCAAGCGAAGCAGTTATCCCGTCAGAACGAACTGATCCTGTCATCGGCTGGGGATGGGATCTATGGATTGGATCTACAAGGTCGGACGACCTTTGTGAATCCCGCTGGGGCAAAAATGTTGGGGTATGAGCCCCAGGAACTCATTGGATCCTTTATGCATGGAACCGTCCATCATTCTAAGCCGGATGGTTCTCCCTACCCCAGTGAAACCTGTCCTATGTATGCAGTCTATTCGGACGGGGTTATTCGGCAGGTGCAGGATGAAGTCTTGTGGGGAAAGGACGGCACCAGCTTTCCGGTGGAATATACCAGCACACCAATTTGGCAGGATGGGAATCTCGCAGGTGCGGTCGTGACCTTTCGAGATATTACCGAGCGCAAGCAAACGGAAGACGCGTTCAAGAAATCGAGGCAGGATTTTTTGACATTAGTCGATTCTCTTGAGGGGATTGTGTGGGAGTGTGAGTTCCCTTCTTATCGGCTTACCTTTGTTAGTCAACAGGCCGAGCGCTTGTTGGGGTATCCCATACATGAATGGTTAGAAAATCACGATTTTTTTTGGGGTCGTCTTCATGAAGCTGATAAAAGCCGGGTGATGGAATATTGCCGGGAAGCCACTCTCAAGAAAAGGAACCATGAACTAGAATACCGATTTTTCAAGAAGAACGGGGAGGTGATCTGGCTGAGGGATCTGGTGACCGTGGTGGTGGAATGTGATCAGCCTGTGAAATTGCGTGGGGTCATCTTTAATATTACTCAGACTAAACAGGCAGAGACCGTTCTCC
>JBGSSO010000186.1:0-9478 GCA_041737015.1 Nitrospirales bacterium
GGCTGCCGCAGGTATTTCAGGGGTTAAAAAAAACGAGATTACTCGGCTCGCCAAACAGACGGGGTTTCAGCAACGCCACGGGCGGCTCACGCCCTATGAATTCCTCGTCCTGCTGACGCTGGGCCAACTGGGGATGATGCATCCGTCCTTGGGGGGGGATGGTCGCGGCGTTATCCACGCGCATCAGTCGCGAAGCTTTACATCAACGCTTTACGGCCTCGGCGGCCGTCTTTCTCCGCCACTGTCTGCACACCGTGCTTCGACACAAACTGCAGCCGGTCTCCATCCGCACGAACCTGCTCCAGCCGTTTGCCCGCGTCCTGCTCGTGGATAGCTCGAGTTGGGATGTCAGCGAGAAACTGAGCGCCGTCCTCCCCGGCTCAGGGGGCAACGCCTCCACCGCCAACTGCAAACTCCAAACGGCGTATGACTACAAGCAGGGCGAACTGACCTTTCTGACGGACACCGCCGGCACCGTGCCCGATAATCGGTACACGGACCACCTGCCTGCCCTGGTCAACAAGACCGACCTGGTGCTCTTCGATCAGGGCTACTTCAAGCTGACGACCGTCAACGCCATGATGATGAAAGGCGCCTTCTTTCTGACGCGTTTGTTCCTCGACACCACGGTGCACGATGGACAGACGAGCGAGCGGCTTGACCTCGGCCAGGTCTTGCGGGCCGCACCGGGGCCGACGGATGAACGCCAGGTGCGTCTGGGGCAGGGCCCGAATCAAACATGTGCCTGTCGGCTGGTCTGCCTGCGCGTCAGTGCCCAGGTCGCCAATGATCGGCGTCGACGATTTAAGGCCCACGCCCGCCGACAAGGCCGGACGGGTAGTCAGCGGCATTTGGCTTTCTGCGACTGGACCCTCTTGATCACCAATGTGCCGGAGCCCTGGGTGCCCCTGGACATGGTCCGGGCCTTATATACGCTCCGTTGGCAGATCGAGTTGCTGTTCAAACAATTTAAATCCATTCTGCGTGTGCATCAGTCCGCCACCGGCAATGCCCATCGCTTACGTTGCGAGCTCTACGGCAAATTGATTGCCGCGGTGTGGGTGCAGCGTCTGCATGCTGTCGCCCACACCGCGCGGTGGAATACCGCACGCCAAGAGATCAGTCTGGCAAAGCTCTACAAACGACTCCAGGAACGGGCATTCCTGCTCGCGCAATTCATGCTGAGGTCTGAGGCGCAAGCCATGGGGTATCTGTCCCAGGAGCTCAAGACACTGCTCCGGTACTGTCGCAAGCATCGACAACGCTCACGGATGACCACGCTGGACATGCTCGAAGCGGGCTTCGATCCGAAACTTCATACGGGAAAAAGCAGATGCTTAGCTTAACACCTATGGGACGAAACCCGGCATCTAAATCTGAGGTTAAACCTGGGGATAGGTTTGGCCTAATTCAGTGGATTGTCCCTCAGGGGTAAAGATGAGTGAAGCAGAAGGGGATGGCAGGATGGCAAGGCTAGATCCATAACTTGATTTATTTCGTCGATTGATGAAGAATTTGTCTGGTCTATTCCAATCCTGCGGATGAGCGTTAAGGTTATCGAAGGGGGTCGTTATCCCGATCCGCATAAGAATACATGAAAAAAGCCAAAAACTGGGTAAGCCTCTCATATTTCGAGAATGATGGCCGTCCGAAGTCGCAATTGAATGGCGTCTGCTATAGACAGAACATGCATGATCCGGCTCTTTTGTGGATCCGTCTAAACATTGCTACGTCTATGGCCTAGCTTGGGCTTAGTAGGCATGTTGTATAAACAAAGGAGGGAAATGTGGGAAAAACAGCCGATGCAATCAAATGTAAGGTCATAGCTTTTTTTATCATCGTTACTATGCTTTCGGCATCGGCCATTGCGAAGGAGCGGCACCAACCGTCTGGCCAGCCATTCCAAAAACAGCAGGAACAAATTGATGTGTTGAACAAATGCAGGCAGCCAGTATTAGAACGACTTCAAGTAGTCCTTCTAAGGGAGGTGTCGGCCCGTGTGCCAGTAGGAGATATTCTGGGAGTGTCGTTAGTAAACCGTGAGGTGCAAGAAGCGTTTCTCGGTCGTTATCTAGATCGTGAAGGGTCACTTGAAGAATTCTGGGAGAACCTTGGGGAGGACCCATCGTTTACGGAGGGCGTACTTTATGAACTCAGGCTTGCCCTATTTCTTGGTCGGGTAACCTATTTCAACGCGCCCTTGCTGTTGGTGCTTAAAGAACGGCGACAGGCAGAGGGCTTTCTTACGCTGCGAGCAATTGCAAATTTAACTCGAGAGACGTGGAGAGAGTTACTGGTCGAATCGCGCGCTGATCTCGACCCGGAATTATTTATTCAAGACGTCGATAGAACTTTTGATGAGCTTCTTTTTGGAGGTTGCAATTTGAACTTTAGGTTCTAACTCCAAGCGCAACACTGCCGGCCTTGATTGGCGAAGG
Source organism: Nitrospirales bacterium (assembly GCA_041737015.1). Taxonomy (GTDB): domain Bacteria; phylum Nitrospirota; class Nitrospiria; order Nitrospirales; family UBA8639; genus Nitrospira_E. Next base: position 2,439 of record JBGSSO010000186.1, read on the forward strand.
TGTTGCCATGAAAATGAAATGCTATTCCCACTCGTTACGGGGTCAGGCATGGTAGCTATAAGTTTTTCAATTGAGGTCAAAATTTTCATTGAGAGGGTTTGCCGTTGAGTGCAAGGTCGGCTGAATGACGTGGCAGTTGCAGTGCCAAAGTATCTCTGCTTTAGTTAACAGGGTCTTAGGTTAAGACTTGCCAGGCTACAGCGAATTATTCCGTGGGGGTACAAATGAGTAAAGCCGAAAGCAGATTTCGTGATTGTACAACCAGGCCCCTGATGCAAATGGCCGTTCAAAATCGGTTGATCTTTGCGAAAAAGACTACGCTTTCAATACTCCAGACAAGCCCACGGTGTCAGGAGGCGGGAGAGTCGCGAGCAATTTTTGGTTCAAATGCCATTCAAACTGGTGCCTTGGCGAATTAAGAACCGGGAGGGGTAATATGGCCGTGACTTTCAATCAAAGACCTTTGATCAATCTTTTGTGCGTTTTGACTTGCTGCCTTGCGTCAGCTGCACTGCCCGCGCTCGCTGAAACCCACCGTGTCTTGTTAATCCCATTTCATTACAACGAAACGTCAGTGACTATATCAAAATCAGACGGAAGCAGCGTCGAGTTGAACTTTAATGTTCCGCCCCGCCGGACCGCCAGTGAATGGCAGACTTTTTTCGATACGTCGATGATGGGCGCATATGTGAAGGAAGTGTCGTATGGCAAGAAAACCTTATCGCTTACGGTACTAATGAATCCTGCAATGTCAGCGGGATGGTTCTTGGCGCCCCATTCCGTGGCGGAATATTTCGATACGAAAAACGCAAAGTATGGGATTCATAAGCCGCTCGATGATATCGTGAATCTTGCCGCCAGCAGCGGTGCTGATCTTAGCAAATTTGATGCATTTGTGGCCTTCGGAAATGCATCAACGTCAGGCGCACAAACCCAGAGTTCGTTTGGCAAAACGGGCAGACCAGTTGTTTTGTTCAATGAAATAAAGTCAGACAACGCTGTGGTTGCGACGCTTCTGCATGAAGTTGTTCATACGATGTTGCCTGGCGTCAATATCGACCTTTATGGCGACGGTGCAAAGCTGGCCGATCAGTCTTGGCCAAGTAGCTGCGGCGGGACAGCCGGCTGTCAGGGATCTTCCGCTACAGTCTCGACAGACAATTATTCCGACTGGGATTTGATGGCAAACCATAACGCTCTCACCCACCCGTCACTCATCACAAAAAATAAGATGGGATGGATTGAATCTAACGTTCTTTACAAATCGCCAATTCTCCCTTCAACCCTGCCCTATTCAGATCAGATTCCGTTGTCCGCTCTTAGCGCGCCGAATGGCGCGCCACTGGGCATTGAACTCACCTATAGTGACAAGAACGCACCTGTCGCAGGTTACTACGTCGAATGCAGACGCAAAATCGGATATGATGCAGGTATTCCAAAAGAAGGGGTGTTGGTCACCGAGCTTGGTAAGGGAAAATGCGGACGTCTGGCCCGAGTTATATCAGGTTCGCCGACTTCTTTAAACAGCGTTTGTCGGGCACCCTTGAGCACTACAACGCCAAACCAAGAAAAGATTGTCGATACCGCTAGGGGGCTGATTATCTCAGGCGCTACCTATGGCGCTGACCGGTGCCTGGTAAATATTACCTTTACCAGCAACAAAGTTCCTGACCTTTCCTTCAGCTATCCAAAGTATTCCAAAGTAGGTAATAGCGATATATGGGGATCGACTGATATTTGGATTGATACAGTAGCAAATGGAATCAACACCTATCCTCCTCAACAGGCGCTCGATGCGACAGGCGCACCCTCAGGGCAAGGGGATTTTCCTATCGTCGGGCTGCCAGCAAAAGTGGTGTACAGGATACGGAACAAAGGAAATGCAGATGCCCACAACGTACGGGTTGAAGTTTCAATCTCTCAATCATCCAAGGTAGCCATTGATCCTGGCGTTTGCTCGACAGGAACTAATGGCGTGCAGTTGGATGATCCGCCGGAAGTTCTTAGCGTATCGGAAATAGACGTTCTAGCAGCAGGTGAAGAAACCATACAGTCCCTCGATTGGTTTCCAAAATTGGCGACACCCGCGCAAATCAGTGCCAGGGTTATAAGTTTTGACGAGTTTGTGCTCGATCCTAATAAGATAAACGATCAAACTCGTGAAACGGTGATAATCAGTCACGCCGGAGAACCCGCGGACGCAAATCCCCAAAAAGGGGAGGCGAGTATTCTGATTACGAATCCCTGTTTGAAAGATAGGTTGACCGTGCGTCTTGCTCACCCCAATCCGCTCTTTTCCAAACCGACACCCGACCCGTATCCTGAGCCGTATTTTGAAGGCGGTCCACTGGCGGCGGATAGTTCATGGCGCTTGACGTTTGATTCGACTTCAGCGCTGCTTGAGCCAGGGGCAGAAGCGCAATTCAACTATCGTGTCACGGCGCGGCTGCGCGGCGCGCGCGGCTTTTTTGCCTTTCCGGTATCTGTGAACCTGACGCAGTATTTCGACTGGCCTGTCGACCCCAGTAGTTTCGAGCCACGCAGCGTTATCATGAAGCTTCCTCCGCAGGTCGGTGGCATCCTAGAGGCGTCTGCAATGACTTGCTCGCTGTCATCAGGTCGGGTGTTGGACAGTGTTCGAGTAAGGGGCCAATTGCGACCGTCAAAGGCAAACGAATCAATCATTCTTAAGATTGTGCCGCGCACTCTACCCAGATTGCGAAGCCGCTCTGCGTTTCAAGAGATCCGTACCGGAACAAGTGGAGAGTTTGTTTTTAACCTGCCTTCAGGAGCTGAATCCGCTTCGATCACAGCCATTTGGCCTGGCGATCTGCGGAACGCGGGTGCATCCACCCATTGCGCGCGTCCCAATTGATGCGATAGAGGCGCCTCTCACATCCGGTCCACAACGCTTGCGATCTCCTGCTGACGCCGATACATATCGCACAGATCGACCGCCGATGCGTTGGAATTCTTCCCTCGCAGTTTGCATAACCGCGTGCTGGACATAACCAGCGAATGGCTGAATTTGGGTCCTGAGTTAAATCTTGCCATACAGCTGCGGATGGGCACGCTCTGGGATGGTTGAGTGAAGCCGAAAGCAAGTTTCGTAATTGCACGACCAGACCCCAGATTTTTCTTCCCACATTTTTCTTTGAATCGACGCCTGCTATTCGGCCCATATGCTGACGCTTTTAAATTCTGGCGGACCTTGTGTGAGCCTTTCGGCAAAACTCAGGGCAGGCTTTCCGAGTTGGTCCGCACTCCTGTTTCCCGCGTTCGCCCAATCTAATTAGGCCGAACTGGGCGTCAATGGTTTTTGGTCCTTTTGCCGAACCAAAATGACCTCGGCTGCCGGGCGGAAACTTGGCATTCGTGGTAAATTCAAACCATTTCAAATGAGTCGCCATTCTTGGGAGGAACATGTGGGCAAAATGGATACAAGGGCCAGAAAAGCCATTTTCGAAGCCGCTCTTCCATCAGGTTGAGTCTGCGACTGGCCGGCTTGCCATCCCCCGGTCTCCTCAATACGTTTCCGATTCCCCAAAAATAGCGTTTAAAGTTCCTGTTCCCGCAGTCTACATTCTAAAGCGCAAGGTAGGGCAAAAGAAGGAGGATTGGGACCAATTGCCAACGGATATCAGCCCATAGGTTGTTGGCGGGGGCGCAAGGTCATCGGTACGAGTCAGATATTTGTCCCTTTAACGATCCTTAGATGAAGTTGACGAGTTTATTCGTAAATAGCCCGCATGTCAGATGTTGGGTTACGGTGGGTTAAACGTGTGTAGACGATACTGGAAGCTAGCCTTTGAACATAATGTCAGATTTGAATGATCCTCGAGTTCTTTTTGCGGCGGAACCGACATCACTTCCCAAACAGTGAGGGTCCTGCGATGCAATGATATCGTGTTCGCCAGGAATACTCGCCACGCTTCTATACCTCGCCGCCTTCCCTATGATTGAGTGTAAGGAATGAGTCCAGAGCTTAGGATTGTCGTTCCGTCACCGAGATTTCCCGCTGTGGGTAGGGGATCTTGATGTTGTGTTCCTGGAATGCATCCCATAAGGCCAGCATGACAGCACTGCGAATATTGGTGACACCTTTTTCGGCGTCCTTAATACAGAAACGCAGCTTGAAGTTGATGGAACTCTCCCCGAATTCCACGAGGTGGCAGATGGGTTCGGTGTCATGGCAGATGCGCTCATGAGCGTTGAGGGCGGCTTCTTCTGCTATGCGCTTGATCTCATGTGGATTATGGCGGTAGTGCACGCCGAATTCCACTTCGAGCCTGATCAGTTTGTTGCCGTGGTGCGACCAGTTGACAACGCGCTGCGTAATGAAATCCTCGTTAGGAATGAGGAAGGATTTGTTATCGCGGGTGACCACTTCCGTATAGCGCGCGCCCATATGCTGAACCCAGCCGAACGTGCCGTTTTCCATCTCAAGTACGTCACCGGGTTCGATTGATTTGTCGAGCAGTAACAGGATGCCGCTAAAAAGGTTGGACACGCCTTTTTGCAGGCCAAACCCAATCCCAAGACCGACCGCCCCCCCAAAGATGGCGAAAATCGAAAGGTCAATGCCGGCGCTGGCAATGCCAATCAGCAGCGCAAATACGACCAGTGTGATACGAATGATTTTGGCGATGAGCACTTGGGATGAACGTGTAAGGCCTTGCGCCTGGAATACACGGCGCTCGGCAATGCTTGAAACGAAGATAGCGAGGTACAACAGAATAAAGAGGGCCAGAACGCCCTTGATGAGAGCTAAAGCCGATAGCCTAAACTCCCCCAGGTTCACGCCGACGGCATCTAGAACAGCACTGGTTTCATCCAGCACCCCGAAGATGCTGAGTGCGGCAACCGCCCAGATTGAGACCGCAAAGAAATTCCTGACAAATCCATTGGCAATGAATTGCAAGGTCATCCGGATGATAATCCAGGCGAGGAGGAGCTTCATAACCCCTTCACTGAAGGCGACGTCCATCTTCACCATTTCCGAGCTGGTGATCCGGGTAACAATAAAAACCAGAACAAGCGTGATCAGTGGGACAATAAGATTACGAAAATTGTTCAATGCTCTCTTGGCTTGTGCCGGAATGTTGGAGCGGTCAATCGTCTCAATGAGACGCTTGCGGATAAGGCGGGAGACAAGGGTGGCTGTCAGAAAGGCCCCGACGATAATAAGGCCCTGATACAAGGTGTTCGGCGCCCAGAATATTCCGCCGAACCAATTCGCGATGCTTTCCGAATATTTTTCGATATCGATGTTTTCGAACATGAACGTAGCTTAGGCGATTATTCTACAAATGCAAAGGGGACTGTCGTAGATAATGAAAAAAATCGCCAGTCTTTGATGCAACTGAATTCCATCCGCTTCGTTCCGGTTCACTCGCTGAGCCAACAATCCCCCTTGGTCTTCATCCACCTCAAATCCCCCTCGGTGTCGCCATCTTTGGGAACGGCCTGGGCGCAAAATGTGTTCAAGGGCTAGGAAAGTTATTCTCGAAGCCGCTCTCCCATCAGGTTGAGTCCGCGACTGGCCGGCGTGCCATCTCACGGTCTCTTCGATACGTTTCTGATTACCCAAAAATGACGTTTAAAGTTTCTATTCCCTCAGATGAAACCCTTCCTCCGTGGCTCGCTCGACCCAGCCAACTATTGCATAAGAAGGACCTCATATCATAACAAAACACCTGGTCCGGGTAGGGTTTTAGGGTCTGGGGTCGAGTCTGTTGTTGCATGATCTGGTTTGCGAATTATTTGAGTGTGTTCTTGAAGGTCTTCCACCCGGGTTGCCTTACCTGGACCTGAAAAAGATGCCGGGAGTGGTTGTTGGCTGCAGAGGTTGGAGGAACGCTCTTGAAAATGAAAAATGGGCACTAATAATTCCACCTGGTGATTGAGTCACGAAAGCAACTTCATCTTTTCCCTTTCGGACAAGTGCGATAGGGGGAGTGCTCTTTGGTTATTTAAGTAGTCGATCTCTCACTCCACAACGATGGCTTCCGATTTATTCTGAACTTTTTCCGGGGAAGGCATGTTGGCGGGAACGGTGAAAAGGCCCAACGCATCCTCCACGACCAGATAGAGACAGGGAATGAGCACGAGCATGATGGCTGTGGCAAAAAGAATTCCAAATCCCAATGAAATGGCCATGGGAATCATGAACCGTGCCTGACGGGACGTTTCGAAAATCATGGGACCCAATCCGCCGAAGGTTGTGAGGGTGGTCAACAGAATGGGCCGGAACCGTCGGATGCCGGCCTGGCAGATGGCCTCAACTGCCTTATGCCCTTCCCGGCGTTTGGTATTGGCATAGTCGATCATGATTAAAGAATCATTCACGACCACTCCGCCAAGCGCAATGATTCCCATCATACTGATGATGCTGATGCTGTAGCCCATGATCATATGTCCGATCACCGCCCCAACCAATCCGAATGGAATGGATGTCATCACAATGGCTGGTTGGAGATAACTACGAAAGGGCACGGCAAGCAAGACATAAATAAGGATCAATGCCAGTGTGGAACTATAGAGAAAACTCTGAAGCGCATCACGCATATCGGCCTGGCGGCCTTCGAAGGTATAACTCAGGCCGGGATAATCTCGAAGCAAGGCTGGAAGCACGTCGTTTTTCAATTTACCCAGGACAAGGTTGGTTTCCTTTGCGGGTTGAACATTCGCGGTGACGGTTACGGTACGGTGTCCGTCCCGACGGGTGATTTCCCGAAACGCCCGGCCTTTTTCGACCGTCGCAACCTGATACAACGGCACATGTGGACCGGCAGGCGTTCGAATCACCAGATTTTCCACGTGGAATTCGCTCGAGCGTTCCGACTCAGGGAATCGCACCAGCACTTTGATTTCGTTACGCCCTCGCTGTTGGCGAAGAGCTTCGGATCCGTAAAAGGCATTGCGGGCTTGTCTGGCGATATCCCCGGCGGTGAGGCCGAGGCTGCGTGCCTCCTCTTTGATCCGGAAGTCCAATTGGGGTTTCCCTGGAGAATACCCGTCGTCCACGTCTTTGACGCTTC
>JBGSSO010000144.1:0-12753 GCA_041737015.1 Nitrospirales bacterium
AGGCGCAACCCAATGAACGGGGGGCGGCCATGACTCAACTTGGCGAGATTGGCGACACCACGTTTCTCTCTCCGCTCATAACATTATTGGAAAAAGAAACCGATCCGGAAGTTCGGTCGGCTGGGGAACACGCGATCCAACTCATTGAATCCCGGTAACGTACACTCGTGAATTTTGAAAATGGATAGCCATCTGGTGTGCAGCAGCCCTTGCCAATAATCTTACGGAAGCAACTCCAGACTCCGGTTTTATCTTTGTTGCAACTTCCCGCACGGCACATTCCACAGTCAATGTAGACGATCACCACGCCCGGCGCAGCAGGAAGTATCCCGAAACCCCACCGACCAACGAGGCCAACAGGATGCCCAACTTGGCTTGGAGGATCAATACATCATTGTTGAAAGCCAGTCCGGTGATAAACAGCGACATCGTGAACCCCACCGAGGCAAGCATCGCGGCACCAAAGAGGTGCCGCCAACCTGTGCGTTCCGGAAAGGAGGCCCACTGAAAATGTATCAGGATGTAGGACATACCCATGATGCCCAGCACCTTTCCTCCCAGCAACCCTGATGCCACTCCTAAGGTGACCGGACTGGCCAACTGATTCAGGAAGTCAGATGGAAAGCTGATTCCGGCATTCCCCAACGCAAAGACCGGCATCACTACAAACGCCACGAAGGGGTGCATGCCATGCTCCAGCCGTTGGAGCGGAGTCAGCGCCTCCCTGGCCACCACGCGAATGTCTTCAAGCACATGGAGCTGCTCATCGGTTACCAGGGTCACGTCATTGCTTTTGGCCGTCTCGAATTTGTCGCCCAAGGCCTTGATGCGCGAAACGAATCCCTTGTCCGAGATCTTCACATTGGCAGGAATTGTGAACGCGGCCAGTACGGCGGCAATCGTGGCATGAACTCCAGATAAGAGGAACGCCAGCCACAGGCCACCGATTCCCAGCAGTCCATACCACAGAATGTTGCGGACGCCCAGCAGGTTGGACGTCACCAGCAGGGTCATGAATCCCGCACCAGCTGCCAGATTTATGAGGTCGATGTGTGATGTATAAAAAACCGCAATGACCAGCACCGCGCCAAGGTCATCCGCAATGGCAAGGGCGGTAAGAAATACTTTAAGCGACAATGGGACCCTGTTGCCCAACAGGGAGATAATACCGAGCGCGAAAGCGATATCGGTCGCCATGGGTATGCCCCATCCGTCACTCGAGTCGCCCGACGAATTGAACGCCAGGTAAATCAACGCCGGCACAACCATCCCGCCTATCCCCGCCGCGATAGGGAGCAGGGCATCACGGGGATTGCTGAGTTCACCCGCCATGATCTCGCGCTTCAGTTCAAGCCCGATCACGAAGAAGAAGACGGCCATCAGCCCATCATTGATCCAATGATGCAGGGTCTTGCTGATAATGAAATCGTTAAACCCGACTGAGATTTCGTTGTGCCAAAGTTGGTGGTAGGCATCCGCAAAGGGAGAATTGGCCACGATCAATGCCATCAAGGCGGCAATGAACAGCACAATGCCACTGGTGGTCTGCCTGCCAAGAAAGCTGCTAAGCGGATCGGTCAGCCATTTATCGACGGGGGTTTTCTTCATGCTTCGAAACTACCACGAAGAGCGGGAATGCGAAACCGGATGCAAGACCGATTTCTTTTGGCACAGATTCCGCGTTTCCCAACTTCCCGATTCCCTTGAGCGAAATGACCATTACCATCAGGGACAATGCCATCATCTCCCCTATCCTTGGGACAGGCGCCACCCTACGTGCCACCGCACGGTTGGCATGCAGATCAGGATGACGTTATTGATGAATCAACGAGGGAGATGATGAGGAGAAGATTCTATTGTCTATACACTTCGATTGGACCACGCAGCCAGTGAACGAAGACCTTCTGTTTCTGTTAGGCCTCATCCACCTTTGTCCATCTGGCATCCTGAGCCGGATGCGAAGGATCTGAGTCCAGGTCGAGAAACCTGAGACTCAGCGAGACTTTTTGTTTTTCTCAAGTTGTCTTTATTCACTTCCACGTTCTTCTTGGCTATTGCCCCATATGAGAGGGAAGATTTTTCGGCAAGAAATCTTTTTTGACATAATCTTTGGGAGGGTCGAATTCCTTCGCGGCGACCGACTTCTCCTCCACTCCAGTCAACCGGCTTTCTGTGACAATGGTTCCCTTGGAGAAAATTCTCGTCAACACCGGGTAGCCTTCAATTTTCCCTATCGATTCAAAAAACGACGCTGGACCTCCACCGCCTTTAAATGCCCCTTGCCACACCTCCTGAGAAAAGGCGGCCATATCATGAAACACGCCCCGGGCTTCCTGACTGCCGGGAACCTGTTTCCAATCACTCACGCAATGTTCTGCGACTTTTTCGTTTTCGCGCCAGGTTTCATATTTCACACAGGGGTAGCCATTGATGGTTTGGCTTTCGCCGGTTTTTTTCACCTGCATCTCAACCTTCCCGCCCATCATGGCGGGATTGATCCCCTGACCGGCAAACATCTTTTCCATCATGGCTCGTCGTTCTGGGGGCATATTCTTTAACATTTCCTGCATCTTTTCCATGGCCGGATTGATCTGTTGACCAAGATTGACCATGGTGGCCTTGTCCATAGCACGCCAGGTGTGATCTCCATGATTAATCAGCAGAATTTCCTCACGATCGCCTCGATAAATAACCGTGGATTGAGTGGTCCCCGCGTCATTCATCGTCATCTTCAGTTTCATCCCGTCAACCGTCATTGCGTCGGTTCTGGAAGGCACCTCTGCCCGATTGGGAAAGGTCGTCTCGACATGAAAAACCACGCCCGCACAAACCGTCGTCTGGATACCAAGCACCAACCCGCCCAGAAGACCCAGAACCTTCACCATATCAACCTCCTTACGCGTGACAGATGGAACAGCCTGCTACCTTGACATGTGGTAACGCCGAGACCCGTCAATTTCTCAAAATTCAACCCGATTCACAAGTCTTTTGGTGCTGAAAAGCCAAAATTGACCCTCCTCCCTTACCATTTTGACCCCACCAAGAACCATTTTTAATGAAGAGAGCTAGGAATTGGTTTCCCCTTCCTGGTAAAAGGAGGATGCACAGGAAACGCTCGTTAGACGACCACCCCATATAACCGACAGGCAGTCATCCCTTAAAAGGGGTCACGAGTTGTCGTGACCTTTCACGGTTTCGTCATCATGGTCAGGGACCCTATGCTGCCCGGCGCGACACGACCAGCGGTTCGCGGGGTAGAACAAAGGTAAGAAGGCCCAGTCTCTTTAAGGTGAGGCCAACCAGCCCAAGGAAGCCGGTTTAATCAGAACCGTCCCTTCTTCTCGTCTTTAACGAACATCACATATCGACAGGCCGGCTCAAGTCGGCCTACACACAATATCGGGACCTCATCCAGAAAGGTTGCAAAACCCTCATGAAACACGATTCCTCCGACTCACCCACGGCTCCAACCATGAAGGGCTTCTCACCCGGCTTTGCGGCTCTCGGCCTTGAAGCGGCGCTGCTGACCACACTCGAGGCCTTAGGATATGAAGAACCCACCCCCATTCAACGCGAAGCCATTCCACCACTTTTGGCTGGAAACGATCTCCTGGGGCGTGCCGCAACTGGAACTGGAAAAACCGCTGCATTCACGCTTCCCTTACTCCAGCGTCTTGCCCATTCGGCCAAGCAGCCGAACCCTTCAGCCCTTATTCTCGTGCCCACACGCGAATTGGCGATACAAGTCTGCGAGGCTGTCCAGCGTTATGGGAAACAACAGCATATTGCCATCCTCGCCGTGTATGGAGGGCAGGCCATCCGCCCACAGCTCATCGCGTTGAAACGCGGGGTCGATATCGTCGTAGCGACCCCAGGACGCGCACTGGATCATATCCGACGCAAAACCCTTCAGCTCAAGGACCTTCAGATTGTGGTGCTGGATGAAGCCGATGAGATGCTCAACATGGGCTTCGCCGAGGATCTGGATGCCATTCTGAAACAGACACCTGCGACCAGGCAGACCGCACTGTTTTCAGCGACCATGCCTCCCCGCATTGCATCGATCGCCCGTCATCATTTACGCAACCCCATCGAGATTCAGATCGCTAAGGAACCGGTAAAGGCCGGGGTAGCCCCTAAGGTGCATCAGACCGCCTACCTCGTCGCTAGACCTCACAAAGTGGCGGCGCTGGCCAGAATCCTGGATATGTCCAGTCCAAAGTCGGCACTGGTATTTTGCCGAACACGCATAGAGGTGGATGAGTTGACCTCTATGCTCAATGGCCGGGGGTACCGGGGAGAAGGCCTGCATGGCGGAATGAACCAGGCTCAACGCGATCGCGTGATGCAGTCGTTCCGCGCTGGGAAAACCGAGTTACTTGTCGCCACAGACGTGGCAGCAAGAGGCCTGGATATTCCTCACGTATCACACGTGGTGAATTACGATGTCCCGTCCTCTCCCGAAGCCTACGTCCATCGTATCGGGCGAACCGGACGCGCCGGACGCGCAGGTGAAGCTATTACACTCGTCGAATCACGCGAACGCTGGCTGCTGCAAAATATTGAGCGCCTGACCAAATCAAAGGTCGAAATGGGCACACTCCCAACGGTTGCCGACCTTCAAACTAAGCGGATGGAACTGATTGGCGTTTCCATTCAAGATATTCTCAAGGCCAACGACTTTGAACAATTTCGAGTCGTGGTCAATACCCTTACTGAAAAATTTGACCCCGCGGATGTCGCCGCAGCCGCAATTCAATTGGCCTATGGGTCAAGGACGGGTGATCGGGTTGAAGAGGATATTCCTGCGATACGGGACCGGGCACCTGATACATCCCAGACGTCTAGACGACCAAGGCGAGGACCGTCCGATTACCCAGATGCTCCAAGAGTCCTCAGAGGCGGAGGTGGTGGTGGTGGCAGGCCCGTCGGCAGGCGGGAACGTCAGAGTCAGTCTACAAGTATGGCGACCTTGCATGTCAACGCCGGTCGAATGGCAGGAGTCCGGACAGGAGATCTGGTTGGGGCCATTGCCAACGAGGCCGGGATCAGTTCGCAGGTGATTGGCCCCATCAAAGTCTCCGATCAATTCTCTCTGGTCAAAGTGCCGGAAGAGCATGTCCATGGAATTATAAAGGCTCTTGGCCGAACCAGAATTAAAGGGCAAAAAGTCACCATCCGCCTCTATAAGGAATAAGAGTATTCCTGACACCGGCCATGATGGAATTTTCTCAACAGTGGGCTTGTGCAAAGCCTCATAACTATTATTAAAAAATAGACATAAGAACGTACCATGGCGTGTGTCTATCTCACTGTGAATTTGAACTTATCTTATGCCTAGTGGGCTGACGATTCTTGATGTGCGTGACCGTATTACTAAAGCCCGGTCGGTCACGGTCCTTACCGGCGCGGGAATTTCCGCGGACAGCGGCGTGCCGACGTTTCGTGGACCGGAAGGTTTGTGGAAAAATTACCGACCGGAAGAACTGGCATCCCCGGAGGCCTTTGCCCGGGACCCGAAACTTGTTTGGGAGTGGTATAACTGGCGACGTGAATTGGTTGCATCCAAACACCCGAATGCGGCACACGAAACCCTCGTTGAACTGGAACGACGGATTGAACACTTTTGGCTCATCACGCAGAACGTCGATGGACTTCATGCCTTGGCCGGCTCGCAACGCCTTTCCGAAATCCATGGCAACATCTGGAAAGTGCGTTGTACCCAATGCAACCGGGTTTCGCCGAACCGCGACCTGCCTCTGGTCTATCCACCCATCTGCACGGACTGTTCGGGGTTATTACGCCCTCATATTGTGTGGTTTGGAGAATCCTTGGATCAGGAAGATATGAACCGCAGTTATCAGGCATTGCGAACTTGTGATATTCTTCTCATTATTGGCACGTCAGGCGTGGTCTATCCGGCTGCATCCTTTGCTCCCATTGCCAAAGACGGTGGCGCATTGGTGGTCGAACTGAATTTGGACCCGACGCCCAACTCCTCTGTTGTGGACGTGTCTTTTCAAGGCCGTGCCAAAGACCTGGTGCCGCTGTTGTGCCAAGCCCTCTAACCGCACCATTTCTTGACTCCCTTCGTGGGGGTTTGTTACGTTTTTTTGTTTAGGGATTCTCAGCACTTACGTTTGGAGCACGGTATGCAATTGACGATCAATGGTAAACCTGAAACCCTGGAGGTTTCGACGGTGCTAGACGTCTTGAAAACCAAGGATATTGACCCGCAACTCGTCGCTGTGGAACTGAATACGCAGATGGTTGATCAAGAACAATTGGGAACCACCTCTATTAAAGATGGCGATAAACTGGAATTTTTGTTTTTCATGGGCGGTGGCGCGTGAGTGCCGCATTTCTTCGAAACATTACAGATGGGATTGGGCATACTCCGTTAGTCCGATTAAACCGGCTTTCCCCTCCAGGAGGGGCCACGATTTATGGGAAGGCGGAGTTTTACAATCCCGGTGGCAGCGTAAAAGACCGCATCTGCTTGAATATGATTGATGAGGCAGAGAGTAAGGGACTGCTCAAGCCGGGAGGTACCATAGTTGAACCAACCAGCGGCAATACCGGCATCGGATTAGCCTTGGTGTCTGCCGTTCGGGGTTATAAACTGATTCTCGTCATGCCGGAGGGGATGAGCCTGGAACGGGCTAGCCTACTCTCCTCGTATGGCGCGCAGTTGGTATTGACTCCTGCTCGGGAAGGAATGCGAGGATCAATTAAAGAAGCAGAAAGTATTTTGGACCAAAATCCCGAATACTTCATGCCGAACCAGTTTTCTAATCCGGCCAATCCAGCCATGCATCGCAAGACCACGGCGTTGGAAATCTGGGAGGCCTTGGGGGGAAAGGTGGATGCATTCGTGGCAGCAGTGGGCACCGGCGGAACGATTACCGGCTGCGGAGAACTATTTAAAGAAAAGAATCCTTCGGTCAAGGTGATTGCGATAGAACCAGCCGGCTCTCCCGTCTTATCTGGAGGAGAACCCGGGCCACACAGAATCCAAGGGATCGGGGCAGGCTTCGTCCCCAAGGTGCTAAATCGCGCACTCATCGATGAAATTATGACCGTGACGGATGAAGAGGCTTACCAAACCACGAAACAACTTGCCAGGAAGGAAGGGCTCCTGGTGGGGATTTCTGCAGGGGCTAATGTGTTTGCCGCTCAAAAAGTCGCGGAATCCTTAGGTCCAAACAAGAATGTGGTCACGATTCTCTGCGATACAGGCGAACGATATCTGAGCATTGAGAAATATTTCAATATTTAGGGGATGTCCATAGAACCCCTTCCACGAAGGAAGAGTTAACAGGAAATTTGAGATGTGCTGGGGCATATCGGCTTTCTGAGAAAAATTTTCATGCCCAAGAATCATTTTTGAAACACGCCTCATTCTCCTCTAATATGGGGATGACCCCATACACCTTATAAGGTCAGAGATCATATGAGTTTCACAGAAGACCAAATTACCCGTTATAGCCGCCACATTTTACTACCCGAAGTGGGCGGCAAGGGACAGAAAAAATTGTCACAAGCGAAAGTCTTTATCGTTGGAGCTGGAGGCCTGGGATGCCCTGTCGCCTATTACCTTGCCGCAGCCGGCATTGGCACCATCGGATTGATTGATAGTGATGTGGTGGATCTTTCCAACCTTCAACGACAAATCCTTCACCATACTCCGGATGTGGGGCGGTCAAAGGTACTTTCGGCCAAGGAAAAAATTCTGGCGTTAAACCCGGATGTCCAGGTCAACATGCATGAAGAACGATTGACTGCTCGCAATGCTCGAGACTTAATCGGCCAATACGATATCGTTATCGATGGGGTCGATAACTTCCCGGCAAAATTTTTGATCAATGACGCCTGTTACATGGAAAATAAGCCCCTCGTTCATGGCGGAATCCTGCGGTTTGAAGGACGGGTCTTCACTATTATTCCCAATCAATCCGCCTGCTATCGGTGTATTTTCAAACATCCGCCCCCGGCCGGTGTGGTTCCTACCTGTCAGGAAGCCGGCATCATCGGAGTCGTTGCGGGAATAATTGGGACCATTCAGGCCACAGAAGCCATTAAACTCATCCTAAACATTGGAACGCCTTTGACGAACCGCATCCTGGATTTTGACGCACGCACCACCGCGTTTCGAGAAATTCGCGTCAAACGGAATCCTTCCTGTGCCCTTTGCGGCCCAAATCCTTCGTTGACGGAACTCATCGACTATGAACAAGAGGCGTGCCAACTTCAACCATCGGCTACAACGCTAACCAACGGATAAACCCCACCGTTTAAGAGGGGAGGATGATGCTATGAAAAAAATGCAAGCTCTGGTGTGTCGGGAGTGCGGGAAAGAATATCCTACCCAGGATATTCATGTATGCGAATTGTGCTTTGGGCCACTGGAAGTCAAATACGATTATGCCGCCATTAAACAGGTCATGACGCGTGAAAAGATTGCATCCGGCCCTCACAGCCTCTGGCGGTATGTGGATCTGCTCCCCGTGGAAGGCACGAATTTCATCGGTCTTCATGCCGGATTTACTCCGTTGGTTCATGCCAAAAACCTTGGGGCATTCCTCGGACTCGACAACCTGTACATTAAAAATGATTGCGTGAATCATCCGACGTTGTCGTTTAAGGATCGCGTGGTGGCCATCGCCTTAACTCGAGCAAGGGAACTGGGATTTGAAACAGTCGCCTGTGCCTCAACCGGCAATCTGGCCAATTCGGTGTCGGCCCATGCAGCCTCCGCAGGTATGAAATGCTATGTGTTCATTCCCGGCGACCTGGAAGCCGCGAAGGTGCTGGGCAATCTGATATATCGTCCCAATGTCGTGGAAATTGAAGGAAACTATGATGATGTCAATCGACTCTGCAGCGAAATCGCGGGAGAACGTCACTGGGCATTCGTCAACATCAACATCCGCCCTTATTACGCTGAAGGTTCGAAAACGTTGGCCTTTGAAACGGTCGAGCAATTAGGGTGGCGGGCACCGGATCAAGTTGTGGTGCCAATGGCTTCCGGATCGTTGCTGACAAAAATTTGGAAAGGCCTCAAAGAATTTGAGAAGTTGGGCCTGGTGGATTCAGTGAATACCAAGGTGAACGGGGCACAAGCAGAAGGCTGCTCCCCCATTGCCACCGCATTTCGAGAAAATCGTGATTTCTTTAAACCGGTGAAGCCACACACCATTGCCAAATCGCTGGCCATAGGCAATCCGGCGGATGGATACTACGCATTAAAAACCGCCGCGGAAAGCCAAGGGGCCATGGACGCCGTCACCGATGATGAAATAGTGGAAAGCATTAAACTTCTGGCTCAAACGGAAGGGATTTTTGCTGAAACCGCCGGGGGGGTCACCATTGGCGTCCTTCGCAAATTGGTGAAACAAGGGCGCATTCAAAAAAAGGATGTGACCGTGGCCTACATTACCGGCAACGGACTGAAAACTCAGGAAGCGGTCGTCGATTCTGTCGGACGCCCGTTTCGCATCCCACCCAGTCTCAGTCACTTTATTAAGACTTTTGCCATAGAGGAGTCAGCATGATTAAGGTCAGAATCCCCACTCCCTTGCGCCCCATGACCGGAGGAAAAAGCGAGGTGGAAATAGCAGGGAACACGGTGTCGGAAATTATTGACAACCTGGGGTCTGCTCATCCTGGCATTAAGGAACGAGTCTATGATGAACAGGGAGAGGTTCGGCGATTCATCAATATCTATGTCAATGAGGAAGATATTCGGTTTTTGACCGGCAAAGACACCCCACTGAAAGACGGAGATGAAGTCTCCATCATCCCCGCAATTGCAGGAGGTTCATGATGGCCAAACTACGCTTTCACATTCGCTATCCCGAAGATAAAATTCCTTCTCCCATCTTGTATGAAATCGGGCAGGAATATCAGGTCGTGCCTAGTATTCGACGGGCCGATGTGCGTGAGACCACCGGATGGATGGATGTGGAGTTTTCAGGAGAAACTGATGAAATTGACCGGGCTATTCAGGGTCTTCGTCAAAAAGGCTGCATGGTTGATCCGATTGAACTGAACGTCGTTGAATAAGGATTTCGCTTCTCATGGAATTTACTGACTCTCAAATCCAGCGTTACAGCCGTCAGATTATTCTGTCGGAGGTGGGCGGCAAAGGACAGAAAAAATTACAGGATGCCAAAATCCTGGTGATTGGGGCAGGAGGACTTGGTTCTCCGGCAGCTCTCTATCTGGCTGCGGCCGGAATCGGAACTTTGGGTCTGACTGATGGCGATGTCGTGGACTTATCCAATCTACAACGGCAAATTCTGCATACGACCGACCGTATTGGTGTTCCAAAAGTTGAATCCGGCGGGACATTATTATCAGCCCTCAATCCTGAAACTACCCTCAAGCTGTACCCGGAACATGTAAGCGTCACCAATATCCTTGCCTTAATTGAGGCCTATGACATCGTTCTGGACGGATCCGACAATTTCTCCACACGGTTTCTCGTCAATGATGCCTGTTTTTTTGCGAAAAGGACCCTCATTTCAGGGAGCATTTTTCGATTTGAGGGGCAATTAGCCACAATCAAACCCCATGAAGGATTTCCCTGTTATCGCTGTTTATATCCAGAGCCGCCACCCGCCGGCCTTGTGCCAAATTGCCAAGAAGCTGGAGTTTTAGGCGCGTTAGCCGGGACCATTGGTGTGTTGCAGGCCAATGAAGCCATTAAAGAAGTCCTCGGTCTTGGAGAAAGTTTGGCGAAACATCTTCTTCTCTACGATGCCCTCGATATGACATTCAGAAAGGTTGGTCGCCCAAAATCTCCAGACTGTCCTCTTTGTGGACCTCATCCCACCATCACTAAGCTTGTGGAACAGGAAGTCTCCTGTAGCATCTAGGTCCATGCTTGCTATTCCGTCTAGCATCATCAAAAACATGATTGCCCATGCCCGGGAGTTAGCACCTCATGAATGTTGCGGCATTCTGTCCGGAACCGAAAACACCATCGCCGAAGCCTATCGCATTACCAATATTCTGGCTGCGTTATCAGAACAAGATCTTACTCGCTTTGACGGAGCTAAATTGTCTGACCTGCAACGCCTATCGCCGGAGGAGCGAGCAGATATCGCATTTCAGATGGATGCCAGAGAAATGGCCATGGCTCAGCGGGACATTCGTTCAAAAAACCTTGACCTTTTAGGTTTTTACCATTCCCATACGTTTAGTCCGGCCAGGCCCTCTCAAACGGATATCACCATCGCCATGGAATTTGAAACCTACCGGGCCAAACTCCACTTCCCGGAACCCTTTCACTTGATTATTTCCTTAGAGCATACGGATCAGCCTGTGGTCCGAGGCTATCGAATTCAGGAATCCAAAGCCACAGAAGTTCCCATCCATACCATGCCCTAGCTCAGGTCCTCCCAAACCTGCCTGCAATTTTTTGTTAGGAAGCCCATAGACTTCCTGCCAAGAATCTTGGGATAATGAGAAAGACTTCTCAAAGTAACAACAGGAGAATTTTATGCTAATCCCCCATCACCTGTTAGGTTTTCTGCTAGGGTTGATTGTATTTTTTCAACCTGGAACCCAGGTGTTTGCCGAAGCTTCTACCTCACTCCAGAAGTTCAACAGTCCCATTATGAAAATCGAATCGGACAAAGGCGTATTTTTAATTACGACCGATTCGGGTATTCAATGGGTTCAAGTTGATGAAGCGGCAAAGATTCAACTGAAGACATTGGATGTAGGAGATATCATTGACGTGATCGTCGAAATGCGGCCAGACAATACTCCGCCACTGGTTAAATCCTGGAAATTAGCCAGAAGTGGTTCTTCCTGTAAAGTGTTCAATGGCAAGACCTGCAGTCCTTAATCCTTTCTCAACCGCACAATTCTTACCACCGGTTTCCACCGACCTCGTTCGATGTCTATTTTCTCAATAGGCCACAACCCAACCCATATATTCCTGGCAGCTTTACAGAAGTAGAAAATATTGCCCTTGGCCATGAGTCCATTAGATAGAGAAACATGGTAAGCGGTAACCATGTGAAATCCCCTAGTGCATCCTCAACTCGAATCTATTGAGAGAATTACGGAATGTTGCGCGTGTGACCCATCTCCCGAACTGCCAGGAATAAAGAGAAAGGTACGGATTTACCAATGAAGAATTTTTCCGATTTCGGTGACCGTGTATCCCCCAAGTGATTCGATTTCCCGCCTGAAGGGTTGACTGACCATCGCATCAAGAAATTGAGACATAACGGGGTGGGCTTGAAGAAATTCTCGGCGCATAATCAAGTCATACTGTTCTTCTCGAAGCGGAATGAAACCAAGACCATAATGACGCGCTGCGGCTTCCACTCCAATGCCCACGTCAGCCATGCCATCTCGAATCAGGCGAGCTACTTCGAGATGAGACGGCACTTCGTGGTCATACCCTAATAACTGGTCTCCGGTTAATCCCGATTTCTGAAGCAGGGTATCCAAAAGAAATCTCGCTCCGGCTCCAACTTCCCGATTGACGAGACGAAGTCCCGACTGGTGAAAGTCATCCACACCACGAATGTGTTTGGGATTTCCTGGAGGAACTAACAGGCCTTGAACCCAAGAAGCAAAGCGCACTCCGACAAAATCTTGACCAGGAATATGCCGTTTCAGATAAGGAACGTTACTTTGTCCGGATTTCACATCCACAAGATGCAATCCCGCCATGTGCACTTCTTCCCGTTGGAGGGCACGGAGCGCGTTCGCGCTTCCCATGGTCCAATT
>JBGSSO010000210.1:0-3187 GCA_041737015.1 Nitrospirales bacterium
TCCTCGTCTGATGCCTGATCATCGCAGAGTGGTGGTCCGTGTTCAGGGAAAAATTCTGGCCGATTCCTGCTCCACATTTCGATTTTTGGAGACGGCGAGTCCTCCGACCTTTTACCTCCCTCCCGCAGATGTGGATGTGTCCGCTCTGGTTCTCACGTGCAGTTCCTCTTTCTGTGAATGGAAAGGAACCGCTCAGTATTGGGTACTGGGGGAAGGGCTGAAGGAGGAGGATCCTGTGGCCTGGATGTATGCTCACCCCTATCCGGGATTTGAATCAATTGCCGGATATTTTTCCTTCTATCCCGGGCGCGTGGAATGCTCCGTCAATGATGAGCGTGTGCTGCCACAACCGGGCGGGTTTTACGGGGGCTGGGTGACCGGGGAAATTGTTGGTCCGTTTAAAGGTCCAGTGGGTACAGGGGGGTGGTAGATTAGTCACCCTTTCTTACGAATTTGTGCGCGATGATTGACTCAAAATTCAAGAGAATTTAAAAATGTGCGGTAGCAGAGAAACGACTAAATTATCGCGAGGCCCCGCACTTATTTGTGGGAGGCCTCATTTTTGTAGAAAAAAGGTATACGGCACGATCACTTGATGAGATGAACCCTACCCCCTAGTCATAGGTAAAGGGCAGGTATTGGTAGAGCCAGGTTTCGGTCAGGGTTCGATCCCCAAGCTTGAGAAAGAGGCGGAGATTGACCGGCTCCTTGCCTTCGACGTAGAGATCGAAAGCCGCCCGCCAATTCTTGGTGCCGACCACTTGCAGGGCGTATTCGTTGTCGATTCGGCCATTGGACGTGCTGATGACCGGTTTCACCTTGTCCAGCTTGGCGACCTCGTTGAGCGGCCCACCTTCGAAGTCGATCACGAACTTCCGACCGCCTTTCGGGCGCGGCTGACCGGGAATGCCGGCATTGCCAAGCCGGGTATGGCTGACTCTGGCCACCGTTTCTGACAGATAGGGCTCGGTCGCCACCCAATGGAGCCGATAGGCGTAGTGCCACTCGGAGCCGGCCTTAACCGGTTCCTTCGGCAGCCAATAGATGACGATATTGTCATGGATTTCGTCGTCGGTCGGAATCTCGATTAATTGGATTGCGCCTTCGCCCCACTCACCCGCCGGCTCGACCCAGACGCTCGGTCTCCGGTCATAGAATACTCCGTCATCCTCATAGTGGTAGAAAGCGCGATCCCTCTGCAGCAGACCAAAACCCTTGGGGTTGGTGTCGGCGAAGCTGTTGGTCATGACCGATGACGGGTTATTGAGGGGACGCCAAATACGCTCGCCTGCGCCCGTCCACATCGTCAGACCGTCGTTGTCATGAATTTCTGGCCGCCAGTCCCTGATCTGATGGCGATTGTTCTCGGCGTACCAGAACATGCTGGTCAATGGGGCTATTCCCAGCCGTTTGATGTCCTGGCGTGGGTAGAGATTGGCGTCGATATCCATAAGGATCTGCTGGTTTTTGATGCAGACCATGCGGAACGCGCCAGTGACGCTCGGGCCGTCGAGCAGAGCATAGATCACAAACTCCTTGCTGCCCGGGGCGCCTGGCTCCAACCAGAATTCGGTGAATCGGGGGAATTCCTCCGGGGTCGGCAGGGCCGGGTCGATGGCCACGCCTCTTGCCGAAAGGCCGTATTGATTGAGCTCACCGGAGCTGCGGAAATAGGAGGCGCCGAGAAACGCCATCCAATCGGTGGTCGCCCCTGGTCCATTCTGGAGGCGAAAGCCGGAGAAGCCAAGATCATCCGGGAAGATCTTGCCGAGACTGGTTCCGCCGAAGGTGTAGTACTCGGAACGGTAAAGAATTTCTCGGGATTGGCCACCATCAAGGGCATGAATTTTCACCGGGATTTTGAAATAGCGGCCGAGATGGAAGAATTGAGCCGGAAAATTCACGCTACCGTCTTCGCCCAGCCCCCGCTCGCGTTTGAATACGATCTCCTGAAAAGCGTCGTAGTCGATCGATTCCAAGACTTTGTCATGACGGATGACCGGCTCTTCATAGGGCGTCGTGGCCATCGCCTTAGCGCGCCGCTTCAGCTCATCAAATGAGAAAGGTTTGGCCGTACCAAACTGGATTCCGGAGGTCGTCTCGGCTCTACTTCGAGTCTGCGGGAGTGCAGTCAAAGCACCGAGAGCGGCCATCAGCAAGAGGAACTGGCGCCGGTTCAACATATCCGGGCCTTCGCATTAGTTAGGGTATTCGACTGGCGTGTGGTCTCGAATGGCTGGCTCCTTAGCGCAGGACCAAATTGGGAAGAAGGGCAAGCCGTGGAAGCAAGCCAATCTTCAGGAAATCCTGGTATTGCAGGAACAGCCGGACGTTCTGGACGAAGCCACTTAGTCTCAGTTACTGAAAACATATCCATCTTGTGCGACGACAGAGAGCTTAATCTTGGCGAGGGCGAAGATACGGGTGCCGACAGCATAGGATTTTTCCCTAAAGTTTGCAGAGCACTGACAGGCAACTCCAAAGCACGGGGACCCTTGAGAAAACTACCACCCACAGCCATATTTTGGACTCCGTTGAGGGCTTCCGATTCTGACCATCGGTTCGACGTTTGGTGATAAGAATATTAAACAGGATTGTGGGAGGGTCAGATAAATACCAAAGAAGTCATCGGAGGGTCAATCAGCGGTTCAGCAGGTCGGGCTGAGGATCGGGGTGGAATGCGTGTGGCAAAGCTCATCAGCTCGAGAATCTTGAGGGTAATTTTGAGGAGACATGGAAGGAACAACCATGTTTTGTCACATTAAGAAAGATATGAGAAGCATTCGAAGGGGCATCGCTGTCATTCTCCTTACCATCCCGTTCTCTCATTCTCATTAAGATTGATGTATCCGCATGACCATCCTGGATTATGTAGTTTTCGGATGTCATGAATGATTTGATTTAAAGGATGTTCTCTCAGGGCATACTTTTTCTGTTCCATTAATATGTAGAATGATGTAGACTACAATCCTTCTTCATAATTAAGCTGAGTTATCGTGGACCAGGAATAGTGTCATGCCCCCAACGTCCTTTCCTGACATGCCTCCCTGCCTGCTCCAGGCAAATCCCAAACAATTATTATATATTTCTCCGGATCATGGCTTTCCCAAGCCGAATCAAGACGCCTTGAAAACTCATAGAAATGCCATGTACGGTGGACTGAAATGCCATTTTTCCAAACAGCCTG
>JBGSSO010000214.1:0-5598 GCA_041737015.1 Nitrospirales bacterium
GATGGTTGAGAAACATCCACACTCAGTAACGGTTCAAGTTGAAAGGAAGGCAAGCCCTGGGACACCTCCCCAATGAGGGGAATAGAAAAACCGGTCGCCAGTGCGACGAATGTTCCAACCAACAAGGCCATCAGTGCAGCCGGAATTGAGGTACTGACCTTAGGGGTTGCGTAAAGAATCACCAGGGTCAGGACCCCCAGCGCAAGCGCTTGAAGATTCATGTCACGCAAAGCCTGCGCCCCCCCGGTGAACACTCCATAGATGGTAGAGGGAGCCGGTAACCCCATTAACGGAAACACCTCAAACAAAATCAAAATAATACCAATGCCGGTCATAAAGCCGGATAGCACCGGATAGGGAATATATTTGATATTCCCGCCAATTTTGAGGAGTCCGAAGACGATTTGCACCACACCCGCTAAGATGAATATTCCGATGATCGTCCCCAGGGCCAATTCCAAGCTCCCGGCGAAACTGATGGCTTGAGAAATTGTCAGCGCGGCGACCACCGTCATGGGGCCGGTTGGAGTACTGATGAGCGTGCGCGTGCCGCCAAAGAGAATGGCAATGGCTCCAAGCAGGATGGCACAATACAGCCCGGACACCGCTCCCAGTCCGGATTGAAGGCCAAAGGCCAGAGCCAGGGGTAAGGTCACCACTCCAGCGGTCAGACCGCCAAGTATATCCCCCTTCACATGGAGGAAATTAAACTTTGATTCCTGCGATGCGTATGTCATAGAAAATTGGGACAGCACATGTTCAGAATTTCCGCCCATTCATCCATCAAAATATTCGAACCACGGCCAGATCCATGCTGGCCTGTGGCTTTATTACGCTTCACACGAGCAAAAGACGCGATAGTATAGGCTATGGGCCACACGTTTTAAACCCAAAGCAGACAAAGGAAGGGGAGAACCATGTCCGATATTAGGGAAAGACGATGGAGGAAGGACAATTTTACAACTAAGGTTCGCTTAGCCCCCTTCATTGACCAATGATCAGGAGGCTTTTTCGCTATGAAAAAATGCTCGGTTGCCCGTGTTGCTGGGGTAAAATCGTGTCCTCAAGAATAAATCTCCCACGTTGAAATACTTGGATATTTCCAATAATCCCAGCAACCTTTCCAATCAATTTTCCTTACGGTAATAGAACACGAATACCCTTCTTGTAAAATCCAATACGGGCCAGAAATCCCTTTTCCAAAATCCACTCTTCAGCTATTTAAAAATCCCGCACGGTCAAAGAATCTCATTCGATCTACGGCGGTCCTCAGTTTTTACGCTAAAGAAGGTCGGTAATTATCCAAAATAATATGGAAGGGAATAGACCACCTCGGCTTGTTCTGGAGGCCTTTAGCTAACCTAGAGGCCAAACACCTCGAGATCAATAAGGCGCAGCCCATTTTTCGATAACTCATTCCACTGCTTTGGGAACCCATCTCATCTGCGGGAAGTCTCCGTGGGCTCCATGGGATAAAATCGCCAAATCCCCCTCCATCACACCGCCTTTGAAATTATTGAAAGAAGAGAATACAGTCAATCCGTTCCGGTAAAGCTCGCTCCGATCGAGGCGCTTCGGTGTTTGCTTCATTAAGGATTGAAAGCTCTTAACCTTTCTGGAACAGGTCGTCCATCATGAAACGCATTCTCCTTGTCGATGACCATGAGATGGCCCGAAAAGCCATGAAACATTTCCTTGAGCACCATGGGTATGCCTGCGAGGAAGCCGAACATGGGGCCGCCGCTCTGGATAGATTGGAGCAAGGACCGAGCGTCAATCTCATCGTTTCCGATAACCACATGCCGGTCATGACCGGCATGGACTTTCTCATCCAGGTGAAAGCCAATCCTCATTTCGGCTCCATCCCTTTCATTCTGTATTCGGGAAACATCACCGACGAGATGTACCAACGGGCAAACGAGGCGGGAGCTCTGGCCGTGCTAAACAAACCGTACAATTTTTCAGATTTTGTCGCGATGGTCAAAAAAGCCCTCGAAACGCCGTAACTCGTCGAGGCCCCACGGTGTTCATCTCTCCAAAACAATGCGATCGCTCAGCTTGACCGTGAGGTACCCGGTATCACAGAGAAGCATATGTTCAGCCTGGAAGCAGGGCCCTTTGAAGTATGGAGAGAAGACGGTACCGTCGTGTTCATTTCGATGGAGTCAGGTTGAAGCTATGACACATTCGCACAAACGTTAGAGCTTTTTGATGAGCACCTCCTGAGCATAGCTTAATCGAAGGTCAGTTCAGCCACCAGTTGCTTTTGCCTCCGATATTCAGCTTCCAGGGGAAGAAGCCGTCTGAATTCAGGAATGCCCAGAGGGCCATAATTTTTTGGAGCACCTGCAACAACGTGGCGTAAGGGAATCACAAGGTGGGTTCAAAAAAAAGAAGCCAATTGTAGTACCGAAACCGTATAGGAATGGGTCTGCGTAGCGTGGTCTAATATATGGTCAGGCAACTGCGCAAGAGGAAAGGTCACGGTGCGAGCACTTGAAAGAGATTGCTGTAGTCGTCCGTCCACAAAATTTCGCGGAGAGTCGGCCATGGCGTGATCCGGAAATTGACGAAGGGATCTTTGAGAAATGACTGGTTGCTGGTGACCAGGACCCACTCACTATAGTTATTCCCACTCTCCAGGTCAGCCACATCCTTGATCCGCAGGGCCTGCTTGCCTAACTCTCGTGCCAGGGCCCGGACTACAGGGCTGAAGTCAAAGTGAAGGTTTGTGATATGGAGGGCGAGGATCCCGTCGGGTCGCAGATGCTCCCAGTACAGAGCAAATGCCTCCCTCGTGAGGAGATGCACAGGAATGCCGTCGCCACTGAAGGCATCTACCGCTAAGATGTCGAACTGCTGTCGATGCGTGTTCTCCAATTCTCGCTCGAGAGAAATTCGTCCATCTCCGAGGACAACCTGCTGGGATCCCTTGGCATCATTGAGGTATGTGAAGTACTCTCGGGCTATCCGATCCACATCCGGATTGATTTCGTAAAATCGATAGGTATCGCCAGGCCGGGAGTACGTAGCGATTGTCCCAACCCCCAACCCAATGTTCCCGACATGTAGACCCTCTTGCCGGTCCCCCTCCTCAAGCTTATTCAACCGCAGTCGTTCGGGATGACGACTGATGGCCAGGCTGATGCCACTAAAAGGCCCGTAATAGGCAGTCGGATACGAGCGTCGTTCAGCAGTAAGAAATTGCCGGCCATGGCTGATGCGACCATGATAGAGGAAACGGCTGACAAACTTCTTCCCTCTGTCAGCCTCATTCACTCGCAGGACACCATAAAAATTTCGCGTTGTCAGGATATTACTTTCTTGCTGCTCTTGAATATGCAGACCCAAGAAGCCGGCAAGCACGCCAATTGCCCCGATCCAGAGAACCCTTTCGGACCACAGCACGAGCGGTGACCGGAGCGGTTCCCTCGTCCGTCCCAGGCAGAGCGCCAGGAGAACAAGGGTGGCCACCAGTCCTAGGTGAAACTCCCAATAGCCTTTAAAAAGTAGGGGAGCAACCAGATTGACGAACGCGCCGCCCAAGGCCCCGCCCAGGGCGACCATGAGATAGAAGGAGGTCAGATATCTGGCAGGGGGTTTCAGGCGGGCCATTTCACCATGGCACGCCATACAGCAGGCAAAGAGGACGGCCGAATAGATGAAAATCTGGAAGTACACCTTCATCTCATTATGCGCATAATCCTGGAGTAGCAGGTAGACCACTGCGGAGAGTGATAGCAGGAGCACGGGCACCCAGACCCGACGGTCGTACCATCGGGGATGATCGAAACACAGAATGAAAGAGATGAGGTAGAGACTCAGCGGGAGGACCCAAAGAAAGGGGATGACCGCGATGTCCCTACAGATCTGATTCGTACTCGCCAGGAGGACCACAGATCCGCAAGTTGCCAGGGCGAGGGTCAGGAGACTCTCCGGCAGACGCGGCTTCTTGCCTTCTCGATACTCGGGATTCCCGGAGGATTCGCTCCTGGCGGCGAATCGAAACAGCGGCAGGGCCCCCCAGGCACATATGACCGCATACAGTCCGTACCCGGCCGACCAGAAGACGGTCTGGGTGCGCAACCCCAGTTGCGGCTCGATAAAAAAAGGATAGGAAACCAATCCCAAAAGAGAGCCCAGATTCGATAATGCGAAAAGTCGATAGGGTGACACGGTGGGATGGACTCGATTGAACCAATGTTGCAGGAGAGGTCCAGAAGCCGAGATGAGGAGAAACGGGACCCCAATGGTCACCATGAGGAGGAGAATAATCGCCAGCATGGGATTTTGTGTGCCATCCGGCTTCCATGCATCCCCTGGGGTGATAGGGAGGAAGACCAGGGAACATACCACCAGACCCAGGTGAACCAGCGCCTGGTGCCGAGGGGAGAGGTGGCTTGCGAGAAGATGGGCATAGGCATACCCGACCAGAAGAAAGACCTGGAAGAAGAGCATGCATGTGGTCCAGACCGCCGGGGTGCCTCCAAACCAGGGAAGAATATACCGGGCAATGATGGGCTCTACTTGAAACAGCAGAAAGGCACTGAGAAAGATCGCAACGGCGTAGGGGAGGACAGACACCTGTGGCATTTTTGGTGGGAAGGAAGTCATGACCTTAATGTTCACAGACGGTGGCGATGTGGCATCGTTCGCACGCGGAGCCTATTTTGTGCGGTCATTGGCGGGATTATTACTACCCTGTTTCTCACACTGGAAGGTATCAACTCTCCATTCAGTTCAGATCCATGCACTCGGTCCACCCTTTTATGCGTTGAGAATCGAACCGGTATACCCTGAGACGGGAACCAATAATACGCCTGGATCCTCTGCATAGCCCTGTCGTGTAAATCAAATGACGCAGATGTCAGGCATACTATCCTTTCTAAACGATCCACGCTCCACCGGTCCAATGTTGCACATTTGGCTTTTGTTGACCAGACCTTCCAACTGCTGAATTTTGACAAAAAAAGGGAGAGATCTCATTGACCTCTCCCTTTTATCAAGCGTATTGGTGTTCTTGTTAGAATCGGCTGCGACGTTTATCGCCACCAAAATCTCCACCGCCACCGCCGCCGCCATAGCCTCCACCACCCGTGCGTGGAGCTTGTGGTTTGGCTTCGTTCACCGTCAAGGTGCGGCCACCAAACTCGGTAGAGTTCAAGGCTGAAATTGCGGCTTGCGCTTCCTCTCCCGTAGACATTTCGACAAATCCGAACCCGCGCGATTGGCCGGTGAACTTGTCGCTAATGACATTAGCTGACTCAACTGTCCCGTGTGCCGAAAACAAGTCGGTTAATTCTGTTTGAGTCGCGGAATACGGCAACCCACCTACATACAATTTTGAACCCATGGGGGTCCTCCTTTTGAAAAATGATATTGTCTTAGGCTCGAGAAGGGTAAAACCTGGAGAAGGAGTAGGCCGCGGACGCTGCATTCATGCGACAGTGGACAGACACTTCCGAGTAATCTCTCGGGCAAAACAACACCGGTTACGGGCTTTGGTAATTTGATTGCTCATCGCCAAGCCCTAGGCGTTAAGTTCATCCAAACTAGCACAAGAGAAGGGAATAAGATAGCCAATTCCAGTAATAGGGA
>JBGSSO010000152.1:0-4726 GCA_041737015.1 Nitrospirales bacterium
AATGTTCGAAATACCTGGTGATGGCTGCCATGGCATAGCAATCATCCTCGTTATACTCCAAAATTCTATTCAGCATTGTTTCATCGGCAGGGTTTGCTAAATAATCGTTATACAAGGCAATGGAGTTGGCTCCTGACGGGTCCACGTCTCTCCACTGAAACCCGATAAACTTGGCAATATGTTTAATGCCATAGGAAAATGTCGGCCAGTCAGAATATTCCACAATGAGGTCTTGATACAAATCAAATTCACAGGCCTTATATTTTTCAAACGTGTCGGCATCCAGATCATACTTTTCCATCAGACGTTTCAGCGTCGATCGTTCCTTATGGGAATACACATAATAGACCGCCCGATCCGTCGATTGAATAAATTGCCAGAAGTCCCTGAGCGTCTGTTCTTCGTCTTCAGGAGTTTTAGCCAGAAAATACGTAAAGTGAGAAGGCCTCTTGCCATCCTGAATGACCATTCCGAACAGATAGGTGACGCCCCGGGTCGGGTCATCTTCAATATCGAAATAGATCTCCTGATCAACCTCCGGAAACCTATAGCCGGAGCGGATCCTCGGCTTCCCCTCTAACAGAACCTGCGCCCGCTCTTTCATCCGGGTCAGGGAGACTTTTCCCATTCGCGGAATCTTGTGAGGGGGCTTGAGATAGGTTTGCACATCCATGTGAGCAATATCTTGAATCGTCCGAAGCCCCTGCTCCCTGAGCGCAAACTTTTGCTTGCCCACAAAAAATAAACCGGTGGGATCGGACTCATCTTTCACCCATCGGTAACATCGGCTAAACCATCCGCACATGGTACAGTGACTTCCCAGGACCGGTTCCGAAGTCTCGTCCCCGGACACCAATTGCTGAACGTCCTGCGTGGCCTGGTGAAACCGTTCTTCAAATGGAGCCGGATCAAATTCTTCAAGCTGTTTGTCCACATTGATAATCCGACCACCCGCTGGAACGGTTCCCTGAATCTTCTCAAGTAACAGCCGATAAAACAAAATCTGAAAGGCGTAGTGTTCTTTAAACTTTGGGTTCTTGCCGTCCGCCTCTTCCCAACCCTTTCCAGCCTTAATATCAATCGGCTCATAAAGATATTCGCCAAAGCGAGACGCCCCATCCTCGCGTTTCACCAACAAATCCGGTCGCCCCACAAATTGCTCATGGATCAGACAGCCTTGATAAATCACAGCGGCTCCCTGCTCCATGGCCAACAGGGTTTCCTGGAATGCCGGCTCTACCGCAAAGTTTTGCAGGTCCACAATCTCCTGATCGCCGAGCGAAGTAATATAATCCCGTTCAGTTTGCAACCCCACTTCCCACAACAGCTTCACAAATGAGCTGACCTCGGATTTCTCCGAGGGATCGCCATTGCTATCCAGATATACGCGATGCGGACACTTGGTATAGTTATAGAGGTCTTGAGCGGTGACTCGTTGCCGGGCCATTGGGAAGGAGGGAGCGAAACCGATAGTTCACATTTGAGGCAAAATTGCGTTCACTGTTGATACCAATACTAGCACAAGAGGAAGAAAAGGCAGAACAGAAAAAAAAGGGAAAAGATGAGTCGGAGTTCAGGTGCAAGTCTAGGCGGCATGCACCTGACAATGCCTGATAAATACTGACTTTGTCACGACCCAATTAAGTCCCGGGAAAGGTTGTCATCCCGAGCCCTTCGGCAACCTCAGGACAAGTTCCACGAAAGACCTCGCTGAGCCCTGAGGAGAAACGACCTGGGCACAGATCCTCGCCGTTGGTTCAGATTGAAAAATTGATTAAAGACTAAGGCATCTGGGACAACCTCATAACCCTCAATACCCCCTGCAACCCTCCTTGGAGTCCTCCGGATACACCATCTTTCCCGGCATTGTTTACATTGATGTGATCGAGGCCTAACAGACTGGCAACTTGGGGCGTTTACTCTGACCTCCATCAGAGCAGCCAGGTAAGCCAGGAAACGTTGGCATTCCATTTGAGTCCGATTGTCGCACATGTCTCATCATCAGAGGAGGATCCTCAAAAATGTTTTGGGAAGCGGGAATTAAGTTTTTGATCGTATCCATCTATGCATATGTTCGCCATCTGTTCAAGCACGTCAGACATGAAGACCTCCCGCGAATTCGAGACTCAAGTTGGGATCTAAAATAACGCATTCATTGATCGAAAGCATGAACTCAATAGTCTTGGGGAAAGGGAACGCGAGGGAGAGTGAACCATGAAGATCCCGAAAAGACGGGAACCCATCCCAAGCAGCAGGTATCACTAGTCCACCACATACGTTCATGACTGACTACCCCAACAACCTACATTTCTTTGCGCAGGCGTCAGGCTCTCAGAACAAACAATAGTACAACACAATTCCAAATGGAGGTTTCTATGAACTTACGTCAGGATGTTGCACGCCCTTGGCCTACATGGTCAGACACAAAGTCTGTCGGACGGGACGTCTTCGCATTCATAGCGGGGTTGGCCATGATCGGAACCGCCTTGACTCCTCCGTTGCATGCCGGCGACAGGGAATCCCGAAGTCCGGAGAAATATTTCCGTCGGATTGCCACATTCCCCGTCTTTCTCAATTCGGACGTCAATACAGAAACCGTCGCAGAAATTGTGACAGCTAATGAAAATGGGCAACTACTGATTTACACGGACAGTCAAACGCAAAATATCGGATTTGTGGATATCAGTGATCCATCGGATCCCCAACCTGATGGGACGCTTGATGTTGGTGGAGAACCCACGTCAGTCGCGGTTGTGCGAAAGTATGCGTTGGCTGTCGTCAATACCAGTGAAAACTATGTCAATACTTCCGGTGTTCTACAGATCATTAATCTCAACACACGCCAAATCGTACGAAGTATCGACCTTGGGGGACAGCCGGACAGTATTGCTGTCAGCCCCGATGGGAAGTACGCAGCCATTGCGATTGAGAATGAACGAGACGAAGAACTGGGGAATGGAGAACCGCCTCAATCTCCACCCGGTTTCGTGGTCATCGTCGACATCAAGGGCAATCCCACACACTGGACCACCCGCACAGTGGATCTGGTTGGGGTCCCCACGCTGTTCCCCACCGATCCAGAGCCGGAATTTATCGATATCAACCAGAAAAATATCGCAGTGGTCACACTGCAGGAAAATAACCACCTCGCTCTCATTGATCTCCAAACAGGAAAGGTTATCAACCATTGGGAAGCAGGAACCGTCGATCTCACGGATATTGATACGAATGAAAACGATCTCATCGAATTGAATAGCAGTTTGAATGATGTCCGCAGAGAACCGGATGCCGTGAAGTGGATTTCAAAACGTCAATTGGCGACGGCCGATGAAGGGGATTTAGTGGGCGGAAGCCGGGGCTTTACTATCTTCAATACCACCGGGGATGTGCGCTTTACCTCGGGCCATTCCATGGAACATCTGATGGCTCGTATCGGGCATTACCCTGAAGCTCGCTCGGAGAATAAAGGCAACGAACCCGAAGGAATTGAATACGGAGACTATGGAAAGAACGACTACCTCTTTGTGGGATCGGAACGCTCAAGTGTCATTACGGTGTATCGACTCCGACACAATCACCGCCCAGAATTTCTCCAGGTCCTTCCTACGGGCAACGGTCCTGAAGGACTGAAAGCCATTCCCCATCGAAATTTATTGGTGTCCGCCAGCGAAAACGATGATCGAAGCGCTGGATTCCGGAGCGTCATCAGCATTTATGAATTGGGACGCGAAAATCCGGTCTATCCAACGATCGTATCAGCCGATGATCAAAACGGCTTACCAATTCCATGGGGGGCGCTATCCACATTAGCAGCCGACCCCACAACCTCCGACCATGTGTATGCCGCGCAAGATAGTTTCTATAAAGAAAGCCGGCTGTTCAAAGTGGATGTGACAGAATTTCCGGCGGTCATCACTCAGCCCATCATTCTCAGAGAAAACGGCCACACCGTCAATTTAGATATAGAGGGTTTGGCCGTTCGACCTCCTGGGGGCTTTTGGGTCGCATCGGAAGGTGGGGGAAGTGTTGATGATCCTGAGCGTCCGGTCACCTCCCTGAATGAGTTATACCAAGTCGCCGAGGATGGGACCCTTCTGGAACGCATTCATCTTCCAGATGCCACCAACGCCAAACAACGACGATTCGGATTCGAAGGTGTCGCCACCGTGGAGCAACCCTCCGGCACCGGGGAATTCGTGTACGTGGCCATTCAACGAGAGTGGGTAAACGATCCGGCAGGGAACGTGCGAATTGCCCGGTATGATACGAACACCGGGGAATGGGCATTTTTTTATTATCCCCTTGATCCACGTGAATCGCCGAATGGTGGCTGGGTGGGGTTATCGGAAATTGTGGCGGTCGGTCCCGGGACGTTTTGGGTGATCGAGCGGGACAATCAAGCCGGCCGCGATGCACGCATTAAAAAAATCTATGCATTTTCGGTCAACGGGATTGATCCGGTTGCCGAAGGGGGTACATTTCCTGTCCTGACCAAAACTTTGGTCCGTGACTTGATTCCGGACCTTCAAACACCTCAAGGCGCAATCATCGAAAAGGTTGAGGGATTAACCGTCCTTCCGAATGGAAACGCCCTCATTGTAACGGACAATGACGGAGTCGACGATTCAAACGGAGAGACGCAGTTCATCAATCTTGGGCGTCTCAATTAAGGAAATCGCCGGATGTTTCTATATTTCCCAAACAGATTCACTCAACCTCAGTGCCT
>JBGSSO010000227.1:0-38122 GCA_041737015.1 Nitrospirales bacterium
CATCAGAAATACATTCTCAGACATTCAAATTACCATCAATCTCGCGATTCTGATCGACATAGCCCAATGTAACCGTTTCACCCAAAGTAAGAGTGCCCGTATCCGGCTTAACTAACCCAGCAACAATTTTAAACAGAGTGGACTTTCCCGCCCCATTTGGCCCAACCACACCAACAATACCGCCTTTGGGCAAAGAAAACGAGAGATTATCAAACAGCAGGCAATCCCCATAGCTCTTCGAGAGATTGGTGGCTTCCACCACGACATCGCCAAGACGTGGGCCGGAAGGAATATAAATCTCCAAATCGTCAGTTTGTTGACTCTGCTCTTCACTCACTAATTGTTCATACTTCGTCACACGGGCTTTTCCCTTAGCCTGACGGCCTTTGGGAGACATGCGAATCCATTCCAGTTCCCGCTCCAAGGTTTTTTGTCGTTTCGACTCGGATTTTTCTTCCTGCGCCAATCTCGCCTGTTTCTGCTCCAACCAGGAAGAATAGTTGCCCTGGAAGGGAATGCCTTGCCCACGGTCCAACTCCAGGATCCAACCAGCCACATTGTCTAAAAAATACCGGTCATGGGTCACCGCAATCACGGTGCCCTTATATTCCTGAAGGTGCTGCTCCAACCACCCCACAGTCTCCGCATCTAAATGATTTGTGGGCTCATCGAGCAGCAAGATATCGGGTTCTTGGATCAGCAACCGGCACAAAGCCACCCTCCGACGTTCTCCACCGGACAAGAGGTCAACTTTGGTATCCGGTGGTGGACAGCGGAGGGCATCCATGGCGATCTCCAACTGATGCTCCAATTCCCACCCGTTGACCGCTTCGATTTGCTCTTGCAGTCTGCCCTGCCGCTCGAGCAGCTTTTCCATCTCTTCAGGACTCACATCTCCCGAAAAGGCCTGACTGATCTCTTCGTAATCTCGGAGCAATTTGGCAACCTCGGCCCGCCCCTCTTCAACGACTTCTTTCACCGTTTTCCCAGGCTCCAAATACGGCTCCTGTTCAAAAAGGCCTATGGAATATCCCTTCGAGAATGTAATTTTCCCGATATAGTTAGTATCCACGCCGGCAATAATTCTGAGAAGGGTACTCTTTCCCGATCCATTCAATCCCAAAACCCCGATTTTTGCCCCGTAAAAAAATGAGAGGTAGATATCTTTCAAGACCTGTTTTTTCGGGGGATGAATGCGGCCCACACCCACCAAAGAAAAAATAATTTGTCGATCATTCGTACTCATGCCGTTCGCTCCTATCAGTTCTCACGCGATACAAGATTTGTCAGGGTTGCAAGAAGACACATGCAGATGCCAACCTTACCAAAGGAATACGAAGATTCACAATGCAGGCTGGCAAATGGGCCCCTTTCCTTCAAAATGTGACTGGGATATGCTGCCCATAAAGAAAAGGTCCATCATGTAAACACGCCATTGAATTACAGGCGAGACAGAGTATGATAAAGAAAGGCCCACACGACACAGGTCTTTCAAATCGTGAAGCACGCTCAAGTTTCTCGCTCAACAACGTGTCCATCTAAATTCAGATCTACCACCTTGCCCAACAACATCAAATACTGTGCTCAATGCGGAAGCGTGGTTGAAGAAAAAATTCCTTCGGGTGAAACCCTTCTCAGAGCCGTCTGTCCATCTTGCCATACCATCCACTATGAAAACCCCAAAATCGTGGCCGGCAGTATTCCCGAATGGGAAGATAAAATTCTCTTATGCCGACGGGCCATCGAGCCACGATTAGGGCTCTGGACCTTCCCAGCTGGATTTATGGAATTAGGTGAGAGCACCGAAGAGGCGGCAGCCCGAGAAACCCTGGAAGAAGCGCACGCGGATATCTGCATTCATAGCTTATTTGGTATATTTAGCCTTCCGCATGTTTCTCAGGTCTACGTGGTCTACCGGGCCCATCTACAAAACCTGAACTTTAAACCCGGCCCGGAAAGCCTGGATGTCCAACTGATTTCCTTAGCCGACATTCCATGGGAGCATCTGGCCTTCCCTGTCATCCATGAATCGTTAACTCGATACGTCGAGGATATTCAAACCTCAACCTCTCAAACTCATTCTTCCGTCGTTCCCACCAAAAAGCCTCCGTCATTTTATTCATCTTAACTGTCGACCGACGGTGAGGTGGTTCAATCAAAATGAATTGTGAAAAAAGAGAGTCGTGGGAATGATTTTGACCTGCCTGAAGGCCTGGGAGGTCCCACTGCTGTTCTGTAATGCCCGATTTCGCGCCGGCATTTTCAGTAACCAATTGGACAAAATAGTGGAACAAATGATTAGCATGCAGTCAAATCTACTGTTCCAGGCTTGAGGTAATTGGACGGGCGAAAATGACAGGAGTTTTAATGCCTCGACTGTTCTAATGCCAATAGGACGGTTTTGATGGGTAGTCCGCCCCCGTAGCCCACCAGTTTTCCATTAGATCCGATCACCCGATGGCATGGCACGATAATAGAGACAGGGTTTTGGCCATTTGCGGCCCCCACGGCCCGCGAGGCGTTCGGGCTGCCGACCTGCCTAGCAATTTCCCCATAGGACACCGTTCGGCCATAGGGAATGCGCTGGAGAGTCTTCCACACCTGACGCTGAAATGACGTCCCTTGAAGGTTCAATGTGATCTGAAATCGTGTCCGGGAACCGTCAAAGTATTCCTTCAGTTGCTCCAGCACAGCGCGAAACGGGTCACGCGACTGTGTCCATGTCGGCTGGATGTCGAGAGGGTGGGCTCCATCTTGAAACTGCAGGGCCTGCAACCCATCTGGATTTCCCACTAATAGAAGTCGGCCAACTGGACTTGGAGTAATCCAGTAAGATATCCCGGAATCCTGGGAGGCTTTTGGTGGCACCGGTGGCTTCGTCATCATCATCCTCACGATTGTAGCAGGTGAAACAGTCGAGGGTGTGGCAGAAATTGAGGATGGACAGGCTAACGAACATTTTCCTATGATCGAATCATGTCCATTCAGCAATACTTGAGTCACTGGTGTCAAACCAGAGGACTCTCTCTGGCCGACCTTAGTCAACAAACGGGAGTGGCCCTGACAAAATTACAGGATTTCCAAAAGGGAAACTGGGATCCTCCTTTGTCCACTATAGCTTTGATTGCCCAATCCTTGAATGTGCCTGAGTCCTGGCTCCACAATGATCCGCGAACCCTTATGCGATTATGGAACGACGCTGACGAGGAAAATCCTGAACTTCCGAACCCCTCTTCCCCCGATCCCCTATTTCAACGAATTATCCAAACCAGCCGTGACTACCAGGACCTCTTCGTCTTGCTCACGAGCCTGCTTCACCACGGTGATCCCAAGTTAATTCGCGCCGCTCAGGTCAATCTCCAAAGCCTTTTCAAGCAGGTGCGCCCCACCACTGTCCCCTGGGGGTCGAGACCTCCAGGACATTTCGAACCTCCCAACGATTAAGCACCCAACCTCTCTTACCCAAAAGTTGAGTTGACCCAAAGGGAGAAATGCCTGTTATGAAAAGGGAGCAGGAACGGAAGAAGAACTGACTTAATGTACCAATGCCCTTTGCACGGTTTGGAGAAGCTCATCAACAGTAAAGGGTTTTTGCAAGGTCCCGATCGGCTGGAATATTTGGTGAGGGCCCTTCGTGGTTCCAGCAGATGCGGGAATATTTCCCGTCAGAGTGATCATCGGAATACTAGAAGGTTGTTCAGAAACAGGCCCAGTGGGTTCGTCTTCTCTCTCTTCCATCGCCACCACATCCATAATAATCAGAGACGCTTGGAAATTTTCATGATTTTGGAGGCCTTCCTGACAGGTCCCTGCGACCATGACCGTATAACCGGCTGTTTCCAAAGAAAGAGAAACGGACTCCCTCACTTGGATATCATCATCAATCAATAAAATTCTATTCATTGAGTTAACCAAAAGTTATTCACAATCAAGATGAAAATACTCGTTACCATTGAACAAGACACAATTTTCTTATCCAAACAACGAGCAATTTACGTTCCTCCCCATTCAAATTGCCTGATGAAATAATTTATCAATAGAACCAATGGTTTATGACTGTGGCTCAGGAATAATTTGGTGACCAACATGAAGGTGGAAACATTCAATATGCATGGATTACCATTCACTGTTTGCCCCATACTTGGCATGATGTATCTGTGGGCAACCTGGCTGGTCCTAGAGTAACCCGAGCACCCGACGAAAATTCTTTAAGAATTTTGTAAGTGGACATTAAATCTTCGACTGTTCATCCATAGCCACCATAGTTGAAATCCTAAGCCGGTAAGCATCGCGGCCAACCCCACATATAGTCCGGTTACTTGTCCATAAAGAACTCCGGCCAGTAAGAAGATGGAACTTCCAAATAGATACAAACAGACAGCTTGAGTAATGATGGAAGTGATCCCACGATGAACGAACTGGCCTTGGAAAAAACTTTCCCATGGACTCAAAGCGGGGAAAATCACCATGAGCCAGAGCGCAGTCGAGGCCAACACGGTCAGCTCAGGAGTCAGAGCCGCGCCCCATTCAAACCAGAGAGTGGAGAGCGGAGTGGCGGCAATTATGAAAAGGATTCCGCTCATACAGATTGAAACCATGGTCACAAATTTCTTCAGAGGGTCCAGAAAATGCGGCCGGTCATACAGGGCGACAACCACCTCCTGCATCGCCAATCCTCCACTCCGAAACACAAACGAGAGCCCACCTAACACTGGCCACACAGCCAAGGACTCTATAGCGTGCGGCATCCGACTGATGGCCGCACTGACAATCGGCAAATTCCCAAGGGAAATTAGTGGAGTAAATGCGAGAGGCCAATAAAACACGCTTAATTGTTTCAGCGTGAGAGGCGATGGATGCGCCGGACTCATTTTAAGATTGGTGAGGATCGGACGCACGAAAAGCAGAATAAAGCCAGCCTCGACCATTGCCCCCGAAGACATCGCGACCGTCGCCACGACAATCCCTGGAAAGCTATGGAGAACTAATCCGCCAAATAAGACGGCACTACTTACGAATAAACGGACCAAGGTTCCCAGCCCAATCAGGCGGGTCTGCCCTGCCCGGATCACCACTCCCTGAAAAAACCTTCTCACCGCAATCGAGAGCGTCCATGGCGTCATGCATTGAAGACCGATTCTGGCCGGTTCCACAATAATATCAGGAACACCTAACACGTCTTGTACGATTAGCCCGTACACCGGAGTAAAGGCCACCACGACATGAACGACTGTCAGAAGACTTCCCAAGACCACAATGAAATTTCGAATAAGCCGGTAGGCCAACCAATCCTTACATAAGGCGGTAGACGCAACCAGAATCATAATGACGGGCGCCTCGATCAACAGTGAGAGAGGAAAAACCACACCACCATAGGCTGCTAAATGGACTTCCGGATCACCCAGGCGAGAAACCGTGGCCGTAACAAGTGGAAACTCCAAACCCATGAGCATCCAACTTGCGGCCAAGGGCCACCACATGCGGAAAATCGTGAAGAAGGGAGAAGAAGAGACGAGTTGAACAGGTAAGTTAGCAGCCACGAAACGATGAGTGGCTCAAAAAAAACATGTCTGCACAGAGTTCGACATGGGCAGGAAACCTGAGACAAGGCCAAAGGACATGATCATACACTATTAAATACAGCTCATTGCCTGGGTAAGGACAGCAGAGAGTCATTCACGAAAGGGAGCGCCCCTTTCGTGAAGATCCTACAATATCATGAAAGCGAGGGGATCTGCCAAAAGGCCCGATCCTTACAACGGAGACTTGGGAGGATGAGTAGAGGAATTAGACGCATCTCGAATCCCATGGGCAACGAATTCCTGATCTTCAGGCATTTCCCCTGTCGCAGACTCGGGTTCCGAAGCAAAACGGCCCGCATGGCTCTGCTCCGGGCATTCCTCCGGGATTTTTTCTTCCTGGAGGTCTTCTTGATCGACACAAGACGGCTTCCATGTCGAGGCTTCTATTTCACTCTCTTCTCCGGGATAGAAACGAAGTGAATCCCAATGCGTCACCCAACTTTTCACGTATTTCCGCATACTGGTTCCTGGGACAATTTTGGCCGGATCATTTGCCGCATTTTCCCACATATGCCACCCATGCCCTTTCAGATGAAGCGATCGAATCGCCTGATAGGCTTCTTGAATAATGTCGTTCGGTGGCTGTCCGAGAGGAATACGTTGGGACTCCAATAAGCCCATGCCTTTCTCCGCCTTGTCGGCTAACATCCGTTCGGCCTCCGTATTCTTGGCTCGAAGTTTCTCCAAGAGTTTGACCTTATCACCTTTTTTCTCTAAGACCTCTTCTCGAAAGTCATTGGTTAATGCCAGCACAGCACCCAATCCCGGCAGAGTAGGACCGCCATCTAAATTCATGAGGCGTGCCACTTCGGCATAGGATTTCGCCCGCTGATTCACTGAATATCGACCAATCAGTTCGGCTTCATCAATCAGCAAAATCCATCCGGCATATCCTGCGGCTTGCATCAGACGAGCAGCAAATTGAAAGCGCTGAAGCGCCAATTCTGCAGCCGTTATTTTTCCAAACGCATACCGCTCTCCAAATCCGGCCTCTTGCAGATACTTTTTTAAATCGCCGATCCCGATGGGGTCTCCCGTCCAAAATCGAGTCATCCGGTGGCCCAACTCCATATCGGAGCTCAATCGTTCATACAACATCAACGTCGCCGCAAACCTGGCATCAATCTGACTCTCCGGATTATTCACCCACGTCACAAGATTCTTATAGCGCGGTGCCCAGACATCACATTGACTGGCGATTTCCGAAAACACTTCCCCTCGTTTATCAGGGATCACGGCAGCTTCAATTGCGGAATAATACAGACGAACAGGGTGATACAGAGGCGTCTCCTTACTGATCACAATCCTGCTGCAGATGAAATTGGCATCCAGCGCCAGATTTTGGAGATACTCCAGGATATGCGATTTTCCACTGCCAAACTCGCCCTCGATCACCATGCCACGGGGGCACGAACCCGTAGTAATATTTTGCTGTGTGGCTTCTAATAACCGCCGGAAACGTCCCTCCACCTCTGGCTGAAGACATCCGAGCGTCGTCACTACATGCCGGTTCGGAACCCCCGCCCGAAGACCTTCAATGACACGACGGGCTTCTCCATCAGGCACCATTCTCCTCGGCGTGCGGGTGGAAGAATCATTCGCTCCTTCAGGAACCGGCTCATGTTCATCTTGAATCCGGACCAAAGATGCCAATGGATTCTGGCGATGTTTCGGACGAACGTCATCCCACACTCGCAACTTCAAAGCCTCGTACCGATCCACGCCACGGCGGGAATCGGTCAGAAACTCTTGTGGAGCCAGGACCACCATCAACAAGCCTTCCATCTCATCAGCCGAATCGATAAATTGACGAAGTAATTCATACAAATCCATGGTGGCTGAAGGTGAAAATGATAGAGAGCCATCAGTCGGCAAGCCATTCTTTTTCATAAAATACCGAGAGATATCGAGTGAGAGAATGAGGCCTCCCTGTCCCGTTAATCGAAGCCAGCGTGTCAAAGAAGACAGCATGTACCGTGCATTATGACGCGAAATTTTTTGATAGATGAGAGCCTTTTTGACTCCAGTCACAAGCCGAAGGTCTCCACACAACCACTCTTTCACGGCTGTGGCCAAGACACGATCCGAATCGCCGGCATCCAACTGAGCCATGCACAGCCGGATCATCGCCATGCGAAATTCACGGCACATGCCCGAATCGCCTTCAATCGATTTTTCCATCCATGTTTGAATATCCCGGCGGAGCATCGGCTCCTTCCGTTCATTCAACATCGCAACCTGCCGCAACGAGAATTCTTGTCGATCTGAAGGAATTTGATGTCCGTGCTCTTCGAGCAACCTTTGGACAAACCGATAGGCGAGTTCATCCCAATCTATTTGTTTCGCAATTTTCTGAAACAATCGCTCGACCATATGGGCTTTTGTGAATCGCGCGTCGACTTTTGCCAACACATATCCTTCACGTTTGGCCAGTCCCTCTAATTCCTGTTGGCAGGTTTTCAATATGTCTTCACCCGGGAACACCGCAAATTTGACCGCTCCACCCCCCTCACGGACGAAACTCCCAAGATATTCATGGTGAAGGATACCTAACCATTCCCGGAGAGCCAGATTAAATCGTGGACCCTCCTCGGAGTGAATCTTTTGCTTTGGCAATGGCTTCGAATCTGGCCGATGTGGTTGCACACATTCAGGCTCGGCCGGCCGTGAGTCATTGAGGAAAGAGGGGGAGGAAGGCAGACCCTCTTCTGTTCTCACGGATTGTAAACGATTTAAAGCCTCAATTAATTTGCTCATTGTGCGGTTCCTTCCCCCATGTACATCCTGAAATTATCAGACTTTTACCACTCCACACCTGATTAATGACCCTGACCATTCTCTGACAGGCTCCCTTAACTTTGAACACCGCTATACAGGAAAATGCACACTGATTTGACAGGCACGTTTATATAATTGATGGGCTCGCGCTTCGCAAATTTCATCATCGTGAAGATCGAATAAGATTCGTCCGATTTCCTGAAACGGCACCCCGAGATCCACGGCATCCAACACGCGGAGATACATCGGCCATTCATCACGACATTTTCGCCGTTCAAGACTTCGACCCACTTGATGTTTTTGCCATTCCATAAGATCTGACTTAACTTTTTCAATTTGAGCTGGCAACGGCTTTTTCAGATCAAACACGGCCGCCATTCGCCATTCCGATAAACACAAGGTGACCTCTTCGCCTCCCCCCAGCCAATCCGGTCCCTGTCCGAAATAAATCCGACCGTAATTCGAATCAAATGACAACATCCAGGGTTTCGAGATGGAGGGATTGGGGAGCCCACTGAGATGGTATTTTTCTAATGAATTCGGCATTCGAGCTTTAAACGCTGGATGATCCGGCATGAAAACTTTTTTGCGATACCGGGTGGGATACTGAGGATCTTTGGCACAGGACAGATCAAAATCATATGTTTGCAAGTGATGTTGCTCCCAATCCTTCCGGTAATCTGAACGCCGACGGAGAAACTCCCACCGCCAAAATGTATCGTTTAAACTCTGTGCGCAGGGATAGGTGTCCTCAACCTGCCAGTTGGGAACGGTACCTGATACTCGGGGATACCCGCGTATTTCCTTGGGCGGTCGTTTACTGCTAGACATGTCGCAGGACCTCCTGTTCGGGAGTATTCAACGGTAGATCGCCGGATATTAGGTACTTGCCGGGTACGAAGATAGCCAATGACAGCCAGTCCCGGCTTACGCGACATACCAGCAACCAACCTCAAACCCGCAAGCACCCAGGAATACTGATAACCCGGTCAAAAAAGAATTGTGTCGGTTCTCAAGCTACAATACGAACAAAAAAGGCAGGTGTCGGGAGAAGAGCTGAGGGATTTTTACTCATGATGAGGAGAACAGGTTTTGCGCCTTGACCAAGACACGCCATGCACCCACCCAAACCAGGAGAGCACCGTCACGCAACAAGCTAAAGCAACCATGGCCAAGACAAAACAAATTTTCCCTAACATGTCGAAGACCCCCCAGGATAGCGGTTCTTCACTCCTGCCAATATTCTCTGTATCGGCAGAGTTTTTACAGGTCTTTACTAGATGCCTAAAAAAACATACCTTCCTTTACAGAAAATAACTCTAAAAATTTCACAAAACAATGGGGAAAAAATTCTACTCGTTAATTTTCATATTTTTTCATATAAAACAATGAATTTTAGAAAAAACTTCACGACTGTCCGGTTAAACTAAAAATGAGCTATCTTTACTTTCTAACTCATTGCCTTTATTGGGGAAAATTCATACGGCGCATTCAAGTCGACAATATCCTTCAAAAGTAATATTCACGATACAGTCAAGGCTTTAGACAGATCACTACTCCATTTAATCGGAAAGTAGTGAAAAAAACTTATAAAAAACAGAACCCAGTGGGTTGGTCCACCCCCTCATCCGTTCCGATGAGATCGGATCAGTGCCCAAGAAACGATTCATGAAGACAATTCTCTCAAAGAATCAACAATTTGGCACAGAAGGAGCTAGAACCTGTGAGCTCCCCACGACAAGGACCACCAGAGATCTCGAATTCCTTGATCGCACTCGATTCCACCAAAAAGTCAACCATGTCTGACTTCAAAAGGTCGGTCGCAGCTGCAAGACCTACGAGTCTGGCGCGGACCAGCGTCATCCTGTTCCATAAGCCCAAAGGGTACCTAGTCACTCGAAAGGATGAGAGGGAGAGAAAAACGGTCTATCATGTCCTCCCGCCTTTCCTATTTCAGGAACGATGGGTACCAATCGGCCGACTGGACAAAGATTCCCGTGGCCTCCTGCTCTTCACTCAAAATGGAACAATAGTTGACCGGCTCACAGAGCCAGGCGGATGCGAAAAAACGTATGAAGTTGAGATCCGAGGAAGAATTTCAGACAATGACCTATCCCGTGTATTGCAGGGAGTGTCCACCTCCATCGGAACATTAAAAGTACACAGGATTAGAAAAAAAAGAGAAGTCGGACCCAAAACTCAGTTAGAGGTCGTCTTACGGGAGGGGAAAAACCGGCATCTCCGTCGAATCTTTCATGCCCTGAAAGATCCAAAACTTCACACGCCGCTCAAAGTTCTCGATCTTAAACGGGTACAGATCGGCCCATTGACCTTGGATATCCCAGTCGGGACATGGCGATTTACAACACCCGACGAGGAGAGCCAATTGTTAGCTATAATTAACACACCGATACATCGGGGTTGAATCCCTGGTAAAAGGGCTCTCACTTCTTATCAATTTTTGCCCAGGTATCTCGGAGGGGCACCGTCCGGTTAAACACTAACCGATCGTGAGTAGAATCTGGATCCAGGCAAAAATATCCCTGCCGCTCAAACTGATACCGGCTACCAAATGGCGCCCCTCTGAGACTGGGTTCGACCTGACAATCAGACAGCACAGTCAAGGAATGTGGATTGAGCTGGTGGTGAAGGTCTTGAGATTCACCACTAGAACCGGCGTTCTGAGTCAACAAGGCCTCATACAGTCGCACTTCGGCAGGAAGAGCATGCTGAGCTGAGACCCAGTGGAGAGTCCCCTTTACCTTTCGACTTGATTGACTCCCGCCACTTTTCGTATCAGGATCATAGGTACATCGTAGAGCTGTCACTTCCCCGGTTTCAGGTTCTTTCTCAACACCGACACAGCGAATAATA
This sequence comes from Nitrospirales bacterium, assembly GCA_041737015.1. Lineage (GTDB taxonomy): Bacteria > Nitrospirota > Nitrospiria > Nitrospirales > UBA8639 > Nitrospira_E. The sequence continues at coordinate 11,235 of JBGSSO010000227.1, forward strand.
TATGCATAGCGAAGGCGTACTTCCTGCCCGGGAGAGAGTCGAAAAAACTTTGCAGGTGGATTTTCCCGGAAATCGTCCTGTTCAATGTACAGTTCACGAGAAAAAGCAATTTCCCGTTTGCCTTGGCTGGGATCCTCAGGATTATTGATGGCCTCTAAGATCTCGACCTGCCCAACCGGATAATTTTCAATAATGACTTTCAGAGGATGCAACACCGCCATCACCCGTGGCGCTGACCGGTTTAAATCTTCCCGAATGGCATGTTCCAACAGAGCCATTTCAATCACACTGTCACGTTTCGCCACCCCCACACGTTCACAAAAAGTTCGAATCGCCTCAGGCGTGTAGCCCCGACGCCGAAGCCCTTTCAGCGTGGGCAACCGGGGATCCCCCCACCCCTTCACATGTTTCTCTTCCACCAACTGATGAAGCTTGCGTTTACTCATCACGGTATGCCCGAGATTCAAACGGGCGAATTCAATTTGCTGGGGATAGCACATGACATCACACACCCGAAGCAGCCAATCATATAAGGGTCGGTGATCCTCAAACTCCAGCGTACATAACGAATGAGTAATGCCCTCCAACGAATCGGAAAGGGGATGCGCAAAGTCATAGGTCGGATAGATGCACCAGTCATCACCGGTCCGATAGTGCGTGGCATGTCGGATGCGATACAGGGCAGGATCACGCAGATTAATATTAGGAGAGGCCATATCAATTTTGGCCCGCAACACATGAACCCCGTCCTCAAATTCTCCGGCCCGCATTCGTGTAAATAATGCCAAACTTTCTTCAATGGTACGGGTCCGGTGCGGGCTATCTTTCCCAGGCTCGGTCAGGGTCCCTCGAAAAACCCGGATCTCCTCGGCCGTTAAACTGTCCACATAGGCATAGCCGGTTTGAATCAGTCGCACCGCAAATTGATACAGCGGCTCAAAATAGTCTGAGGCAAAAAAGAGGCGATCATCCCAATCAAACCCCAACCACCGAACATCTTCTTGAATTGAGGAGACATACTCCATGTTCTCCTTTGTCGGATTCGTATCATCGAAACGAAGATTACAGAGACCACCGAATTCCTGGGCAATGCCGAAATTCAAACAGATGGATTTCGCATGGCCAATATGTAAATGTCCATTGGGTTCTGGGGGAAAACGGGTATGCACCGGTTTGACAATAGCCTGGTTTTCCAGATCTGCAGCAACCTTGGCCCGGATGAAGTCGATGGAAGAATGTTGGTCTGGTGACGACATAGTAAATCAGCTTTCAGCAAATTAAATGCAAAAATTTCCCGCGACTAGCACCTTCAAAAATAAAACTCGGTCCCTTTGATTCGCGTTTCTGGGCATAGAGAATGTCCGAAAAGGGTCGAGGACGGCCTTTCCAAGCAACTTTCCCAAACGACCTGTAGGTTGTTCTCGCCTGGCGTGGACAGGACAGTTGCCATCCACGCTACCATGAGTCGCGCCAACTCTCAACACGAGCAAGACAATATTCGATCCCTTATGGTTACCAAAACCCGTCAGACCGGATCAAGATAGAGAGGGCATGAGAATCGGAATTCTCGGAAACAATGGACATGCCTACTGGGGAGAAAAAGAGGATTTCAATCGGCAGTATTCCCTTGGTTTGGATCTCCGGGATGAATTAGGAATCCCCTGTTTATTTTGCAGGGTCAAATCCGGCTTCGGGGGACAGGTTGGCAAACCGACACCACAGGCTTAAAGAGATTAAAACAGTGGATTCAAATAAAAAACCATGAATTGTGGCACGGAAGGGATGACAGGGAATGAAGAGCTCTGCAAGGCCCTTCAGTAGACACATTCCTGTTGCATTTTTTGGGGATGAGGGGGGATTGTAAAAACACCCAACCAGCGAGACGGACCGCAACCTTGTTTTAGGAGAAGGTTTTGGTATACACAAAATTCTGACGCACGGAGACTCCATCTTTGCCAACTGCGGCCGGCTTTCCTTGTGGAGCTGCGCTTTTCTCCTTTGTCCCTTTCGAGGCTTCTTCATTGTTTGCGTTCAATTCAGAGAACTCAGACCCCTTCGCAGCCTTCGATTCCCCAGCCTCATCCTGACCATTTTTCAATTGTCTGGCCCACAGATTGGGCTGACAAACAAGGTGAAAGTTGGGAGCCGGGACGGAATCATCAATGCGCCATAATTCGAGTTCAGCCCCATAGAATTTCACTTCATCACGGGAAACGCCATTCAGCCAATCCAGGGTTTGGCGAATCTCCGCAGAAATGCCCTGGGCCACACACACCACTGTCTTCGCATCGAGGCCTGCGGCATACATAATCAGTTTTCCCAGCGCGTCGGGATCAATGCCCTCCAAATGACCCAACACAATCACGTAACTCCCCGTCTTCGCATCTTTGGCGAGGACGCCTCCGGCCAAAATACTGAGAGGAATGTCACCTCCAGCCGGCTTGAGGGCACGCTCGATCGTCTCCCCTAATATATCTAAGATTTCCTCTTGCTGAAGCCATGAGGCAAACCCGTCGGCCTCATTTCCCCATACTTCACTTAAATTTATTTTTCGAAGTTTTCCAACTGGTTTTGCCATAACAACCTCAATCGCAAAAAAATTGTTGGTTTCTGCTTACAATGCCAATGAGACGTACTAGTCCTTATCGACAGTTATTCAAAAAAGTTAAGACACAAAATACGAAAGGCACCACCATCCCATGAACAGAGTCATATCCCGTATTACCGCCCGACAAAAACACAACTAATTCATCAGGAAGACCTCATCCAAAACGCCCAATGTCCTTGGCCATCCCTGGATTTTTCGGTTTCAATCAGGTCACCGGTCAGGCAAGACATTCACGTAAAAAAAATTACCTACTAATCATTGATCTTTCTTCAAATTAGAGTACAATAGATTAAGTTCATTCACGCATGAATTGGTCCTCGTATCCCATTCAACACCCTTCTCCAGACCCTAAGACCCCTCTGGAACGAGGGACCAATAAGGATGGACAGCAACGTGTTTCCCAATTTTAACAGGAGGTTTCTGCTATGAATCGATTACCCCTATTAGGGCTGAGTCTCGTCTGTGCATTTGGATTGATGGTTTCTCTATCAGGGTGCGGTGAAACGGAGGGCCCTGCCGAAAAAGCTGGAAAGAGCCTTGATCAAGCGGCCGAAAAAACAACCGAATCCGTAAAGGGTGCCATGGAAAGCACAGGGGAAGCCATGGACAATGCGGCCGAGAAAACCGGAGAAGCCCTCAACGAGGCAATGGAAAGTACCGAAAAAATGGCAGAGGATACCGCGAAACATTAAAGAGAGTTTCCTTAACACACATCCCTGAGAGTGCCTGACACCCTCCCAAAGTTTCCAGCTGGTGCTGACAACGACGGGGGAGGAAAGGGCAAAAGATCTCATCTTCCTTTTTTCTTGGGCCTTCAGGTGGTCGATGTCACACCATCAGGAGCCAGGGAAGAGGGAGGTTGTAAAAACGAGTTTGAGCTAAAACGGCATCGGCAACACGGATGACCAAGGGATGATTCCGAAATAAGGGGGCGGGTGAGTCCCACCGCTCACACAACCTATTCAACCAAGAGGGAAAAGAGCCATGATGGTCGATAAGTGGATAAAAACTATCATGGCCCTCTTAGCTCTCCTTTTTGCTCTTTCAATGGGCAGTCCTTCCGTACGGGCAGAAAACAACAAGTGGGGGTTTGGAACGGATATCGGCTTCTTGGCAGATACCACCGATGACACCGTGTTCACGCTCAGCTTCCAGGGAGACTATTTCCTGAACTCCCAATTTTCTGTTGGCCCACAACTCTTGCTTTCCCCTGCCGGAGACCTCACTCAAGTCACCTTCGCCGGAATCGGTCGCTATCACATTCCCGTCGGTGCTGTCACCATCATTCCCTTTGGCGGAATTGGGTTTGTCTATGCAGATTTGGAACAAGGCCGTCGTGATGATAGCGATGTCAGTTATAGCTTTCCTTTTGGGGCTACAGCAGCCTTCAAGATCAATCGGACCGTTGATCTCTCAAGTACACTCATATTTACATTCCAAGATATTGATCTGAATAATCGAAAAAGTAGCGACAATTTCAACATCGGTATGTTATTCGGCTTTCGGTTCCAACCCTAATACCCTCATACAACTTTTCACGATGGCAGGCAGTCGTCCTGTTGGATGACCATCACCGGGGCAACTGACGTGCTCAAAGGAGTTGGGAGAGGGTACGACTAAAATAGACAAATTGATGCGTTCACGTCGCTTGAAGCTGTCCGAGGCTTTTTACTCCTTCACATTCTCTAAATACTCAGCCATTCGATCCAACGCCATCGCATTGAGCCGCTTCCCATACCATCGGGGCATCACACGATCGGAATATCCGGGCACCACGTACGCGCCTGGATTCAAAATCGATTCCTGGACATATTCACGAACGGTTGTCGCCGTCCCGTGATATTGAGGGTCCGCCAATCGAAGCGGTCCATTCGTCCCTAAGACTAACCGAGGCCCCTCACGCCCCAGAGCAGGAGCAATACCTGGAATGGTATGACACACCGCACAGCCGGATTGCACAAACAATTTTTCCAGCGGCTCGGTACCGGTAGACAGTGGCACATCGGTCAGCTCCACAGACGGGACTTTGGCTGAAGGGGACTGTGGCTTGTCAGGATTAGTGGATTCCTCCATGTGGGCCTCGCTAGGATCCGATGCCTGGCGATTGAACACATTCACTGAAAGGGTTGCCATAATCCCGCAGGCCACCACAATAAAAATGAGAAACGTTTCCCGGCTTCCTGAAGATGGTGAAGACTTCGATTTTTTCATAGACACGTCCACGATCCTACGGTAAAGATTGACGGAGTACAGCCAAACAAAATGAGCCAACAACCCATAAAAACCTGAGGTGGTCTACCGAAAGTTCCCGTGCCCTGTCAAATCGCCCCGCTCCGTGCAACGTAATGACACCCACCTGATTGGCCACTCCTTACATAATTCCCTTGTCCAGACTTGTCTCACACACAGGAGTTTTGGTATCCCAATCATGAGAGACCACCGTAAAGCCTTCATCCTAAGCCTCATCCCGTTCACCCATGATTAATCATTGTTTGTGGCCATCCCAACCATTTGTTCCACACCCATGGTTAGATGGCCCGCACCGCATGACCCTTCTCCCGCGCTGGTGGCCCCGTGGAAGTTTCCCATCAGGAATGCCCACACAAGACCGAATTTTTCAGGTCTCTCCCGAAGTGGGCCTACTCACAAAATGTCATTGGCAACCCTCCCCCGCACAACACCCCACCATCCTGATGGTTCATGGCCTCGAAGGGTGCACCGAATCCCACTATATGCGGGGTCTTGCCAGGAAATGTTGGGATGCAGGATGGAATAGCATTCGCATCAATCAACGAAATTGTGGGGGATCCGAACATCTCACGCCCACTCTCTATCACAATGGGCTCAGCCAGGATTACAGCAGGATTATTCAAGAAATTACCGAAGAGGATGGCTGCACCGCGGTGTGGCTCGTCGGATATTCCATGGGAGGCAATCTTGCCCTCAAATTAGCTGGCGAGCATGGAACCACGCTCCCCTCCCTTCGTGGAGTCGGATCCGTCTGTCCCAATATCCAGCCCGCAGCTTGCGTGCGCGCCCTGCAACATCCATCCAATTGGCTCTATCATCGCTATTTCCTGAAAAGTTTAACAGGAAAATTACGCAAAAAAGCCCGCCTATTTCCAGGTCGGTGGGATCTCTCACACCTCTCTCATATACGGACCATGTGGGAATTTGACGAGATCTATACCGCTCCAGACGGAGGATATCGAGATGCCGAAGACTATTACGAACACAGCGCCGCTCGAAATACGCTGCATGCAATCACCATCCCGACCCTCATCATCACGGCCCAAGACGACCCGTTTATCCCCTACCACATGTTTGCCGATCCTACTCTCGACTCTAATCCCTTCATCCAGCTTGAAGCGCCTGCTCATGGGGGCCATTGCGGGTTTTTTCAACGGCACCATAAGGATGAGGATCATTTTTGGGCCGAAAATCGAATATGCGAATGGATTCATGCTCAACTCACCTCAGCATGACCACGATCGGTTCCTGAACTCATCCCCTTTGAACGCCATCCTAACTCCCTTCAAACACTCAACGCTCTTCACTCCTAATCTCCTCTTGCCTGAGACCTATCAGGTAGGGTAGAACTCTGTTCAAATGAGTACCCAATCCTTCCAGTCACGATTTCAATCACAGATCTTCACGCACACATGAAATTAAAACCCGGATCCCCAGGAAAAGGCATTCTTCGCCAAATGCATAAGGCGGAAGAAAAATATTTGGAAGGCTGGTTGGATGTTCCCGCCCATGTGCATCACACAGCTTATCGTATGGCGAACCCAGCAGTGGAACGCCCTCAAAGCCGAAAAGAGTTTCAACAGCTTTTGGCCTGCTTGGAGATCGATCCCGCCCATGCCGTCCTGGAAGATAAGGTAGGGTTCGGAGTAAAAACAGGAACCAATGGCGATCGGCTTATTGCGATTTGGGAAGCGCACACCGAATATTACAGCTACCAAGTGTGGCACATCCCCAAAGACCCCAATCAACTCCTGGGATTCGGACCGTTGGGATTTCCCGGATATGTGTTTCCCTTTTCTCCGTTGGGCATACAAGTCAACGCGTTAGATCTGTTGGTCATCCCTGCGCGTACCTACGACCAGGAGGAATTGGGAACCCTTCTCCCCGGGCCACAAATGTATGCCAGCAAGGTTCTGGGGGAGGACATCTCCGTGGCCACCAGTTTTACTCCCGACGAACATGATCGAGAACGCTACCTCATTTGGGCTCCCGATCCTGTTTTGCTACGCCAAAAACTAGCCAGACTCATGACGATTTTAACCACACTCGAAAATTACACCCATCTGATTTTACTGCCCTATCCAGCCTTCTCCCGGTCGGTGGATCAGGTTCAAATCTTCGAACAGCGCCATCTCTATCAACGGACCCTTATCACCAAGGAACTGAACCGGGCGACACATAGCACGCTTCAACAGTGGCTGGAAGGGTTAACACAAGATTTTCTTGAAGTGGGGCGGTTGACCGCTTCGCTGCGTTATCGCCTTTCGGCTTCGGTCCCCTACGATCGGATTGTGCACAGTAATACCCTGGCACTCCAGGAACATCCCCTGCCCTACGGGCGAACGCTCATCGATTATTTTCAATGGAAAATTACAGGAGTAGCTGATGGATACCAGCAATTGCTCTCCCGTATTCAGGCCTTGGAGCAGGACTTTGAGGGCACCATTGCGGTCCTGCGTACCAAAGTGGACCTACTCTTACAAGAACAAAATTTAGCGCAACAAGATCAAAACGTGAATCTCCTGGCCAGCTTGGATAAAACCACAAAAAGCCAAGTCGTCTTGCAACATACCGTAGAGGGCCTCTCCGTGATCGTAATTGCATATTATGTGAGTGGCCTGGCCAGCTATCTCTTCAAGGCCCTGCACGAATTCGGTTGGCTAGACAAGCATGAATTGGCCTCTGGAATCTTTGTACCCATCGCCCTGATCCTCTCATTTGCCATCATCACATGGGGGAGAAACCGCATCCATAAAAAAATATCAACAACCTCCCCGGCTTCCGCCTCTCATACCCACGATCATTCCTGATCGTTCCTCCCATACTCCTCGTTCCTTCGTCACAATATGAACGAAGCCTGATTTGACGAGGCAGGGGCATGCTCCCTCCTGCTTTCTGCACGAACAAACCGTTCCGAAATCGACCACACCCAGTTGCATGGCCCAACAACCAATCCGGAGCCGAAAAGCCTTTATATTAAGTACCCCCAGAAAATGTCCGAGAACTATTAGAAAGGGACAAAGTTTTGGCCATTGATGACCAGAGCTGCACCAGAAGGGATCATCATGCTGACAGCCGAGGAATTGGTAAAAAATTGCACGAAACTCTTTACGCTGCCGGAGGTCTATCTCCAAGTCAAAAAGGTCATCGATAATCCAGACTCCACCATGGCCGATCTGTCCAGAGCCATCAGCATTGATCCTGGCATGACCGTCGCCGTGCTCAAATTAGTCAATAGCGCATTTTACGCGATGCCACGAAAAGTCGAGACCATTTCCCGGGCGGTCGGAATTCTTGGCATGCAACCCCTCCATGATTTGACGCTCGCCATCTCGGTCACCAAAACTTTCTCCGGCCTCAATCAACACGTAATGAGTATGAGCGTCTATTGGTCAAACAGCTTCTTTAGTGGACTGGTCGCACGGGAATTAGCAAGAAAGTGTTTTCTGGTGGATAGTGAACGGATGTTTGTGGAGGGCTTGTTAAGAGATATTGGTCATCTCATACTCTATGAGCAACTCCCCGAACCATCGGAACAGGTGTTACGAGAGTCCGCTACGACCGGAACGCCCATTCATATAATGGAACAACGGCTATTGGGGTTCGATTTTGCCGAAGTGGGCCAGACTCTCATTGAGGAATGGCAACTACCAAAAAATTTTGGAATCGCCATTCGGTATCAGAACAATCCATCCGGCACCAACGATCACGGATTTGAAGCGGCGATCCTCAATATGGCCAGCGCACTCACGGAAGGGTTCCAGGCACCCAATGGGCATGCCCAATGGCAACATCTGGTAGCTCCTGAATCATGGAAATTAACAGGGTTAGATGAGAAAGCCCTCAAAGAATGCATGATAGAAGCGGGCAAGCAGCTTTCCGGCATGTTAGACCTCATGAAGGAAGCACACCACCAACCAGTGGCAACGCACTAAAGGCATGAGAGACCTGAGTGGCGGCAGGTCAAACGAATAAAAGCCGAACACGGGAATTCACTTTCAACTCAAACAAGGCCATGTCCTATGATCACGAAAACGCACTCGTCCGTCATGTACCAAAAGGCTCCATTACTCGATGTCACCTTCCAAGTGACCTTTCCACAAAATTTACAAATATCCTCGGCTCCGCCGGTCAATTTTCAGGGAAAGGTCAAAAATCTTTTTCCTAATTTCTCTCTTACACAAGATAAAACATCCTACAATTTCCTCAGTGCCGATCAGCGCTGGCAATTGGTCTTAAGCCAGGGATCTCTTGCAGTAGTGGCCAGACAATATGAGGGATGGGAAGCCTTTCAGACACCTATCCGGTTGGCGACGAACGCGGTAGAGAACGAATATCCCCCGCCTTATCTCTCCCGTATCGGGTTACGCTTCAGAAATATCATTCGGAGGTCCGCCCTTGGCCTCACGGACAAAAACTGGAACCAACTTTTACAGAACAAATGGACAGGAGATCTCGCCTGGTCTGAGGTGGCCGGAGCCATGAAAGCCACACACAGTGAAGTGGTGATGGGCCTGAATGGTGGAGATGACCTGGTGTGCGTGCGACATGGACTCGTTCCGATCGCGCAACCGATACAGGAAATGGGCTATTTAATCGATCATGACTTCTTTGTGAATGGCCAATTTGCGATGACAGAGATCGCAGGGAAACTCACAGAATATCACCAAGCGGCCCAGCGATTCTTCAAATTATGGATCACCGATATGTTGCATCAGGCCATGAAACCAGCAACTTGATCTGAGTGCGTTCCTCCCGCCCCGAAGCAGAAGGTTTTCAAGAGATATGCCTCGAATTTTGAGTACTTTTTCTTTTCTCCATACTCACTATTGAGGGTATGTAAAATAAAGAAGAATTCCAATCCAAATTATTAGACCAACCCAAAAGCTGACCTCTCTATATGGTAGTTCGCTTTCAATGGCCACCTTTTTAAGTTGAGGTCGATAATACCCTAAGCTTAAAATACCAAGACAAAGTTCTCCAGTTAACAGAAAAAGTGGTGCAATAAAAGACAAAATCAATTGCACTGCAGTTCCAAGAATCGCCCAGAAAAAGTCCATCGTAAAGTCATCCCATAGCACTATACTCACGCTTGCCATTCTGACCGACGAAAAATCCTTCAGCCACATCGATGGCACCTGCGGGGGGGAGGATTTCCTCGACTAGGGGCTGGGTAAGAATCAGCCGTAAATTGCATATGATCCGACTTCCTCCCCCACTACCGCTAGGATATTGAGTGACTCATCACTTTCTCGGCTTGAGCTGACTCCGCGACCGCTTCATCAACCGTCCACTGTTCCACCCGATTCCGCCCATTCTCTTTGGCCACATATAAGGCTTTGTCGGCTTGGGCCACCAATTCCAAATGATCAGAAGCTCCTAACGTGGCGGCTGACACACCAAAACTCATCGTAATTTTCTGGCCGGACGTCGTGCGAATAGCCGTACTGGCCAAACGTTCAATATTTTCCCGCAACCGTTCGGCCACCAACATTCCCTCGACACAAGTCTGCCCAGGCAGGAGAATGCAAAATTCCTCTCCCCCATACCGGCCAATAATGTCCAAAGGACGCAAAGCGGTTGATAACACTTTCGCCACGATTTGAATCACTTGATCCCCCACCGCATGGCCAAACCGATCGTTATACGACTTAAAATGGTCGATATCCGCCATAATACAGACCAAATCGCTCCCATCATGTTGAGCCCTCTCCCACAGTTCTTCAAACGCCTCGAATAACGCTCGCCGGTTGCAACAACCCGTCAAGGGATCTCGGTGAGCCAGTTTTTCCAGTTCGATTTTTGACAACTCTAACTCCCGAATCGTGCCTTCCAATACCGTCACATCATTGAATGACACCAAAATACCTCTGACCTGTTTGCGTTCACCCAAAATGGGCGTGCAATTGACTCGAAACTTCTTCACGGTTTTTCCCATCCTCTCCCAAACCAGGGGCACATCCAATTTCAAGCATTTTCCCTGTCGCGCCGTCTTCCACGGGAAGCTGATCAGCGGGTTGACCGGGTCGGAAGACGTCCATTCAAAACTATCCAGTATTTTCCCGATCAGGTCGTGAGGAGCAACATCAACGATGAGACTAAAGGCACGATTGGCCAACACAATACGATCATCACCATCCAGGAACACCACGCCCTCTGCCAGCACATCAAACGCGGCTTGCACCCGCATGGGCACCACTGAACTGGGATCGAGTTGCCGCAACGTTCGCTTCATATACAGAAAATAGCCCACAAACCCGTAGACCATGACCAGGGCAAGAAATCGTACCCAGGCATTATCAAGGACATGGGTCCACGTTCCAGTATCCAGTGAAGGAAATCGGAGTTGTAAGGTTCCCCAATGCAGGTCCCCATTGAAAATAGGAATCTGAATATGATCAGGCGTAGAGTGGTCTCCGGATGGCTGGATCCAGAGAGCATGATGGGGCCCGGCCGTGGCCATAGTCTCACCATTTTCCAAGACCAAAGCCACTGATTGGATATCCCCATTCCGTTCAACCAACAGATCCAATGCCTGCTGGATGGCCTGGTCGTCCCCCCTCTGCGCCAGGATAGAATACTGGACGGCCATCGCTTCGCTATACTTTTGGCGATAGGTAAAGATTTGGGCAGCTTGGTCCGGAATGAGACCGACCACCAGGTCACTGATTAAGAGGATACTCAGGGTAAGGGATACCAGACCCAGACTCATCCAAAAGATGGGTGTCAGGCGTTTCATGAGGATCCTGAGGGGAAAGTTGAGGAAGGTGGAAAAGATTTAACAATCTTCTGGTCCAACATCCGATCTAATCCTTGATGCTCCCGGGTCTCCTTTTCTGCGGCTTCCTTCATTTTCTTTGTCAAATTTTCCCGACTCTTTTGATCCATATCCAAAATCGCAATTGGGTCAAAACTTCGCCAGGTCGGGAGAGCAGCCAACATGCTCGCCATTAGCGTGCCGCTTCTCACCAGCCACGCCAAAAGAACTCCCGATACCCCAAGCCCCGTGTATTCCATCATCTTGATGAAAAAGGACCGTTCGTCAATAGTTTGTTGGGTCGTCTCTTCCAAATCATCGGAAAAAGAGTTCAGCTGCTGAAGGAATTCCTGGCTCAGCTCGATGCTTGAAAGCAGCACCGGGGCCGGAGCATACGCCCGAATTTGTTCTGAGGTGATTCCAAAAGCGGCCGGACGCAGGAATGGGGCGACTTCCAGGACCCTATTCCAGTCGGGAATCGAGTGAAGATGGGGATGACGGGAAAGATCCCGCCCCGGTGGGGATTGTTGACCACCGAAGGGACCCGGAAACTCGATTTGGGGTGTACCTGTGGGAGAAGTAGTGGTATCAAGCGGCGACTCCGGAGTTGGACGAGGGCTTGGTGCAGGCGTGGGCGTGGGACCTGGTTGCGGCGTGGGCGGTTGAGAGATCCCTTCCTGGACATCTGTGACGGTCACCTGAATCATTTGAGAATCCACACCCCCGTTGCCATCACTCACCTGCACGACGACCTCATAGATATTATTCGCGTCGGCATCGGTGGGCGTCTCAAAGTCTGGGGGCACTATGAAGGTCAACACCCCGCTGGTCGGATCCAGGCTGAACCGCGCCGCATCCGCCCCGCCGGTGATGGTATAGGTCAGGGTGTCCGCCGGCACATCCACATCCGTCGCCGTCACCGTGGTCACACCGGTGTTATTTTCACCCATGCTAAAAGCTGCCGTGGCCCCGCCCCCATTACTGACAATAACCGGCGCATCGTTGCCGTCCGTCACCGTCACGGCAATAGCTTGCGTATCCGCACCGCCGTTGCCGTCACTCACCTGCACCACCACGTCATAGACGTTATTGGTACCCGCATCGGTCGGCGCATCAAAGTCGGGGGCGACGATGAACGTCAGCACCCCGCTGGTCGGATCCAGGCTGAACCGCGCCGCATCCGCCCCGCCGGTGATGGTATAGGTCAAGGTGTCCGCCGGCACATCCACATCCGTCGCCGTCACCGTGGTCACACCAGTTTGGTTTTCTGCCGAATTGACCACCGCTGTAGCTCCGCCCCCATTGCTGGTAATCACCGGCGAATCGTTGACCGCCGTGATGTCAATCTGGATATTGTCCACGTCCTGCTGAGCGCCCCCCGTGCCCGTATTGCCCCCATCGTCGGTGGTAACCGTCACCGTATCCGCAGCCACGCCCGTGACATCGGTGTTGCCGGTATAGAGGAGGGACGCTAACGTGGCGTTCACATCCGCCACCGTGCCGAGGATGGTCAAGTCGTTCGAGCTGTTCGCCCCGGCACTGATCGTGGCCGCGCCCGAGAGCGTGACATCAAGCACGCCGGCGGTCACTTGCAGCCGCGTGGTGATCGTGCCCGCTGCGGCATCAACGTCTATCACACTAATACCGGCAATGGCCGTTTGGGTCTCTTCGTTCACGGTCTGCGTCCCCGGCACCGTGTTCAGCGGCACATCATTGACCGCGGCAAACGTCACCGTCGTGTCGTAGTTGGCACTCGTGCCCCCGTCCCCATCGGTCAGCACATAGCGCACCGTGCGGCTGCCCAGCGTGGGGTTATCCGTGTCGGTGTTCGTATAGGTGATGTTTTGCACCAGGGCGCTCACCGCCGCGGCATCGGCGTTGGCATCGAGCGTGATGACCAGATTGGCGCCGGCCGTGCCCCCCGCCACCGTGCCGATTTGCGTGCCGCCGTAACTGACCGCACTGCCCGCCACCGTGATGTTGGTGGGGCCCGCCCCTTGGTCGCGAATGGCCAGCACATCCTCCGCCGCATCACTGCCCGCCGTAAAGCTCACCGTCAAGGTGCCCGTGTCAAAGTTGGCCGAGTCCACATCACTCACCGCCGCATTGCCGCTCTGGTCGATGACGGACGCCCCGTCGCCTTCGGTGTAGGCCAGCGTGTCGCCCCCGAGGTTGGCTATGACGGGGAGGTCATTGACGCCATTAATCGTGACATAAACGGTTGCGTTATCGGTTCCCCCATTGCCGTCATCTGCGGTGTAACTAAATTGATCAGATGCCTGCTCACCGGCTGTCAGACTGTCGAATTGTCCATTGGGGTCGTAGGCAAAACTCCCATTGACGTTAAGCGTGACCAAGGCACCGGATGCCAGGGCAACAGGATTGCCCACATTTGGGGCGCTCCCGTTGATCTCACTCACCACAAGGGTGTCACTTTCGGCATCCACATCGTTCACTAGGACGCCTGAAGCAGCAATATTCAGTATGTTGTCTTGGTCAGTCGAATAGCCGACCCAAGTGGGTTCCTGAGAAGGCGTCCCACCACCAAGAGTGCCATTGTTCCCGGAGGAGGAAAGATCCGTGACAGAAGTACCTGAACCCTCTCTCAGTCGCCAATTACCGACTAATCCTGATTCGTTTCCGGTCAATAATTGATCGTAGTTCGTCGAGATTTCGCCCGCTGTTCGCACCGTATTCCAAATTCGCACCTCACCCACCGAGCCCTCGAAATATTGACCGGCTGGACTATTCGACCGTCCGCCGATTCGAAAGTCATCAAGTGCGACATGGCCGTCACCAATCGCGCCTGAACCATTGTATGTGTGAATCAGGGACCCATTGACATAGGTATTGATGGTGCCATTGTCAAAAGTCACCGCGACATGCGTCCACTCGTTCAGTTGGACAACGTGACCGGTATCAAACCAGCCCCACCCCGGATCAGTGTTCGCAAAAGCCCAGCGAATCGTTCCATCAGGGAAAATACCGACTTCATACTCACCTTCTCTGTTTAAAATAATCTGCCTGGTATTTGAGAAACTGATAGTTTGGAACCACACTTCCATGGTCATGGTTGAAGTCATTTCGAGACTCACATCGTTGCCAACTTGAACGAAGTCATCGACACCATCAAACGTGAGACCGGGACGATCATCTGCAGCAACCGGCGCATCATTGACCGCGGCCGCCGTGGCATTGAGTGCGAATTCGGAGGTTGAGCCATAGTTGCCCCCGCCAAGATCTCTCGTGGCAGTAGCGGTCACGAACTCACCGGCAGTAACTGAAGCAGTCAGGGTGACGTTGAAACTCCCGTTTCCACTACCGTCCGTGGTGACACTCATAAAGCCGAGATAGGTTTGCCCCTCTCCGTGACTGGAAAGATCTTGCCCGGTGGCAACGGTGTTTTTATAAAACTCGATTCGAAAGGTCGTGCTGGCGGTACTATTGAACGTTCCCTCAATAGTGATCTGGGTGGGTGAGTCCACATCGGCCGACGTGACCACCGGAAAATTCTGTAAGTTGTTCGCGCCAGCGTCCCCATCGCCTGCATCATTGGCGGTGACCCCGAACCCGTCTTCTGTGCCTCCCTCAAGATTGATTCCCCGGAGAGTGTTTCCGTAAATCTGATTCCCCAGGATCGCATTCCCCGTTGTAGGAGCATCGCGAACGTCAATGCCATGCAAGTCATTACCGAAAATCAGATTTCCTTCGTTGGCACCCGTACCGCCAATCAGGTTCCCAATCGCACCGTTCCCTGAATCTTCATTGATATCAATTCCATCACGTGCGTTACCCAGGTCAAGAGTCCCGGTGAAGTCGGTTCCAATATAGTTGCCTTGTACGATATTGAAATCGCCATGATCGATTTCCAAACCATCGCTGTCGTTCCCCGAGATCACATTTCGCGCACCGGCTGCTGCACCGCCAATGGTATTACTGGAACCACCTTCAAAATCAATTCCTTCCTGCGAATTTCCTCGATCGAGCGTCCCACCGGCATCGGTGCCAATGTAATTCCCAAGTACTTGGTTCCCCATTGCACTGGCGCTGTAAAGCTCGATCCCAGCAAAACTGTTTCCGGAAATCACATTGCGATCGCCAGCGGTGAGCCCACCGATCGTATTATTGGCTGATTCAATCCGAATGCCGCCTTGGTATGATGCTCCCGATTGATTGTTACCGGCCACTGTCGTCCCGTCCGCATCGAGGCCGATGTAATTTCCAGCAATCGTGTTGTTGGCACTCTGCACCAAAATCCCATTATGGTTGAAATTCTGAATGGCAAGGCCACGGAGGGTTGATCCTCCCCCGGTCGCACCAATCACGAGGCCGTTCACCCCAGCACCTGCACTCGTACCGTCCAGTTCAATAATGGGTGTGCCAGCAAAATCCGGTTCACTCCATCCGTCGATGAGCACGGCCCCTGTAATGGGATCCAAGGCAGACAGGAGAGTGATCGTATGTGGGCCAGCACCGGCAATGCTGAACGTGATGGTATCGGCACCGCCATTGGTATTCGCATCAATGATGGCTTGTCTGAACGAACCTGCCCCTGCATCATTGATATTGGTCACGGTATAGGTGGCCAACACCCCTTCCCAGGCATCCTGGGTGGCCTGGCCGATGACGATGGACGTTTCAATAAACCCGGTAGAGACTTCCAGTTGCCAGTTGGAATATTCGCTGACGTGACCGGTTCGGTCCGTGCTCGCGGCAATATCCGCTCCCGTAAGGTCCGCTAACGTTTGAATAGCGGAGAGGCCACTTGTTCCACGGCCAAAATTACAGCCGTAGATCAACAGGTCGGCCTCGGCAGACAGACTCTGCCCTATTTGACCAAACAGCTCGGCATAGTGACCGCTGATCGAATCGTTGGTGAGAAAAGCCGTGCCCAAATGCAGTTCGGCCTCGGTGCCTTCCCCAATGAGGTGGATGGCATCGATATCACTCCGGCCCTTGAGGGCTTCCGCAATTTGTTCAATCCCGTCGCGCCTCGCATCCAGAAGAATAACTTCCGCGGCCGGATCGATCCCGTCCATGA
Organism: Nitrospirales bacterium; assembly: GCA_041737015.1. Lineage (GTDB taxonomy): Bacteria > Nitrospirota > Nitrospiria > Nitrospirales > UBA8639 > Nitrospira_E. The sequence goes on from JBGSSO010000227.1 coordinate 27,891, forward strand.
GCGTCTGGTAATTTTCGACACGCGTATCGATGAAGACGATTTCTTTGCGGTCGGAAGACGCGGAGAGGGAAAGACCCGAGGACCAGAGAGCATCATTGTCGGATGAATCGTTGGCATTGGAATCCGTACTGGTCTCATCTTTGACTTCTGGAATGCCCGGTTGATCTTGCGTAGCGGTGTCTTGGACGACTTCCGCGCCCGTGGCGAGGGCGGCTCCATCAAAGAGGATCCGTGGCTCTAAGGCAAGAAAGGTTCCGGTCAATCTGGCGGGGGGGGATGCTTGGGGTGGACTGGACTTCCGCTTCTTTTCGGCGCCTTTTTTCACTATCTTGGCGTCCTTCCGGGCTTCGAGCGTCGCGGGCTTGCAGTGCATATGTTTCATGTGACCATCTTCATTCATGAAAGAACCCTGAAGACAAATAATCTCGGGGCACGGATTGTTCGAAAAACCTAAATACCCCATAGGTCATCGATCAACGGAGTAGTCCCCTCAAAAGGAGGGGCTCCCATATCTTTTGTCGGACCTGGGAGAAAGACTCTTGATGCGGATTAAGAAATGTTTTAGGGGGTTACTTTGCGGGTACTGAATGTTGGTGGACGTTCTGTCTAGTATCGAAAAAATACTGGAAGTTGGGTTGCGAGAAATGGTGTCAAATACACCGTCATTCCAGTTGTTGATCAACCTCTTAATCTTTTCAGGGGTGTATGTAAAACCGGCTTGTCATTGTATGATTTTTTTCTTAAGAGCATTCACGATTTTTCCGATACAAAGGCACACCCTCACATCACCGGGGCATAGGGACAGACATTTCACCACAACAACAAAGCCATTGCGGACACTTTGACTGAATGACGAACCAATAGACATTCCGAAACGTCACATGGAGAGGGAAATAGGGATGGAGATTCAAAAAACAGTGCAGGCATTTCAGCGATTAAAAGGACAGGAAACCGAAGTACAATCGGCCAGCGTCGAGACATCCGATTCAAGCGAGGCCGAATCACCCTGCCATGTGATTGGCTTTGCCGGGGCCAAGGGAGGAGTTGGAACGACCACCGTGGCACTCAATGTCGCCATGACCCTTGTTCATGGAGGTCACAGCGTCATCTATGTCGAGCTGAGCCCACATTTAGGGACTGCCGCATGGCTTCTCAACATGACAAACCAATCGCCTTTGAGCAATGCATCGGCAAAGTTTAAAGACATGAATGAAGCTGTTGTGAACCAACTTCTCCTGCAACATTCGACAGGACTGCAAGTCCTCTGTGTATCCCCCTGGGATCAAGAGGTGGGGGCTCAAATCTCCACGGAACTCTTGACCGAGCTATTCCGGGAACTCAAAGGACTCGCAGACTATCTGGTACTCGATTTTCCTTTGGAACCCTCGTTTCCTTCCATCTGTTTTCTCAGTCAATGTGAGATCCTGGATCTTGTGATGGAGAGCGATGCCATTGGTATAAATTTAGCGAAAAGCCAATTAGCGTTTATCCGAAGCCACTGCGAAACTCCCGTGTTTGTCACCCTCGTGAATCGCTCGGGGATTCCACTGGCTGACGGGCTTCAGGGTATCCAGGAAGAGATCGGCTATGAAATCCCGGTCGTCCTCCCCACCGCCTCGGAGTTATGTTATACCGCCGGCATGAAAAAATTGCCGATCGTGTGTTTCAACCCCGAAAGCGTCCTTGCCATGCAGTTTGCCAAACTGAGTGAACAACTCCTCGGCTACTTTTCCGAAGACGGGTCAGAGGTCAACCGAGACCGACGAGGCCGGGACCGGCGGAAGGGCAACCGTCGAGACCGGGGTGCCTGGTAACCTATTCTCCCTTTTTCATGCAAAGGTTTGGAGAGGAAGGGTATGACGGGCCTCGATACGAATGTGTTAGTCCGCTATCTCATCAAAGACGATCCCGCTTAAGCAGCGCATCTCCCCCACCCTACTTTTCCCTCTGAGAATTAGGCTCCGCTTTCACGAATGAGAATGGATGCCGCTCGTGCCCAAAGATGCCCCATAAAACTTTGACCATTTCCCTTCACATGCACCACCCCTCGCACAACCTGATTCCAGGATGGATCCTTGTCCGTCACATTCAGTTCCACCCGTTACACGGAATGCTCGGGAATCAATTTGCCCCGCGCATCCTGGCGCACTGGAACGCCTCCGGAATAGGTGGAGGCTAAATACGGTAGCGCCATTTCCGATTCGTCCACATGGCGAAGGTCACGAAGCTGCCCTTGTCGGGCGGGCCGAGTAGGGTCGTCCGGATAAAACCAACCTTTATTCCCCACCGAGAGCCGGGTCTTTTCTTTTTCCGTGGCGAGGGCCAGCATCACGGATGGATGTTCACCAATCACATGGGCAACCGCCAATTCGCTATTCACCCACAGCCCTGGATGGAGTGAAGACGCCAGATCCGTGACCACTCCGGAGAACGGAGCACGCAAGGTCAATTGATCCCGGAGCGTGACCAGGCCCGCCAACGCCTTTCGTTCTCCCACCAGCGTCTCCCGAATCACTAGATGATCATCCCGATCATCCTGATAGGCAACTTCTCGTTCCACGCGAAATTCTAACGCCGCAATGCGATGTCCGATCATGTCAATCTGATGTTCCACCTGTGGCGACTGTAAAATCAAAATCGTCTGACCTTGTTCGACCCGGTCACCCTCCTCAACCAACACCTCCATCACCATTGCCGGAGCCGGCGGAAACAGCGTCGTGCGTTCCGGAGCCTCAAGAATCGCCGGAATCTCCACCGTCGTATCGAAGGGCATCACGCTCATCAGCAGACACCCCGTCAGCGCGACGCCGACTCCCCGCCCTCGCCAGGATTTGGCCACGGCCGCCCGACGGGTCCACCAGACCTGCAGTTCCTCATAAACCGGCCATGCCAGAAACCAGCCTATTTCCACGAGAAAGAGGATGACGCCCAGAACCTTGAAAAAAAAGTAATACACCAGGACAGCAATTCCTACAAACACCACGGCCCGGTAGACCCACACCGCCCACGCATAGACGATCAGCACAGATTGCCGTTGGGGGGGCATGTGTTCCGGAGGAGCATCTCCCCAGGCAAACACCCATTCCCGTAATTTCCACCGACCAAACGCGAAGGCCCGTGATTGCAAATTCGGGACACCCAGCCAATCGGACAGGACGTAGTAGCCGTCAAACCGGAGCAGTGGATTCAAATTGATCAGCAGACCCGTCACCCAACTGGTGGTCGCCAACACAAAGAGCATGCTTTTGACAATGCCATCAGGACAGAAGTTCCACAAAAAGGTCGCGAGCATCGCCACACTGAGTTCAACCACCATTCCCGCCGCGGCAATAGCCGCGCGTTGCTTTCGGACTGTGAGCCGCCAGGAATCGGTCGTGTCGGTATAGAGGACAGGAACCATAATGAGGAATCCGAGGCCCATCGTGGGAACCCGGCACCCGTATCGAACGGCAGTATAGGCATGCCCAAGTTCATGCAATATCTTAATGGCCACCAACCCGATGATATAACCGGTCATCCCTTGAAACGTAAAAAAGTATAAAAAGATATTGGCAAATGATTCCCACTGCCGCACGACCCCCATACACCCGACCGCACCCAGGATAACGACACACCATAAGGCCCAACGACTAAACAGCGGCGTGACAAAAGGAAGTGTTTTGCGTAAGAACCGGTCGGGATTACATAAGGGAATTCTGAAAAATAAATAGTTGTGGAGCACCCTCAGCAGCCAATGTTGTTTCGCCTGTTCGGCCTGCCCTAAGAACCCCTGACTTCCACCGGCTAAGGAATCCCGGGTTAAATTATTCCGATAGAGAAACTGGACCAACTCCATCACATCACTGGTTGAGACCTTGGCCGAGGTGGTTCGGGTCACCAGATCCACCAGTCTCTCGGCGGTTCCCGCCTGCCAATGTGATAGCAGTTGAAAGCCGGACCATTCAATTTGAAAAAATTGATTTCGAACCGTGTCTATGATCGTCCAGGTGGGGACACCATCAGGCGTGGGGGTCCCGGGCAGGATCTGAAGATCTTCGCGCAACGGCGGAAGGGGAACGTCTTCTTGAGGCGTTGGCTGACCCATTAGAAACCTAACGTTTGTCGAAGAACTCCGAGTGGGCGCCGGAAGAGATAGAAAAAGAGGGTAACCGGTTCCCCATAGATTTTGGCGGTGCCTTGCCAGCCGATTCGAATATCTTCAGGCGGATCCGTGAACTCGGCTTCCACCCGATAGGCCAGGACATTGGTCGGAAGAATATTCGCATGGTAACTGGCATGGAGTAATTGGGCAGGGATGGCTCGTAAGGGATTGGCATTCAAAAACACCTCAACCTCGGCGCCTTCCCGTAACACGATGGCGTCCTCCACCGGTAGATCGATTTTCAATTCAAACTCCTGGGGATCGGCCACTTCCATAATGCGTTCGCCCACTACCACCGGCTTGCCGATCCATTCGGATTTATCCGTAAAAATCACAATGCCCCCCCGGGAAGCTTTGACCTCCACTTGCTGTAACATGTCCCAGGCGTAATCCCGTTCGGCTTCTTTCAGCCGGACTTCCGAGGCTTGCACGGGCATGCCCGCACCGGTGTCATGGTCGACAAATGCACCCTGCGACACTTTGCGATACTCCATCCAGGTGACGGACAGATTCTTTTCCGCCACTTCAAATTGATTCCGGAATGTGGTGTCCTCGTAGCGAAAGAGGGCTTGCCCCGTCTGAACAAGGGTATTCGGGTGGACAAGGATTTCTCCCAGCACCCCATCCAATGGTGCCGTCACCACCGACGGGTCCCGCGGCACCACTTCCACCGGAGCCAGCGTGGACAATCGAACGGGCAGCCACATGGCGGCCATCACCACCACAAGAACTCCCCATATCCAGGTCTTGAGAACTTTCCAGTTTTTCACTCTCCGTTTTGTGCCCCCGAGCGCCTGCCAGGCGTGAGCCACCGTTTCGGCAAACCGCCGGATCAATTGCACTTCCCCATCTTGCCAGGGTATCTCCCTGGTCAACCACAGGCCACCAATCACCTGCTGATCCGCACGGATCAATGGACACCATAGGACATGAGGAAACGCAAAGGACTTCCAATCACGTTGTAGATCTGTCGAACAATGAGTGGAAGAGAGAGGACCGGAATCTTTAAGGCTGCCTTGTTCCCATAATTCTGAAATGACGCGTTCAATCCAATTGATCATCGGCGCATTGCGGTCAACGACGGCCACACTGGATACCGCTTCCACTCTTCCCCGCGCTCGCCCCTTCGGCGTGATGGAGAAGATACAGGCCTGTCGATAGTCCACGAGACGCCGGGTCTCATTGGCCAGAAGAAAACAGAGTTCTTTCACCGTTTGGGCCTTGCGAACCTGACTTTCCAGGTGAAGCAGCGCGAGGAAAATATTTGAATCCTTTTCCGTGTTGACCTTGGGAGCGATGGAAGGGCCGCCGGACAGACCGGAGGAAGGTCTGAAGTCCTTCCCGGTCCCTCGCGTAGGGGACTCTGTCTGGGTAGCTGTTTGCACCACGCTCGTTTCCCTCCTTTTGGATCAACAAAGAGGTTGATCGGGGAAGGAGTTAATGTTTGGCAGTCTGTTTACTCGTGGACGTTGGTGAGGCTAAAGGTTTCGTACTTGGCGTAAATGTGGATTGAGTGGGAAACGTGCCTTCCGGAAATTTGGCGCTTCCACTCATGCCGGCTAAGACACCCGTGGGATGCTTGTGAAACCGGCCAAAGACCCGAATGGTTTGACTTACCGGATCGACACGAGGCCCAATTTCCACCACTTCCGCCGCATAGTCCTGTTGAGTCTCATCGATATGAAAGGAAAACGGACTGTTCTTGGCGATCCATCGCAGCGAAGACGACGGGAGAATCAATTCGATATCCAGATCCTGATTACTGACAATACTCACCAGATCATCGTACGGATTCACGCTTTCATAAGGGTGGACCAACGTCTTGACCACATGTCCGGCAAAAGGGGCAGGAATCCGGCACCCTTGAACAATCACTTGTGCTCTTTTGAGAACCGCCTGGGCCTTTTTCAATTCGGCCTGCGAGATGTCCACTTCCAACCGGCCAATCCCATGAAGAGTGGCCAGCTCCTCGTTATTGATGACGGTCTTTTGCCTGGCATCCACATCAGCTTGGGCCGCCGACAATTCCGCCCGGTATTTGGCACATTCAAATTCAACGAGGAGGTCTCCCTTATGAAATCCGTCCCCGTCTCGAAACGGCATCCGCTTCACCAACGCCTGAATTTCACTGGCAAGTACCGCCTCAACCACAGGTTTCACGATGCCCCGAATCGTCTGAAGATCCGATGAGGGCACACTGCTGCGTCCTCCGTCTTTTGCTAGACTGACGCCTGCAGGCAGTATGATCAGACTCAGGGCCAAACACAGAATAGGGATAGGGTGTCGATCTATCATGGAGTGTCTCTCTCTTGAGGTTGAGTGTTTGTCTCTTGGGATTGCGCGACGGTCTCTGGGGATTGAGGCTCGGTCCCTTGGGGTTGCGTGGTTCTCTTTTGGGGTTGAGCGTCAGTTGGATGAACCTGCGCGAAGACCTCGGGACGTTCCAGCCATTCCCAACGTTCTTGCAAGGCCACGGCCAATTCTTCGACACCGTCTCCAGTGATGTCCGTGGGAAAGGGGTCTTCTCCGATCGCGGCCAACACATTGGCATAGGCCATTTCCAACTTGGCCATTGCCGATTCATACCGTAATTCGGCCACCAGGCCTTGCACCTTTTCCCGAATGACCAGATGTTGACTGAGCCGGTTCAGGGACCAGGCATGTTGGACCTGGTCGGCAATCGCCATTTGGGTGTCGAGGTAGCGCTTCCCCGTGGCCACATCTTTCATCGCGGCATGATATTGCGCCACCGACACATGGACTTGACTCATCAGCGCCATCGTCAACGCCAGACTTTGCATGTCCAACACCTTCTCCTGGGCGTCAATGACCTGCAAGCGAACGGGATGCCGGAACACATTCAACAGATTCCAGCTGACTTTGGCTCCGTAATTCAGCCAATTATTATGAAACAGAAAATTGTTGCTATCGTAATTGCCCCCCAAATACACATTGAGGTTGGGAAGCAATTCCAGGATGGCGGCTTTGGTTTCTTTGGCGTTAATGCGTTTTTGGTAGTCGACCTTCCGCAGTTCCGGACGATTCATGAGTGCCCGGTATTCCAAATCTTCCAGTTTCTCATCGACCTTCGACACGAGGGGTGGATGGTCCGGCACCGCCAGTTCATAGGGCTCACCCGGATCCAGATTCATGAGTTCGGCGAGGTGAATTCTGGATAGCGATAATTCCTGATAGAGCTGTTGAATTTCCCGTTGCGCACTCAGGAGTTCTCGTTCATATTGTAGTGAAGTGAGTGGATCCGCCAAGGCTCGTTCCCGGATCAGATGGACTTCACCCAGCGCTTGAGTGACCCAATCCTGAAGGAAAGCCAGGCGACCCAACGCCCGTTCCGCTCCCACGGCCTTCCAAAAGGCCGAACGGACATCTTGAATAACCCGATTGGCAATGCGGCGTTTATCCTCTTCCGCAATAAGCACGTCGTCAGCAGCTTGTTCCGCGCGCACATAGGACAGCCCAAAATCCAGCACATCCCAGCTTAAGGCTAAATTGGCCGTGTAAATATCCTTCTCAGCGGAAGTGGAGGACACGAGCGATTGCTGGCCTGTTTCTAAGGACCGGCTGCTCGCTCCCGCAAAGTTGCTGCGTCCATTATAGGCCGCATCAGCCACCACTTTTGGCAGCATATCGTAATGCGCCAGATCCAGTTGCCGATGCGTGACCATTTCCTTCAATCCCTGCACACGCGTTTCTAAATTATATTTCAAGGCCCGCGCCATTGCCTCAAACAGCGTGATGGGGCGAGCCACAGGTTCCTGAAATTGCGTGAGTTGGGCCAAGTCCTCTTGGACCCGCTGCTGAATTTCGTCCTGGGTAAGTGGAGTGGGCATGACGGCACAGCCCGAGTCAATCAGGGCCACTCCCATCACCACCACACCGACCAGAAATTTATGAATGGGTAATGCCATAGATAAAGGATTCACGATCCACTCGATACAATTTATGTGTGCACAGATCCCATGATCCCAAGAACTTGCCTGCTGATCGTCACCACCCGAATGACTGCGCTGATGGGCATGTCGGATCTTCCCCAATTCAAGTCCGTCTATCCTTCAGGGCCCTTCGACCATTTTTGTTCACAATAGAAACCAAAGCTACCCCTTAGGACCTTTCCAGTTCTGTTTCTCGGTTTTTCTTTTGTCAAGATTTAATAGCGGGGGTTTTTTATTTATATAATTCCTGCCCAGGGGTGAAACAAGACACAACAACTTCTCCCAACTTCTTGTACCGTCATATGTTGATCACCATGGCACCCCAAAAAAAAATTTCCGTTCACCTCTTTTTCCCCTCAAGTTTTGTTGGCTCTTGAGTCAGAAACCAGATCCCGCCCGGTTTGTTGTCAATCAAGGATCCGATACTGTTTGATCACCCGAACTCCTACTGTTCCTGAATCCGTTCTCGCCCTCAATCCTCGAAAAATTTTGATGGGAAAAATTTTCCGTATGTCTTCCAGAAAATGAAGCGAATGGCCGAATAAGGAGATGGATGAATCTCATGCGGTGCGAATGTGTCAAAAGGGAAAATAAGATGTAGAGGTGCCATGAAAATTCGATTGGTTTCATGGCCACAGGGGAAAGACAAACGAAAGAATTATGTCAAAGGATAGGTGTGTGTTGTCAGGTGAATCAGCAAAAGCAGAGCGAATGCCTGAATCAAACATCGTATGCGCCAGCGACACACTGGCATGGAGATGGTCGGCGGAATGAAAACACTGTTAGCCCTCGAACCAAGAATCCTCTTTGATGGAGCGGCCCTCGTCACCGGGGCAGAGGTGGTTCAGGATCAGACCACCCAGGATCAAGCTATTCCGGGCACCAATGCTGAGGCAGAAAATAATCCCGGCGCAAACACCGCTACTGACAGTGACGCCGTATGGACCTCGGGCCTCTCACTGGCTACTCCAGCCGATCGTCGGGAAATTGTTTTCATCGATACGCGTGTCGAAAATTACCAGACCCTCATGGACGGGATCGATCCCGCCGCGGAAGTCATTCTCCTGAATGCGAGGCGGGACGGCATCGAACAAATTGCGGAAGCCCTCAAGAGCCGGAGCGATATCGATGCGATCCATCTCATCGGGGAAGGCACCGAGGCGGAACTGCATTTGGGCACGGCCTTTCTCACCAATGAGTCGATAAGTGATCACTATGCGGCCCTGTTCAGTCAGATTGGGCAGAGCCTGTCTGCCGACGCGGATCTATTGATCTACGGCTGCAATTTTGGGCATGGAGCAGGCGGCCTCTCCGCTATCCAGGCCTTAGCAGATCTCACGGGAGCCGATATCGCAGCCAGCACGGATCGCACCGGGCACGTCAGCGAATATGCCAACTGGGCATTGGAAGGCTCCACTGGGTTTATTGAAACATCGGTCGTCATCGACCAGGCCACCCAGGACGCATGGGAAGGCGTGTTGGCCACCTACACGGTCACCACAACCACGGATGGAGGCGCAGGGTCCCTCCGCCAAGCCATCATCAATGCCAATGCGAACCCCGGCACCGATACCATTACCTTTGCAGGGAGTGGGACCTATCTACTCACCATTGCAGGAACGGGGGAAAATGCCGCAGCCACGGGAGATCTGGACATCACCGATGACGTCATCATTATCGGGAATGGCGTCGGAAATACCATCATCGACGGCGGTGGAATCGATCGCGTGTTTCACCTATTAGGAACCAATACCGCGACGATAAGCGGGATCACTATTCAAGGAGGTAATGCGAACGATGGTGGTGGGACTTTCGTAGATGGCTCCAGCATCTTGAATCTGACGGACGCGATCGTGCAAAACAATACTAGCGACCGTGGTGGGGGCTTACACGTGCACGGGACTGCCAATGTGAATCGCGTCCTGTTCTTTAATAACTCTTCCACCGTTGAAGGCGGTGCCATACACTTTCATGGCGCTGACGGTGGATCGTTAACAAACATTACGGTCACCGGTAACACTAGCGGGATTGACGGTGGGGGATTGTGGACAGATACGTCAATGACTATAACGAACTCCACGTTCACGCTTAATCATGCCAATGATGATGGCGGTGGAATTGTTGCGGACGCGGGAACCATC
>JBGSSO010000239.1:0-26114 GCA_041737015.1 Nitrospirales bacterium
AGCCTCTCCCTCCAACAACAAGATGCCGGCTTAAGCATTAATGAGAATGTGTTCAGTCCAGGGAGCCGAGAATATGAACAGGAAAGGATTTCAAGGACAAGCGGTATCCAGGGTTAAAGGGATGCGCCCGCTAAATCGGGTATGAGCTCGTGAGAAGCAAGGTTAAGGTTAAGGGGTTGGCTGAGATAGGGGAAAAAGGAAAAGGTAGATATTGAATATGGGGTTGTATGGCACGCAGGCCTAAGCTCACTGCCAACGCGAAGAGCTCCAGTTATTTTTGACCAACGCGACCTTCGGAATACACATCCAAACAGGGAAAGTGCATGGCTTAGTCCTCCTGGTAAGGGGATGGAAGGATGTGTTTAGCGGGATGGATCCGGTGCGTTTATGAAAGATCAGGAATATCAAAATAACGACTAGCTTTTGTCCTATCTGACAAACATATGTGAAGACAGGAAAAACGATCAGGCACCGGCGGTCGCTTGAACCCTCCCAAGCTATCCCTCAAGCCATTTCATTCAAGACAGTGGGTCTCAATAGACATAGCGTTTATTCATGACCGAAATCCCCTTATTCAGGTCCGGGGCGATCGGAGATGACATACCTCAACATCTATGAGGATGTTGGCTTGTCGGAAGGCTGAAGGGGGAAGGTTTCAGGTGGTCCGAATGGAAGACTTTCGACATAAATGGAACTCGATGGAAACGCGAAGCTGGCCTTCTCGCCCTCGACGATTTCCTTGATTTTGTAAGCCAAGCGTTCTTTCGCTTCCAACCACTCACCCCACACAATAGTCTTCGTAAAACAATACAGTTTAATGTCAATACTCGAGTTGCCGAAAGAATCCAGAAAAATGAATGTTTTGGTCTGTTCCGGATTGGTTTCAAAGTCACCACATTCGTAAATATAGATCGAAATGGCTTGGATAATATTCCGAATTTGATCATGAGTCGAACGATACTCGATTCCGATCATCCAATGAATTCGCCGGTTCGTCATGCGGGAGTAATTGATCAACGCTTCATTGGCCAATTTGGAATTGGGAAGTGTGACCAGGGCTTTGTCAAATTGACGGATTTTTGTCGCACGAAATCCGATTTCCTCCACCGTACCTTCCACGTCAGGCGTTTTAATCCAGTTGCCTTTTTCAAAGACCCGGTCCAGAAATATGGTGAGTCCCGCAAACATATTCTTAATGAAATCCTGGGCGCCGAGGGCCACCGCCATGCCGACCAATCCCAAGCTACCGAGGACCGCCGCGACATTGAATCCCCATTCCTGAAACACGGCGGCGATGCCTAAGCAGACCACCACGAATTTTGCGACCTTGACGAAAAACCCCTTAATGGTTTCATGCATACTTTGGCTGCCGAAGAGTGTGATGGATCGATCCAAAAGGGTTGACAGCGGATCCAGTATTCGAAAAATAGCCCAGAAGATCGTGAAGGCAATCAAGGACCGGATGATTTGTCCAAAGACGACGCCCAACGTGGGCGACAAGGAGACGACCTGTCCGGAAATGTACAGACCGATGATGACAAACGTGAATTCAAGCGGACGTTCAATGGCTTCCAGGATGCGATCGTCTATGTCCGTTTTGGTTCGTCCGGTCAGCCGTCGCAAGAGACGGGAAAAAAAACGAAAGAAAATTCGACGGACAAACAAGAATGCCAGAAATACGCCTAAGGCAATGAAGATATCACCCAATGTGGTATTCAAAATGCCGATCTGCCAGACCGTCAGAATTTCTTGCCAAAAATCTTGAAGCATAAATCGAAGGTTCCTGGTCTCAGTGAAAAGGTTGAAGGTTGGTTGAATGAAGGTATATGGGGATTGGCAGGATGAAGCCGGGCATACCTCTGAATGACATTGCTGGACGGAGCGATGAATGCGGATCAATCATGTTATGGGAATGTTCACGGGAAGGGTAAAAGAATTCCAGGTAAAGGTCAATTTTCATTGTGGAATCGGAGAGAAGCGTCGTGGGTAAGAAAGAGAGAAGTGCGCTATTGGAAGCGGAGTGTCTGGCGTCACACGGTGCAGGATGAGCCCTATTGTCTAGACTCTCTGAGCGCTTGTGATAGGATAAATTATATTGGCCATGTTCATGATGTACATGATTGAGTAGAAGAAAGGAGAGCCGAGAATGGTATCAAGCCATCAGGGCTGGATGAGCGTGGGATTGGTCATCATGGGACTGGTGGGATGTGTGGGACAGCAGGAATTCATGGACTCTCGGCAGGCGGCTATTGGGCTAGGCATTGTCGAAGGCACCAAAGGCTACCAGCAGATTCAACAAGAAGCGTTGTCCGCCAATAGGCATATGAGAAAGGTTCAGGGGCAGGTGTTTAAAATCGAAGGGGCGGCTTATGTTGTGCACGTGAACGATCGGATTGAGGCCCGACTGCCTGTTGATGAAAATACCCAGATTGATCGCCCGGCGCATGTGGGGGACTGGATTGAAGCGCAGCTCGATGAGGCCGGTCGCGCCAGAATCATTCGGAATATCGACGGTCACATTTCACTCGAATAATCTCTTTCCCTTTCAATCTTGACCTTCTCCGGTTTCTCGTTGAGGCCTCCCAATAATCCGCTCTCAAAATGATTATGCTGCACCTCTTCTCAACTGAGAATGTTTGAGTTGTCTTGTTGCGCCCCTGAAAGTTGTGAGGAATGACGTAGGGCGGAGAACACTGAAATAGGGGAGGCAGCCTAATATCCGGGGAACCCCGGGATAAAAGGAAGAAGAATGGAGATCGCAATGAGAATGATGATGATCCATTCAAGAATTTCCATGCGTCGATTGCCGGTCTGTCCGCTCATCTTGTCATACAAATTATCCAGCGTATCCAACTTGCGGAGTATGCTGGTATCCCAGCTTTGCAAATGAAAGCGTTGGGACGTCAACCGCGACACTCTTGCCAGATATTGATCGCCGAATAATTTCAGGGTGTTGGTTACCCGCTCAAAGAGAATCGCGCTATCTACTTGCATGCGTGCGATGCGGCGAAGATTGGCATCCGATGATCCCGGCCAACGGAACCGATTCCGCTGTTCCTGTGTAAGGGTGCCATAAGCCTCATCTAGGGCCTCGTCTAACTGGTGATCGAGAAATCGGCGCTCGACTAATTCTACATTAGCGAATTCCAAGACCGCACGCACGTCATCCATTTCCTGTCCAATCATGAGCGCCGCATTCCAATCAATGAGGGTCAGGTCCTGTGTTCCAAAGGCAATCTGGCTGGTGGTGGCATCATGAATTTCCTGGTCCGATAAGGGTTGATCCTCACAACGGAGGATTTGAGAGAGAAGCGTGGCGTGTTGGTTCACGAATTCCGACAGATCCAACGCGGGTTGCGTCGAGAAAATATGAAATATCGCATAGTCCTCGACCAATTCGGATATATTTGGTTTTTCAATTGCCGGACCCAACGTGTTCATGAGGGATTGGATATGCAGGAATGTGCCTTCGAGCAATTGAACATTTTCATAGAGGACTTCACTGAGAGGGAGCAACGACGCAAACGGTCCGGCCAGTGGAATCTGGTAGGTCACCATGAGCGCGCCGAAGTCATAGAGTACAGTATCAACGGTGCGAAGCGTGTGATGTGCTCCGAGGCTGATGGGTTCCAGCTCTTGCGTAATACGGAGCGGCGGGGGGTGATAATCAAAGTATTCCGGTGCCGGCCGTTTCCGTTTGATTCGCCCTCGTTCCTTGATGGCCGTAATTCGCTGCTCGGCTTCCTCAATTTGAATAGAGGCGCCCACGTCATAGGCAAAGACCGCGATACACCTCCCGTCTTGTATGTGAAAATTACCTGGGGGAATCATGGGTGGCATGTGTCAAGTGTGTGGTGATGAATGGAGTACTGACACAATCGGAACCTATATGTGTTGCTCACGGGTTTCTTGGGGAAACGGAGATCGGGGACCGATAGAAGTCATACACATCATTCGTGGTGGTCCAACAGATCAAATGTATAGGAAAACACAGAGTATACAATTGAAATCGGACATGGATTTAGACGTCGTGAGTAGAGCCAACCCGTGGGACTTCCACTTCCATGCCGGGGAATTCTGTTTTCAGTCTCATGGCAAACGCGAGCGACTGGCGTTCTTCTCCATGCACCACAAAGACTTTTCGAGGATGCGGTGTAATCGCTCGGACATAGGCGAGGAGATCATCCCGGTCCGCATGGGCGGAATATCCATTTAATCGGACTACCTGAGCTCGCCGTTGCGTAGGGATTCCAAAAATAGGCACCGTGTCCCATTCCTCAGCCAGTTTGCGTCCTAAGGTGTGCTCGGCTTGCCATCCCACCAGGACGATCACATTGGCTTCATCCTCAATGGTATGTTTGAGATGATGCACCACGCGTCCCCCTTCACACATGCCCGATGCGGAAATAATCACACATGGGCCGCTGCGCCGGTTCAGGAGCTTGCTGTCTTGAGCCGTCGAGATAAAATTGATGTATTTCGCGGAAAAGACATCGCCGGTCGAGGTAAAGGTTTGATAGGTTTCTTCGTCGTAGCATTCCGGGTGTTGGAGAAAGACTTTGGTGGCTTTCAACGCAAGAGGGGAGTCGATATAAATCGGAATGGGGTCGACCTCTCCATTGTTCACGAGTTCCTTAATGCGCATGATGATTTCTTGAGTGCGGCCGACCGAAAAGGCTGGAACAATAATTTTGCTTTTGTGTTGAATCGCATGGGTCACGAGTTCTTTCGCGATCGCTTTTCGTTTGGCTTGGTCGTCCTCATGGAGTCGGTCGCCATACGTCGATTCAATGATCAGGACATCACAGGAGGGAGGCGCAGAAGGATCCCGAAGGATCGGCATGTTGGCCCTCCCCAGATCTCCCGAAAACAGGACCGAGGTGGTATTACCACGACTTTGATGCTTAACCCAGATTCCCGCCGATCCCAAAATATGGCCCGCATCATGAAATTGCACTTTTAGATTGGGGGCCGCAGAGGTGCTGGTCCCATATCGTAATCCTCGAAACTGATTGCCGATGATTCGAACATCCTCTATCGAATAAAAGGGTGTGACACAGGCCGGACCCCTCCGTCGTTCTTTTTTATTAACGTACCGGCAGTCACTTTGCTGAATCCTGGCGGAATCTTCCAGCAAAATTTTTGTCAAATCTGCCGTGGCTGACGTCATATGGACCGATCCGCGAAAGCCCTCCTTTGCCAGGACCGGGAGAGCCCCGGAGTGGTCGATGTGGGCATGGGATAAGCACACGGCCGTCAGGGATTTTGGATCAAAGCCAAGATGACGATTCAGTGTGGCCGCTAGGTCTCGCCGTCCTTGAAACATACCGCAGTCCAGAAGCAGGCGGGAGGATCCCGCGTGAATGAGATGACGGCTCCCCGTGACGGATCGGGCCGCTCCATGAAACGAAATCTTCATAATGGGGCTTCAAGTGGATGTTCGGCCATGATAATGTTCCAGGCTTCTCCTGCGGTTTCAGCATAATGAAACAATTGCAGGTCTTCAGCTTCGATCAAGCCATTCTCCACAAATTTCTCCCAATTGATGAGATCTTCCCAAAAGGGTCGTCCGATGAGTACGACTGAGACGTCACGTATTTTTCCTGTTTGAAGAAGGGTCAGGGTCTCAAATAATTCGTCCATTGTTCCGAATCCGCCGGGAAAGACCACCAAGGCTTTGGCTCGATTGAGAAAGTGCATTTTCCGAAGCGCAAAGTAACGAAATTGAAAACACAGTGCAGGAGTAATGTATGGGTTGGGTAATTGCTCATGTGGTAACGCAATATTCAGTCCAATGGATTTGGCCTTTACATCGGCTGCACCTCGATTGGCTGCCTCCATGATACCGGGACCCCCGCCGGTGATGATGACGAATTTTCGACGTCCGTCTATCTGACAACTGGAAGACACCAGGCGGCCAAACTCTCGCGCTTCATTGTAATAGGGGGAAAGCGCTGCATGGTTGTTGGCAATAGCCACGGCCCGTTTTTTTTCAGGATCGTGCGGTGAGGCGGCCAGCTCTTCTTCCGCGATCAAGAGCTTGGCTTTGGCTACCGCCGGTTCCAGAAGCCTGGCACTGCCGAACACCACAATGGTGGATTCGATACCCTCGTCCTGTTGGATCAGTTCCGGCTTAAACCACTCCAGTTGGAGCCGGACCGCCCTGAGATCGTCTCGCTGCAAAAAATCAAGGTCGGAGTCTGCCCGTTTGTATGCCGGAGAAGACAAGAGAGGAGGATCAGATTGTGGCAAATTGGTCATAAGCAGATGCAATTTTCACGAAGAGGGCAGTGAGAAGATTATAAAGACCCAGGAAGTAATTTGAAACTGCTTAAGACGGATACGGGGACATATTCTTGCTTTAGAAACGGGTTGGACACTTGTACCCCAGAAGAAATCCGATCTGCTGAGCGAGGGGGTTGGTTGGATATCAGGAATCGGGTATAGTCCAATGGTTCGAAACGCACCGGAGGGAGCGATGAAAGCACCCACTTCTCCAGCCATTCCTGAATGTGAAGCCTGCCCTAATCGGGAATCGTCCGATATTTGCCAACTTGTGCCTTCTGTGGAGGAACCCTTCGGGCTCATTAAGCGCAGGGCCATGTATCAGGCCGGGCAGCATGTGTTCTATGAAGGGCATGTGGCCCTGGGTCTGTATATTCTCTGCCAGGGGCGGGTGAAACTGACGCGGCTCAATCGCAAGGGACAACAGCGATTAGTGGACATTTTGGATTCTGGCCAACTTCTGGAAAAACAGGCCTTTCAGGAGCAACCGGTTCATCAGGTCACCTGTGAGGTTTTAGAGCCTTCGCAAATTTGTCTGTTGGATCGCACCAGTTTTCTCTCGTTTCTGAAAGAACATGGTGAGTTGGCAGTTAAACTCGTTCAGGTGCTGAGTAAAGAAATGACGGCTGTGTTGAATGCGGCCGATCAATTTGCGTTCACTCCGGCACGGGAACGATTAGCCAGGCTCTTATTGGAGTTGAGCGATCGATTCGGGAAAAACGATGACGCAGGGATTCGCATTACGCTCAAACTCAAGCGGGAAGATCTTGCGCAAATGACGGCGGTCACCGTGGAGACCGTTGTCCGGCTTCTTCATGATTTCCAGGACGATCACCTCATTACGCTGCATGGACGGGAATTGACGATTATGAATGCAGATCGCTTGACGAAAATTGCCGGCATGCCCCTCTCTCGTTAAAGTACTTCTCCTCAACGTTTCTTCTCTCTTCTATCGTTTTTCCCATTTTTTCCCTAGCGGTGCCCCTGCTCAGGCTCCTTTTACCTCGACCCCGCTGCCTCACACACTCCCTTCCCGTCTGCTGTGTGCTCTCGCTTTCTTTAGGCCATTAGGCCTATTCAAAAGATTGATAACTATCTGATTGGCCATTGTTTTTCAACAAGGTCCCGCCTTCGGAAATCGTATAGCCTACATCCCATTCATTGGTTTCCCCAATCTTCACTGAAGATGAGGGAAGCAGAGATGACTCACAATTCGAGGACATATTCATTACGGACTGAAGTTCTACAACAATTCTTGAATGAGGAGGGGACATGATGAGCAGAAGCCGGTTGGTGACACAATTGGGCCTATCTGTATGGTTTGTGGGATGTGTGTTGTGGGCAGTACCGGGAGTGAGTCTGGCCCAGGGGTTAAGCGTGGACGAAAGGCTGGCGCGTTTGGAGCAGAAAACGCTCTCCCAATCCCCAGGAGCTGAACAAGAAACCGGGAACATGGTGTTTTTCCGGGGAGGCTGGGCAGCATTAGTGAATGATCGTTCGAATGAAGTAGAGACGGATGTCTTTGGATTGAGTGGGACCAATGATAATAATAACGGTTATTATGTTGGTGCTGGACTGGATTTGGTTCTCACACGAGATATTTGGGATTTGTTTCCTGGAACCTGGGTGTTGGGGGAGATTGGGGTGGAGTTTAAACGGTTTAATTCTAAAAACGTGACGCAGGCGGTTCCCAGCACCTGTGCCCTCGCGGGAGTCCCGACTTGCTCCGTCGAAACCAATAAAAAGGTCCAAATCACGATGCTAACAGTCAATGTGGCACCGAAAATCATGTTCATGGAAGGCAGTCGCTTCCGTCCTTGGATCATTCCTGTCGGTCTGGATTTCCATGTCATCAGCCCACCCTCTAATGATACAACGGTCTTGGACATTGGAGTCCAATTTGCTGTGGGGGCACAGTATCGAATTTGGAAAGCCATTCATCTCGGTGTGGACGGCCGGTTTCATCTCGCCACCGGCCAAACAGATACGACAAATAATTTCGGCACCGCCGGTGCGTATGTCGGCATCGCGTTTTAAATGTCTGTGTGATCATTATGAGAACGGAGGAGGAAAGATTGCGGGCGGGCCCTGTTGGCTGAGGATGAATCGGAGTGGGACACTCCGCCGGTTATTTAAATCGGTCGCATCTAGGACATTGTTGGATGCGTCATGAGCCGGCTTCAACTATAGGGAGAGGTCATTTTGAGTATTCGCCTGTCTGAAGTGGTAACCATGTATAAGCGAATTTTTCATTCACTGGAAATGTTCCCTTTCCCGAGGTGGGCTATATTTTCATGTGGTGAGTACGGAGCAATCTCGCTACAATCCCGGAGGTGAATTTCTCTTACATTATTCTGGTCTGGACCCATCTGATCGCAGCAACCTTCTGGGTTGGAGGGATGCTGTTCCTCTCCCTTGTGGCAGTCCCTCTCCTGAAACAGGACTCCGACCCTCTTTCCGCTCAACGCGGATTTATAAGCCTTGCTCGTCGATTCAGAACGCTCGTATGGATCGCCCTGTTCATTTTGGTGGTGACGGGGTCGGTCCTTCTGGGGAATGTCATCAATTTCCAGGTTCCCCTTTCCTCTTGGCCACCTGTTGTCCTCACGAAACTGATACTGGTGTTCCTGTTAGTGGTGGTGTCCTTGACTCATGATCGGATAATGGGACCTAAAGTGCGTACTCTGAAGAGCAAGACCGTTTCTGAATTATCGGTTGGTGAAAGTCTCCTTCTCCGATTTTCCCCTCTTCTTGGGCGACTGACCCTGTTGTTAGGGTTGGGAGTGCTTTTGTCTGCCGTCATCATGGTGCGATCCTCAGGGTAACGATCTAGAATCTGGGAATGGAATAAAAAAAGGGAGAGGCCTTGTGGACCTCTCCCTTATTATCAGACGTATAGAGTGATCGTTAGAATCGGCTGCGCCGTTTTCCTCCAAAATCTCCTCCGCCTCCGCCACTGCCACCGAATCCACCACGGCCGCCTCCGCCGCCACCGGTTCGTGGGGCTTGGGGTTTGGCCTCGTTCACCGTCAATGTGCGGCCACCAAACTCCGTAGAGTTCAAGGCTGCAATTGCGGCTTGCGCTTCCTCTCCGGTAGACATTTCAACAAATCCAAACCCGCGCGATTGCCCGGTGAACTTGTCGCTAATGACGTTAGCTGATTCGACGGTGCCGTGTGCCGAAAACAGGTCGGTTAATTCTGCTTGAGTCGCTGAATACGGCAACCCACCTACATACAATTTTGAACCCATGGGGTTCCTCCTTTTAAAAAGATGATATTGTCTGATGCTCGAGAAGGGTAAAACATTTGGAAGAGGTAGGCCACGGACGCTGTTTCCACGCCACTCAGGTCAGACACTTCCGAGTTATTCTCTCGGGCTAAACAACACCGGTTACGGGCTTGAGTGATTGAACTCTCAAAGCTAAGCCCAGGGCGATGAGTTAAAAAATCGTAGCACACAAGGGAAGTAAAAGATAGTAGCGAAAAAATGGCAATATTAATGGATAGATCCGATGTTGTTATCCAGAATGGACGGCAGAACCTGTAGCGTATCAGGGTTGTACGGTTCCGCCTGTGACGCGTTCCAGTTCGGTCAGGGCAATCGAGAGATCGTATTTGGCCTGCGCGTAGTCTACTTGTGTTTGCCGTAAGACCCGTTGGGCATCCAGCACATCCAGCAGACTGGCTTCCCCAAATTTAAAGCTGACTTGAGCGATACGTAGCGCCTCTTGTGCCTGCTTGAGCAGGCCATTTTCGTATGTGGCAATCTGTGCGGCAGCGGCTTCAGAAAGTTGGATCTGCTGAGCGATGCCTTTGAGAAGTTCCTGCTTGGCCCGAAGGAGGCTCGCTTCCCGTTGCCGCAAGGTGCCTTTGGCTTGGGCAATGTCTCCCTGACGTTGATTCCACACCGGAAAAGGAATGGAAACTCCAGCGATATAGGCTTCTCGCCCTGCGTCTCGTTGGTATCCTCCACTCAGCGTCACATCGGGCATGCGAGCCTGTTGCTCCTGACTGTGGGTGTGTTGCGCCTGTACGATGAGTTTGTTCCATTTAGTGATAATGGGATGATGAGCCAGAGTCTGATCCGAGAGTGTCTCGAGACGTAAGGCTCCAGGCCAGACGGCAAAATCGCCCTGAATGGAGAATTCAAGCCCCAACGCCCCGGCAGTGAGGCTATTGAGTGAGGCTTGAATAGCCTGGACGACACCTCTGGTTCGGGAGACTTCTTTTTGAACTTTCATGCTCTCGACCTTGACTTTTACGGCTTCAAAAGGGGGCGCTTCACCGGCGTCAACGCGACGAATCACGGCTTTTCGGACTTCTTCCATAGTCCGAACATTTTGAATAGCCGTTTCCGTTTGGCGTTCGGCGAATAAGAGGTCATAGAAAGCCTGTTTGGTTGCGGCAATCAAATTCAGTTTGGCTTCTTCTTTTGAGGCCATGGCGCCGTCCAATCCTGCCTGGGCTGCCTGTTGGCGTGCCGCCCGTTTCCCCGGCCATTCTAAGGGCTGATAGAGGGTGACATACCGTTCAGTGAGAGTAATGCCGGTCGGATCACGAACGGTCCCTCGTCCGCTCTGAAGGGCAATTGTGGGATTGGGATAAGCGGAGGCAGAGATTTTGTCCCCTTCTTTTTGTTCAATGATGCCCTCGGTTTCCGCCATGAGGGGATTTTTCTCTAAGGCCACGGCTAGAATATCTTGTAAACTATAGGTCGGGACAGCGGCCTGCGGTGTGGTGGCAGTAGCTGCCAACACGGGTTGCCAGCAGAGACCGTATAAAATGATGAGGCAAATGATCTGTTTGAACCACATGACATGTTCCCTTCTTGTGACAACGCCATCCTTCCTCAGATCGAGGTGGTGTTTGTGTGAGATTGATGGGGTATGGCTGGTTGTTTTTTTGAACGGCAGACGGTGCCGTACAGCGCTGGAATGATAAATAGGGTCAAGGCCGTGGATGTGATCAAACCGCCGATCACGACTGTGGCCAAAGGCCGTTGGACCTCAGCCCCCATACTGGTAGCGACGGCCATCGGTAAAAACCCCAGACTTGCGACGAGGGCGGTCATCAAGACAGGGCGAAGACGATCCATGGCTCCTTGTGCGACGGCGTCCCGGGTTGGAAGCCCTTCGGTTTCCAATCCCTGGATGCGGCTCACCAACACCACGCCGTTTAAGACGGCGATCCCGAAGAGGGCCACACAGCCGATGACCGCCGAGATACTCAACGGCAAACCCCGCATCCAAAGGGCAAAAATCCCTCCCGATAGAGCGAGGGGCACATTCAGAAATATGAGCAAGGCCGGACGAATAGTTCCAAAAATCACCGAAAGAATGGCGATGATAAGCAGTAAGGTAATCGGCACCACCACAGCCAACCGCCGAGAGGCCTCCTGGAGATGTTTAAATTGTCCACTCCATTCAAGGTAGTATCCGGGTGGGAGGGAGACGCGGTCGCGGATAACCTGTTGGGCTTCGGTGACAAATGAGCCGAGGTCCCGACCACGGATATTGGCTTCGACCACCAGACGGCGTTGAATATTTTCTCGACTGACTTGGGCGGGACCTTCATCCACTTCAATGGTCGCGACGCGGGACAACGGAACCAGTTCACCATGAGCAGTGGGGATCAGGATGTTGCCAAGTGCCACCGGCCCGGCCGACGTTTCATCAGAGAGGCGGACAATCAGATCAAAGCGGCGTTGTCCCTGAAAGACGGTCCCGACAGTTTGGCCGACCCGGACGGATTCAATAATACCTAACACGTCTTTGGCACTCAGCCCGTATCGCCCGATTTGGTCACGGTCTATGATGATTCGAATCCTGGGGACACCGGTGACCTGTTCCACTTTCACATCTGCTGCGCCAGGTACGTGTTCGAGTGCACGTGCCACTACATCACCCTGATGGCGTAAGACCTCAAGATCCTCTCCGAAAATTTTGATGGCGAGATCGGATCGGGTGCCGGCAATGAGTTCATTAAATCGCATCTCAATCGGCTGGGTGAAACTGAGTCCCACTCCGGGAACCGCTTCAAGAACCGCGGTTTTAAATTTTTCGATCAACGTCTCTTTCGACGTGGTCGTGGTCCATTCGTTTCGAGGCTTCAGGATGACAAAGACATCAGACATATCAATGCCCATCACGTCGGTGGCCACTTCCGGACTTCCCGTTCTGGTCACTACCTGCACGACCTCTGGAAATTGGCGTAACGCCCGTTCCACGCCCAAGGCGGTTTCCACGGATTCGGTCAGGGAGACGCTTGGGAGTCGCCACACTTGAATGGCCATATCCCCTTCCTCTAATCGAGGAACAAACTCGATCCCTAAGCGTGATCCGATCACCAGACTGAGAATAAACAGGAGGATGCCAGGGATGACCACCATCGCCGGCCGGTTCAAAGAGATCGCTAACCATGGTCGATAGAGCCGGCGCAAACGCCGAATGAGCCAGGTTTCTTCATGGTTCGGCCTGGCGCGGGCAAACCAATACGACAGCACAGGCACGCCTCCTACCGCAAAGAGCAGTGAAGCGGCCAGGGCAAAAATGACGGTCAAGGCCATCGGCCGAAACATTTTGCCTTCTAACCCGAGCAACGACAAAATAGGAAGATACACCACGATGATAATGCCGACTGCAAACACAATGGGCCTCAAGACTTCCCGTGCGGCTTCCTGAATCGTCGCCAACTTCTCTTCCTTCGATTGGCGGGTGACGTTTCCGAGCCGGCGCAGAATGTTATCGATCATGACGACCGATCCATCCACGAGCAGTCCAAAGTCGATCGCTCCCAGGCTCATCAGGTTTCCGGAGATGCCGGCGTGATACATGCCGGTAAAAGCCATCAGCATGGAAAGAGGAATGGCCAACGCCACAATAAATCCGGCCCGGACGTCTCCTAAAAATGAAAAAAGAATCGCGATGACCAGCAGACCTCCTTCGAGTAAATTATTTCTGACGGTGTTGATGACTTTTGAGACGAAGAGTGTCCGGTCATAATAGGGTTCAATCACCACCCCCGGTGGAAGGGTGGCTTGAATCTCCTGGACGCGTTCCTTCACACGTTTGACCACCTGCTGGGCATTGGCGCCTGCGAGCATTTGAACCATCCCGATGACGGTTTCCCCCTCTCCCATCCGCGTGGCCGCGCCTATGCGCAAGGCGGCGCCTTCTTTGACTTCTCCAAGATCTCTAATGAAAATGGGAACGCCACCCGGCCCATGACTCACGACAATTTGCCCTAAATCCGTAATGGTCGAAGCCATCGCTTCTCCCTTGATGAGATATTGTTCGCGCTCATGTTCAATGTACCCGCCTCCGGCGAGGGCGTTGTTCTGCGCCAGGGCATCAAACACGGTTTTTAAGGTGAGATTAAAGGCGAGGAGCTTGCTGGGATCGACTACCACCTGAAATTGTTTGGTTTCTCCCCCCCAGATATTGACTTCCACCACACCGGGAACAGCCCGAAGTCGCCTGCCAATATCCCATTCCAGAAGGGTTCTCAAGAACATGGGACTGTGCCCCTGGCCTGTGAGGGTGAATTGGTAGACTTCTCCGAGGCCGGTTGATAAGGGGCCCATCATCGGTCGTCCATAGGCGGCGGGAATGCGTTCGGTTGCTAACGTCAATCGCTCGTTCACGAGTTGCCGGACAAAATAGAGATCGAGGTGTTCCTCAAAGATTGCCGTCACGGCCGATAAGCCATAGCGTGAGACCGAGCGCACTTCCTGTAATCCCGGTATTCCACTGAGTGCGGTTTCAATAGGAAATGTGATGAATTGTTCCACCTCAATCGGACCGAGCGCGGGGGAACGGGTGAGGATCTGCACCTGGACAGGGGTGAGGTCGGGGACGGCGTCGATTGTGAGATTAGTCAGCGACCATATTCCGGAGGCGATCACCAGAAGCAGGGCAACGACAGTAAAAAACCGATACCGAAGCGAGAGTGTAAGCAGACGTTCCATAGCGTTATCGTAAAATGAAGCTCTCAGGATATTGCATGATTATTCTGTGCCAGGGTTCTGAGAAATTGGCCATCTCTGGAAACGCCTGAGGGGTAAGGGATAATGGAGGAGCGAGTACACTTCCTGTTCCCTACGGTTGACGTCTTTCGTTTCACCGGAGGTGGTCATTCTCCCTGGATGGAGGTTTTCATAATGGCGTTTTTCAGGTCGAAGACGCCTTCGGTGACCACGTGGTCACCTAACTTCAAACCCCGTTTGACTTCCACAAGTCCCCCGCCTTCCTGGCCGGTCTCGACAAATACGAAATCGTATCCGGTGTCCCGTTGAACGAACACACCGCGCACGCCATCTAGCATCGTCAAGGCCGATAACGGTATGGATAAGGCGGGATTTTGTTGATCGATCAACCGCACTTCCACATATTCATTGGGTTTGAGCCGGCCCTTCGGGTTTTCGACGTCGAATCGCACGCGGATCGTTCGAGTGGTGGCATCCGCGACCGGGGCGATATAGGTGAGTCGGGCGGTGATGGGCTCTCCCCCCCGTGGAAGGACCTGGCCTTCATCGCCTTCCTGGAAACGACGGGCTTGTTCGATGGGCAGATTGGCAAACACCCACACGCGACTGGTATCCACAATTTCAAAGAACTCGTCTCCTGCCGCCACGCCCTGGCCCAGCACGATGTGTTGGCTCACCACGGTTCCGCTGAGTGGGGCCCGTAGTAAATATTTGTGCCCTTCTAGATGACTGCCATGCTCCAGTTGCTGGAGTTCTGGTTCGCTGAGTCCCATGTTCAGGAGCTTTTCCCGAACGTGCTGATAGACCGCCTGGGCTTCAATCTGCTGTCCGCGGTCTTCCAGAAACCGACGTTGAGAAATAATGTTTTCAGCCTGGAGTTGTTTGGTTCGCTTAAAGTTGCTGGTGGCCACATCCACCTTGGATTTGGCCACCAGGTATTCCTGAACCAATTCATCCAAGCGCATGCTTTCCACAGCCGCGAGCGGCTGATCTTTTTTAACCCGATTCCCTAATTGCACCATAATTTTATCCACTTGCCCCGGGATGCGAGAGGAAACTTTCGCCACGTAGGCAAGATCGAGGGCGACATTTCCCGGGGCCGAGACTGAATGCGGGGTCAGGCGTTCTTTGACTTCTTCAATTCGAATACGTTGCCGCGCTTGATCGGGGACATGATCTACGTGGAAATTTTGTCCCGGAGAGGGAGCGGGATCGGGGGAGGAAGACGTCGCGTTTGTGTCCGGTGGGCTACCTACTGGTGGCTGGGTGTCGGAACATCCCATCGGGAACAGCCCGACAAGACAAAGAACAGGGAACCATCTCCAGTGTGTGTGATTCAGATTCTTCATGAGCGGCCCATTTGGACAAAATATCTCCTACAACAAAATACTATCATGGGGTTCATGTTAGCGGTGGGTCTTCCCCAGTTGGGAGTGTGATCGTGAATGTGGTGCCGTGTCCTACTTGACTCTTGGCATGAATAGTTCCTCCGTGGGCTTCGACAATCTCCTTGACGATCGCCAGTCCCAGGCCGGTTCCTCCTGATTGGCGATCCCGTGCCTGGTCAACTCGATAGAATCGCTCAAAGAGGTGAGGGAGATGTTGGGATTCAATTCCCGGCCCGGTGTCCTCCACGGATAGACGGATCGACTGATCATGAGACCCGATCCGAACGGTGATGGTGCCGTCTGAAGGCGTATGCCGGAGCGCATTATCCAGAAGATTGATCAGGGCTTGCTTGAGCTGTGAGGCATCTCCCATGAGAGGAGGAACAGGTTCAGACTCTGTCTGCAGATGGATACCGCCTTCGTGAGCTAACACGGACAACTCGCTCACGACTTCTTCGACAAGAGGCGGGAGGTCAAGGGTTTGCAACACAAGTGGTGGGCGGTCGCCAGCGAATTGTGCGAGGGTCAGGAGGGACTTGGTCATGGCGGTGAGTCGATCGACTTCAGTCAGGTTGGAGAGAATGGTTTCCCGGTATTCCTCTGCCGACCGTGCCCGTTGCAAGCAGACCTCAAAATTGCCTTTCATCGCCGTTAACGGGGTCTTCAGTTCATGGGCCGCATCGGCCACGAAGCGACGTTGTCCTTCAAAGACCTGCTGCAAGCGGTCCAACATTCCGTTAAAGGTGTGGGCGAGGCGTTGAAATTCTGCGTAGGGCGAGGTGAGTGTGAGACGAGTGGAGAGCGTCTGCCCGGACACGGTTTCCGCCGTCTGACTCAAGGCCTTGACGGGAGACAGGGCTTCATTGGCCAATCGTCCGCTTCCCCACCAGGCCAACAGGAGTGAAATCGCGGAGGTGCCACAGAGCAGCCATGCCAACCACTGAAGGGTTTCCTCAATATATTGCAAGGATTTTTCCGTTTGTAAAATGAATCGTCCGTGGTCTTCGATGGCGAGAGGAATTGAGATACGGCGAATGGAGGAACGGCCTGGATCGTGAATCGTTTCGAACACGGTTTCTCCCTTGAGGACTTGCGTGATGAGTTGCGGTGTCACGGGAAGCCGGTTTTCTGTGCTCTGGCCACTCCAGAGAATACGGCCGGCGGGATCCAGAATAGCGCTGTAGCGGATGGCCTGCTGTAACTCCTCTTCGTCATCAAATTCCTCTAATTCGTCTTCTTCGTTTTTCCGGTGAGGAGACACATGGACATGGTCGGTCGCCAGGTCCACCCGGAGACTTTCCTCCTGTGCGAGTGCCACCAGTTCTCCATCGATATGGCGGTGTAAAATTGTCGAAAGTCCCAGGTACAGGAGCAGGCTAAAAAGTCCCAAGAGGATGACGATGAAGCCTAAGGCGACACGACGTATGCGAGTGCGAAAGGCCTGCATTGGTTAGGCTTCCTGGGTCTTTAAGACGTAGCCGACTCCGCGCACGGTATGGATCAGCTGCGGAGAAAAGTCCCGATCCATTTTGCTGCGCAAGGTTTTAATGTGCACATCCACAATGTTGGTGACGGACTCATAGTGAATGTCCCACACATGTTCGGTAATGGCTGTCCGGGTCAATACCCGTCCAGAATTTCTCATGAGATATTCCAGAAGTGAATATTCTTTGTTGGTCAGGATGATGGTCTGGCCTGCCCGTGAGACACGGTGGGTAACCGGATCCAACTCCAGGTCCGCGATCGTGAGGCGAGGGGTGGGGAGGGCACTGCCGCGCCGGAGAAGCGCTCTGAGACGTGCCAATAATTCCGCAAAGGCAAATGGTTTCGTTAAATAATCATCTGCGCCGGTATCCAGACCGGTCACTCGATCTTCAACGGCGTCCCGTGCGGTCAAGAGAAGAATCGGGGTCGTTTGGCGTTTGGCTCGAAGCCGGCGGCAGACATCAATGCCGTTCATTTTGGGGAGCATGATATCCAGAATGATCACGTCATAGCGCGTAGTCTCGGCCATGGCCAATCCCATCTCACCGTCGGTGGCGAGATCCACCGCATATTGTTCTTCCCGCAAGCCTTTCACTATAAACCCAGACACACTTGAATCATCTTCCACTAAGAGAATACGCATTTGTCTCCCACTGAAAATTAAAATCGGTAGGGCCGGGTTTACTCCGACACATTGAGTCCAGCTTTGTGCGTAAGGGCAACCCCTGCTCCATGCTCGTAGACCAAATCTCCGCCATAGTGACCCGTGGCGCTTAGTGTGCCTAATCCGATCGCCGCAATCAAAAAATACGGGACCATGGTCTTCTGCGTAAATTGGTTTCGCAACACCAGGCGACCCAACAGGAGGACTCCAAAAATTCCCAAGGTCACGAAGGCGAGCGTCTCGTGGGTCTCAATCACCGATTCGGCAATCCCGGCCTTTTCAGCAGCTTCCTCTGCCCAATCGCCAGCAATGGCGGCAGCCACCCCTCCGAGAAGACCGAGAATAAGAAGCCATAAGGCGCCGTCACGAAAGTTCTCACGTTTGAACCAGGCCCCTGCGGCATCAAATAGCACACTAGTGAAGAGCAAGGCGATGGGGAAATGCACTAACATGGGATGTAACCGCAGCTCAAACATGATTTCTCCTGTGTGTCGTCAGCGTGGGGAAACGAGAGAAGGCCCCATACCCTCTTGCGCATGGGGCCTTGCTGTTCTCTTAGGATTTTTCGGTATCCTTGTGAGAGGCGCCCTTCTCGTGCCCTTCCTCGTCCTCGAGTTCAGAACTCAGAATTTTTCCCGATTGGGCGTCAATCTCAACCTCCCTGATCTCTCCGGCAGCGTTGACGATTTCGACCTCATAGATCACCTTCCCGTCTTCACTTTCCAGTTCGGCTTCCAGCACCTTCCCTGGAAATTGAGTCGTCGCGGTTTTGATGGCTTCTTCCATGGTGACCGACGTGGGAAGACTGGCCACGGCGACCTTCTCCTTGCCGTCAGCACTCATGGCCAATCCAACGGAAGTCAACAACAAAGCCGAGGCGCCCAATAGACTGAATGTGTGTAATCGCTTCATGATACATCCTCCTTGGTGGAAAATTGATGGAATCAACCGGCTGTTCATGATTACAGAATAGACCATCTACATGAAGGAGCTATGAAGCGGACATGAAAAATTCTTCATCGTAATGAAGATGACATCCGTCACGGTAGGCCCTTGTCGGCCAACCCGGACAGGCGGAAAAATAGCGATTGGGAAAGAGAAATGCGTGGTCGGGGGTTCAGAATGTGCGCGCCAACATGGCGGCAAGGAAAAACCGGTCTAGACGTTGAACTTGAAGTGGCAGACGTCACCGTCTTTGACGACGTATTCTTTGCCTTCCGAGCGGATCAGGCCCTTCTCCCGCAGGGCGGCTTCTGACTTGTATTTGTCGATGTCTGCGAAGCCGTAAATGTCGGCCTTGATAAAACCCTTCTCGAAGTCGGTGTGGATGACGCCGGCGGCCTGTGGCGCCTTGGCTCCGATGGGAATGGTCCAGGCCCGAACCTCCTGCTCTCCGGCGGTGAGGAACGAGCAGAGTCCGAGCGTTTTGTAAGCGGCGACGACGACCTTCTCCAAGCCGCTCTGCTCCATGCCCAAATCTTTCATGAAGATTTCGCGGTCTTCGCCGGATAGCTGGGCGATTTCGCTTTCGAGTTTGCCACAGATCACGACCGATTCCGAGCCGCGCTCCTTCGCGAATGCCTGAAAATCGGCGAGGATGGCCGGATCCGGATTCTCATCGGTATTCCCGACATAGAGGACGGGCTGCGTGGTGAGCAGGAAAAAATTCTTGAGAACTTCCGGCTCAAGGCCTAGCGCCCGCGCGGGCTTACCCGCTTCGAGTCCGTTCTTCAGAATATCGAGCACCACGAGTGCCTCTTTCGAAGCCTTATCACCGGACCTCGCCTTGGCCGTGACCTTGTCATACTGTTTGGTGAGGCTGTCCAGGTCCGCGAGCATTAATTCGGTTTCAATCACCTCGATATCACGCCGATGGTCCACACCGCCCATAGTGTGCACCACATCGGGATCCTGAAAGAGTCGCACCATGTGAAGGATGGCGTCGACTTCCCGAATATTCGCCAGGAATTTATTACCGAGGCCTTCGCCTTGGGAGGCGCCCTTAACCAGACCGGCGATATCGACGAAACGGCAGGACGTTGGCACGGTTTTCTTGGGTTTGACCAACTCCGTCAGGCGCCCAAGGCGCGCGTCAGGAACGGCCACGACACCGACGTTGGGCTCGATGGTCGTAAACGGATAGTTCGATGCGGCGGCGTTTCCAGAGGTCAACGCGTTAAAAATTGTAGATTTGCCGACGTTGGGTAGACCGACGATGCCAATTTCCATAGGAAAGCCAACGTAGCAAATCGGTACCCTGCAGGTCCTTGAGCCAAAAGGCCTATAGATACCCGATCCCATCTTCTTGGTCGTTCCCTCTGTTTGTAACGGGAATCCATCTCCTATTGGTTTCGTCGCACCTCCATGATTCTGGCAGGTATCCCCCCATACGCTGTCGTTCAAGCGAAATATTGGAATTCTTTTTATCTTTGCCCGTGTGCGTTGAGAGCGCCTGGTTCTGTCCCTCAAAAAATGATCCTAAAAAATTTTCCATCCGGGTTTTGTTATGGATGTCATGAGGTAAGAGAAGAGGGTAGGCATTTCTTGCCGCGTTGTCATAGTTCAGAGTGGCTGGTAGCGTAAATTCAGGTGATTTCAATCCATGACCATTGAGAAATTTTCCTGGGCAATTGGAGGTGCACGGAACAATTGCGCAGGGGAAACCCGTTTCTCCAAACACCTTTTCAACAATGCTCGTTTAGATAATCGACGAAGAAATTCGAGTTCTTTTGATAACCAACATGGCACTCCTACTGAGAAGCGTGGTGAGCGGGGAGATCCCGTTCGCTACGCTTTTTTTGGTTTTCCCGGAATTGGATATGGGAATCCAGCGGATGAATATCGGTTCAAAATGAACAATGTGGCTAGTGTGAGGGAGAATAAACGATGAGACAACAGGCCGGACGATTACCGTGGTGCATATTGGCGGTTTTGATAATAGGAGCCATGGCGCCATGTGTCGGCATGGCCCAAACCACTACGCGGATTAGTCTGGATTTGGCGGGTGGAATCCCGGATAACGCTAGTGACGAACCTCTTCTCAGTGCCGATGGGCGCTATGTGGCCTTCGCGTCGAGTGCCAGCAATCTGGTGGCGGGAGATGGAAATGGGACCACGGATATCTTTGTGTATGACCGACAGGCGAAGACCACGACACGGGTGAGTGTGGATTTAGGGGGCGGAGACCCCGATTGGCACAGTAGTTCTCCTGCTATTAGCGCCGACGGCCGGTTTGTGGCCTATTCGTCTCTAGCTACGGATCTGGTGCCTGGGGATAGTAATGAAAAATCGGATATCTTTGTCTATGATCGGGAGGCGGGGATCACAACCAGGGTGAGCGTGAATCTACAGGGTGGAGACTCCGACGGGGCCAGTTACCGGCCTGCCCTCAGTGCCGATGGGCGTTTTGTGGTCTTTGAGTCAGACGCCACCAATCTGGTGACGGGGGATGGAAATGGGACGAGGGACATCTTTGTGTATGACCGGGAAAGGGAGACGACGACCCGGGTGAGTGGGGATCGACAGGGGAGGGATGCCAATGAGGGAAGTTATAATTCTGTTCTCAGTGCCGATGGACGCTACGTGTCCTTTGAGTCTGTGGCCAGCAATCTGGTAACGGGAGATGAGAATGAGACTTTGGATATTTTTGTGTATGACCGGCAGACGGGAAACACCACCAGAGTTAGTGTGGCTCCACAGGGCAGAGATCCAAACGGAGCCAGTTACCAACCTGCCTTTAGTGCCGATGGACGCTATGTGGCCTTTGGGTCCTGGGCCAGCAATCTGGTGGCAGGAGATGGAAATATGACTGGTGATATCTTCGTGTATGACCGACAGACCGAGACGACCACGCGAGTGAGTGTGGGTTTAGAGGGCGGCGACCCTGATAGCTCCAGTTTCAATCCGGCTCTCAACGCCGATGGGCGTTTTGTAACCTTTGAGTCAGGAGCCACCAATCTGGTGGCGGGGGATAGAGTGCATTACTTTTCTGATGTTTTTGTCTATGACCAAAAAACACAAATTACCTCTTTGGTGAGTGTGGATTTGCCGGGTAGAAATCTTAATGATTCCAGTCTCGGTTCTGCCCTCAGCGCCGATGGCCGGTTTGTGGCCTTTTCATCCTGGGTCAACGATCCGCCGGGAGGAAATGTGTCCGGGCATCTTGATGTCTTTCTGCGTGACCGGGGTCCTGCAGTGATTGGTCCTCCCGGGTTGCGCGATCTGGATGGCACTGGAACTGCGGATCTTCTCTGGCGCAATAGCCATAGCGGCGAAGTGGCGGTGTGGCTGATGGAAGGAGGGAAAATGGGGGCTTCAAGCACCCTGGGAGGCGTCCCACAAGACTGGCAGATTGCTGGAAGCGGCGATGTGGATGGAAATGGGACCGCCGACATCATCTGGCGGAATATGACGAGCGGGGTCGTCGCCATATGGATGATGAAAGGGAGTCTCATCAGTTCTATAGGGTTTCCTGGCTCGGCCTCAAAGGATTGGATCATTAAAGGAGTTGGAGATTTTGATGGCAATGAGAAGATTGATATTTTTTGGCGGAATGCCAAGAGCGGACAGGTGTCTGTCTGGATCATGGACGGGTCCACCGTCGTGTCCACGGGCTTGTTCCATGCACCGCCATCTGAGGAGAAAATTGCCGGAATCGGGGATGTCAACGCCGATGGGAAGGCGGATGTATTGTGGTTGAATACCCGGACGGGAAAGGTGACGATTTGGCAGATGGATGGGCTCACCATCAACTTTGTGGGGTTTCCTGGGTCCACGACACTCGATTGGGACATTCAGGGAGTGGGGGATCTCGATGGGAATGGGACGGCCGATGTATTGTGGCGACAGAAGAGCAGTGGGGTCGTGGCAGCCTGGTTATTAATGGGCTCGACCATTACTTCCTCGGGTTTCTTTAAGGGGGTCCCTGCTGCGTGGACCATGGCGCAGATAGGCGATGTGGATGGCAATGGAACGGCCGATGTCATTTGGCACAATCGCATGAGTGGGACGGTAGCTGTGTGGATGATGAACGGGTTGAGTCTCAGCTCGGTTGGCTACCCCGGCAAGGTCGCTACGGAATGGGTGCTTGCCGACCACTAACCGCTTTCGGAGCCTCGTTGTTCAGTGCCGGAAATGGGTGAATATTTTCACCGAGAAACCTATGGGAATCTAAAAATCGACCACTAGGTCCAGACTTGCCATTCGCTTGAAGCCTGTCGGACAGTCAATACTCTTCCTTTCCTGTGTACCCAGCCTTCCAACTCCATTCGCTCTAACCTGATTGAAGGGCGGGAGTCCTTTGTTAATGACCTTTGGCCATGAAGGTACAGGCCAAATCTGGATTCGAACGGCGTGTCCCACAAAATTGGCAGCTCTCGAAATTGGTGAGGAATTGAGGATCGGATCTTTTGGGCTTTCTCCTTTTCAAAACCGAGTAGCCAACCGCTTGTTTTTTCTTGACTTAATTCGTTGGTTGAAGAAAAATTGATTCAGCTGTGCAGTCGTTGCGTATTGAGATGTGAGCAGGAGAACGAATGTGAAAAAGGCTCGCGGCAACGTTGATTCATCATCGTCATGCACAAGAGGTCGAATTGCATTCATGATGAAATCCTAATGGTCCTGATAATATTGTCAGTCTCAAGATTGTTTGGGTTTCGCTGACTCGGGTGAGATCCCAATGTCCAACTCAGGGAGGAGAGTTCATGCAGGAGGACAAGAATCAGATTGTGTCGGGCATCCTCAAGGCCAGGGCGGAATTAGAGCAGGTGTTGTATGACCTGGAGAAACTGCCTGTCGTCAGTGAAAGTGCTGTTCATTTTGCCGCACATGCACTGAATAACTTTCTTACCGTGGTAGGTGGGACAGTCGAATTGCTTCTGCTAGTGCTGGCGAAACATCCGGACGACCAGGTTCGCACCGGGTTGGAAGCGTTGAAGCATGCCACTCACTTGATGACGCACACCGTTAGCCAAATGGTGAATGCCGAGACAGGACGGGATGCGACGCTGCGCTTCGAAAAGGTGGAACTGCCGATCATGGCCCAGCGGTTCAGGATTTTTTATCAACGCATTGCGGATCAAAAACAGATTCAGTGTCTCTCGGTTGCCCCTGCGGATGTTCCTTCGGTGTGGACGGATCGTGTGGCGACGGCCGCCGCACTGGATAACTTATTCTCGAACGCGGTGAAGTACTCACCACCTGGGAAACGGATTTGGGTCGAAGTGGAGCCACAGGAGGAGTGGGTGATTTGCCGTGTCCGCGATGAAGGCCCCGGCCTGAATTTGGAGGACCAGTCCAAACTCTTCCAACCCGGGGTGCAACTCACCCCGAAGCCCACGGCAGGAGAGCCTTCAACAGGGTACGGCTTGGCTGTCGCCAAGGAATTGATCGAGAAGGTTGGGGGGCAGATTTGGTGTGAAAGCGTAGTGGGGAAAGGGGCCTGTTTCTCCTTTCGACTTCCCCAATACCGGGAAGCGGTGCATGGATCCGGGATGACCGAGTCAGGTTCACAAGAAGGGAAGGAGCGCAAGGGCTGACCCGAATGCTGTAGTTGGTTGTGGCGCCCGCAGAATGCTCTCCATTTACAACTCCCTGTGGCGGCCCAGGCAGGTGAACGATTGAATTGGGACTCAACCAAGCTATGACCTTTCGCAACAATGTTGCCGCGTTCCTTTGGGGCTTCTCGGTCATTTTCCTGCTGTTTGTCGCTGCCATGACCTATGTGTTTATCCGCGACGGAATACCATCCGGCTATTCTCCGATCGTCGTCACTGGCGTGCTGGCGCTCTTCTGGATTGGTGCGCTGGGTCTCACCGCATTTTCCATGAACAAACATTGCCTTCGTGTCACCGTTCAATCCGATTCACAGGTCTCCATTACATGGCGCTTCCCATTCAGGAAGGAAGAAAGAATTGTGGCGCGTGCCGACATCACTCCTGCGACAGTGGTCGAGTCCACTGACGATGAAGGTGCCCCATACTTTCATACTCGCGTCCCGATTCAGGATGGAACGATGGTCGATATCGCAGAGGGTCACCATCGGGCGTCTTGTGAAGCGACGTGCATCCGTTTCAACGCGATCCTGGGCCAGCGCTCGACTGAAGCAACTGCGTGAGTTCTACGTGTGAATGCCCTGAATATGTCCAAAGCGGCAACCTTCAAGGAGAAACGCCCATGAGATCGAAACGATGCATGATGTTCTCGATCATGACCGTATTCACCTTTTCTCTCTATCACTCGGCGGCTCTTGCGGGTGGGGAAACCGCAAAGGCGGGGCTGGCGCAAGCACAGGAGTCTGCCATCAAATGGCAGGCGGACGCATCCCTGGTCCAAATCACCACCGTATCAGGAAGTATGGAGGGCACCGCGAAGAAGTGGAGCTTTCTCTTCCATTCACCTCAGTCCAAAAATAGTTTCAAGGTGGACGTAAAGGACAGCAAGATTGACCAAACGCTTGAAGTGTCTTCGAGTTTCACCGATGTTGTGGATGGAGATTTCATTGACAGTGCGCAGGCGATGGCAGAAGCGAAAAAGAAAGGGCTCAAAGGGAAGAGCAGAGCCATGATGACCCTCCATGTCATGCTCCAAGGCACCAAAAGCCAGGGCCCCTATTGGAATATTGTCAGTGATCAGGCGGAAGGCAGAAGCACGCTCATTAACGCCAAAACAGGAAAGTTCTTCAGGCACCAGGCTCTCAAGTAGATAGTACTGAAGATCTCATACCCCGACCCCATTTTGCTTTTTCTCGGTACATTGCATCAATGCCCGGCCATGGGTACACTAAAAGCTAGTGAAAACGACTCGTTATTTTGATTTTATCCGGGTGCGGCCAGATCGCCAAATCATTAGGATGGAATGGATTGAACAAGTGGTTCGTGAACCCGAATATGAAACGGTTCAGTCTGATGGACGTATTCGCTGGGGCCGAATTGAGGAAGCCGGTGGAAAAGTTCTAAGGGTCATTTTGTTGCCCGATAGAGATACGGTTCATAACGCGTTTTTTGATCGATCCTTTAGGAGACCAGCATGAAGGTGAAATATTTTTCTGACACGGACACCGCCTATATCGAGTTTAGTAATCAAGAAGTGGCGGAGACTAAAGATATAAATGAAAACATCCTGATTGACCTGGATAAAAATGGCCAGCTTGTTGGGATGACCATTGAACATGCCGATGTTCAAGCAAACCTTTCTGAAATTTCCTTCCAACAACTGACCAAAAATGGTTAATTCCCAACCCCCCCTAAGTTGGTGAGTGCCCACATCACACCCTTTTCCAGCATATCCCTGGCAGGTATCCACCCCAC
>JBGSSO010000248.1:0-9649 GCA_041737015.1 Nitrospirales bacterium
CACGTGATTGTTCCTTCATCCTCTACGTCGTCTTCGCCCTCTTTGACCTCCAAAACTCCATCATCCCAGCTTCTCATTTCTGTCAATCATCTTGGAATGCAGCTTCGGGCGGGTAGTCATTCCGTCAAGATTTTACAGGACATTTCCTTCGAGGTCTTGACTAATCAGGTAGTTGCGATTGTCGGACCGTCGGGAAGCGGCAAATCAACTCTCCTGGGGTTGCTTGCAGGCCTCGACCGACCAACACAGGGTTCAATCCGCATTCACCAGACCGACATCACGACCTTAAGCGAGACCGAAATGGCGCACTTTCGACGCAAACACATTGGTTATGTGTTTCAAGCCTTTCATCTTATCCCCACTTTGACTGCCCTGGAAAATGTGGCACTCCCTTTGGAATTGCAAGGAATAACCACGGGCACATTACGAGCCAAAACCCTTTTACAATCCGTAGGACTGGAACATCGTCTCCACCATTATCCCGTTCAACTCTCCGGTGGCGAACAGCAACGAGTGGCCTTGGCCCGAGCCTTTATTGTCCGCCCTCCCCTCCTGCTTGCCGACGAACCCACCGGCAATCTGGATAGCTCAACCGGTGCAATGGTCATTGATCTGCTGTGGGAACTTCATCAGCAACACGGCAGCACTCTCGTCTTAGTCACTCACGACATGTCCTTGGCCGCTCGCGCACAACGTATCCTAACCTTGCGGGATGGAGCAATGGTGAACGAGGCGTCCCCCCCGCTACTATCCTCCGGCTCAGAGGCATGATCCCCGTTTCTGTCAAACTCGCCTGGCGGGAAATCCACAGCGCCTGGTCTCGTTTCCTATTTTTATTTCTCTGCATTGCACTCGGTGTCGGCGCCATTGTGGCTGTGGACTTGTTTGCCGTGAATATCGCACAAGTCATTCTCGGGGATACCCGTGCCCTGTTAGGCGGTGATGTCGAACTATCATGGCGGCGAGCGATTTCCGACAAGGGCCGTAACGTGCTGGACTCCATCACTGACCGTGACATCGTCCTCTCACACGTGACTGAAATCGCCGCAATGGCGACGGTGAACCGCCCTAACTCCCAAACACCCCTCCCGAAACTGGCTTCTCAATTGGTAGAACTCAAGGCCATTGATTCGGCCTATCCCCTCTATGGTCGGTTGGTAGCGGAGCCTGATTTCCCGACAGCGCAACTTCTGAATCCTCTTCAATCCGGTTGCAGTCGCTCGCCGTGTTTTGGAGCAATTGTCCAGGAATCCTTGCTGATCCGGCTCAACCTGACCGTTGGCAGCGAGCTGCAGATTGGCCAAGGGAACTTCCTTATTACCGCCGTGTTGAAAAAAGAACCGGACAGGATTGCCAATGGATTTAGTTTGGGCCCACGGGTCATGATTTCCCGGGACGCGCTTAAGGCCACCGCGTTGATCCAAACCGGAAGCCGGATTCAGGAACGCTATCGTCTGTCCATATCCGACTCCACCTCTCTTGAGCCTTTGATGGGTGAGTTACGCGGTCGCCTCGGCCAGGAAGGGGCCCAGGTCACCTCATTTCGCGATGCCCAGCCACGACTCCGCCGGTTACTTGACCAATTAAATCTCTATCTTGGGCTGATTGGGTTTACGATCTTATTGGTCGGTGGGATCGGAGTGGCTTGCACGATTCAAGGCTTCCTCACACAAAAAATTCCCATTATTGCCACACTCAAAACCCTGGGAGCCGATTCTTCACAAATCATTCGCCTCTACCTCACGCAAAGCCTAATCCTGGGAGGGATCGGCAGTCTTTTTGGTGTCATAGTCGGCGTAGTCCTCCACCGAGGCTTACCTCTCTTGCTTCAAGGCATTATTCCTGAAACCATGCCCATGAATCCCACTGTCGCTCCTATCCTGCGGGGGATCGTTCTTGGCATCCTCGCCACACTGGCCTTCTCACTCTGGCCTCTGTTGGCCATCCGTCATGTCTCTCCGGCATTGGTGTATCGACAAGCGGTGGACCACTCCCAAGACATGGCCAACACCCAATCCAGATTAACCAGATGGCGGACCATCCTTAAACATTGGTGGAATGACCGGGCACAGGTCGTGGTCAGCATCAGCATGATGGTGGGCGTGACCGGCCTAGCCATGTGGCAAGCCCACTCACTGACCCTCGGTTTATTTTTTTCCGGTGCATGTGCGGTTGCGGTTCTCCTCTTAATAGGAGGCACTGGAGTACTGTATTACATTCTCCGGCATGTGCCGATTTCTCAGCGGTATTTATTGCGTCATGCGGTAAGAAATCTTCAACGGCCTGGAAATTTCACCAAAGCCATGACGTTGGCCATTGGAATTGGTGTCATGCTCATGACCACGCTGACCATTGTGCAACGGTCCTTAATTGATCTGATAGGAAACCAGATACCCTCTCAGGCACCTTCATTTTTTTTCATAGACATCCAACCAGACCAACATTCCCAATTCGTGGATGTGCTACAACAGAAATTCCCAGATTCACCGTATAACTTAGTTCCAGTTGTGCGATCTCGTCTCACAGCCATCAACGGACAACCTATCGATCCTGAAGAACATAAAGGTCAACGAAACGGATGGTATTTCACCAGGGAATACGTATTGACGACATCCCGGGATCTTCCAAAAGATAACGTTCTCACTCAGGGGCAATGGTGGGAGCACACCAAGGAATCGGACGCGGACGGAGCGACCCGAACGTCCTCAGATTTCCCCTTGGTCTCTGTGGAGGAAGACGCCGCAAAAAACCTGGGGCTCACCCTGGGCTCAACCCTGACGTTGGATATTCAAGGGGTGCCACTTGTCGCGAAAGTGAGCAGTCTTCGACAGGTCGATTGGGGAAGTTTTTCCATAAATTTTTTCATGATCCTTCAGCCTGGCTCTTTTGACGGCGCCCCGTTCACCTACATCGCCACCACCAGAGTGCCAACAACCCTCGAAGTCCCCTTACAGCAAGCCATCGTTGCCGTCATGCCCAATGTGACAGCCATTAACGTGGGAGATGTGCTGGAGAGTATTGGCCGGATCTTTCACCAATTGGCCCTGGGGATTCAAGCCCTGGCCTTGTTATGTCTGGTCACCGGAGCCGTAGTCATGATTGCGGCGATTTCAGTCAACCGGTACCGGCGCCTGCATGAATTGGCAATTGTGAAAGCCCTGGGAGCAAGTCGCAGACTACTTGTATTTTCGTTGGGAGTGGAATTCGGTGTCATTGGGGCCTTTGCAGGCCTGGTTGGACTTGGATTGGGGTGTCTGCTCTCCTGGTCTCTCTTGTACTTCTTTTTTGACCTGACCTGGACCTTCGATCCGATCATATTGAGCACAGGCTTGCTTTTGACAATTCTGCTCTGCCTCACGACGGGCTTTCTCGGAACTTACCGGTTGCTGGGCTTCCCTCCCTTGTCGGTACTCCGTCAAGAATAAATACCGTCCCACAGGTTGCGGGGTCCTTCTCCCAAAACAACCCAAATTATGCTGGCCTTTCTTCTAGATAAACCTCTCCTACGAGTTATCCATTTCGATACAGACTGTATGCTGTTGAATAACAACCTGTCCCACAACTGATGCCCTAATACCTCATCCTCTTGACATTCTTTAAAAAATTTTAAAACCAATTATAAATTTTTTGCTCTCCATTCATCAGTATTTCAATGAGTTATATGCACGGGACCTTTAAAATATCTCTCCTTTTCCTTTTGGGTACATTCTTTGCTTTATAAAATGGCAACCATAAAACATTTGAGGGAAGCCATGGAAATTATTTTAGCCATCTCTACAGCACTTGGAATCTTCGGAGGAAGGCTCGTCATGTGGAATGGGCAGAGTCCTATACCTTCAAAGGCACCCGACACTTCACGCACAGGGTACAGTGATGCCAGGAACAACACAGATCTAAATCTACACAACAGTTGTGCAGTGATCAGAAGGCATCCCTTCGGTGAGTATCACCAACGAAAAGTCGACGCTCAGCTAGTTCGATCCACCAGGATGGTGGATTCAGTCATAGGGTAAGAAAGGAGATCTTAATGTCTAAAAATATTCTGATTATTGATGATGATGAAATGAGTCGCGGATTGCTCCGGATGGTCCTGGAATATGATGGATGTCACTGTGTGGAAGCCGAAAACGGAGCCAGCGGGTTATCACTCATTGAATCGAAATCCATTGACATTGTGATTCTCGATAATGCCATGCCCGTCATGAGCGGCATGGATTTTTTGGACCGGTTACAGCATATCCCACAGAAGTCCGACATCCCCATCATCATGGTGACCGGGTACCTCAATGCCGTCATCCGGGAAAACGCCACCCGCTTAGGAGCCTATGCCATTATCGGCAAACCGTATGATATTGGGGAGTTACGGGCCATAGTCGCTCAACTGTGTCCGTCAGCTGCTGCAACGCAGCCCCATTCCTTCATCGTTGCCAACATGTCCCGAACCTATAGTCCCCCTCCTGGTTGAGACCGGGATGAAAGAATCATTCAGTCCCAAAAAGCATACCCCCAGGGCTATTGTCCAAATAGCTGTTTCAAGATATCCGCTCCGTCTTGTAAGAGTTGCTGTAATTCCTGTTCATCCCCCTGTATGACTTTCTCAATTCTCCGCTCCACGTTCGTTTTGACCTGATGCCCAAAGGATTGCGTATCCAATTGCAGGAACGGTT
This sequence comes from Nitrospirales bacterium, assembly GCA_041737015.1. Taxonomy (GTDB): domain Bacteria; phylum Nitrospirota; class Nitrospiria; order Nitrospirales; family UBA8639; genus Nitrospira_E. The sequence goes on from JBGSSO010000248.1 coordinate 4,668, forward strand.
TCTGAACGGTTCCCCTAACGGTAAAAGGCAGCACCAACCTTCCCTGATGCCATGCAACCTTGGCCATCGGAAACCGTTGAATAATCCGGTCACCGATCGGCCGTGAAACGGCCAAATTGCCTTGGAGATTCAACGATTCATCAAACGCGAGACTTCCCACCCCTGTCAGCGAGAAATCTGGTGCCTCAACCAACAATTGCCGAATAACCAATTCCCTGGCTTCCAGTTCCATTTTGGCATCAATCAACGAAAATTTCGTCGCACCGGTGGATTCTTCCATGAGGTCCGGAAGCTGAAGGGCATCTTCGATCCCCTGCATAACATCGAATCCAACTAATTGCCCATCCCGAATTATCAATTGGACTGGTCCGGTCAAATGTGATTGCCCGGAGACCGAGCGCGCTGCTCCCGCGACGTTCCAATGCAACTCTCCCATACCGGTCAACTGGAGGGAGGAAGACCTAACCACTTGCAGAATTGATTCAACCGCAAAATTCGTGAACTTTCCCTGGAGTGAGAGCAGTGGAACAGCTGGGGTCCCATCCCATGTTCCATGCGCTTCAAGATTTCCCCGAAACGCTTGGGCCTTGAGGGACACCAGGCCCACCCTTGTCCCTTGGATCACGGTTTCAAAACGGACCTGCTCCAGTGAAAACGGGCGCTGAACGGCAAGAGCCAAAGGAAAATCATCTGAGGACAGAGTAGGGGCCTCACCGGACAAATTCAGACGTCCAGGCGTACCTTGACCCGAAAGGGGAATCGTCGCCCCACCCATCTGGAGATCAACGGTCAACGGGTCAATCCTCACTCCTGTGGAGGGTTTCGAGGGCCCCTTGGGAATCAGGGGTGCCATCAAATGAGCCTGAAAGCGCTTGAAGGCCACAGGGTTATCCAATGCCACATTCACGGGCATGTCTTCCGTCGATACCCCCGGGATTTGCATGTCCAACTCCAGCCTTCCATCTTTCACTTTGCCCTGTGCGGTTCCTTCTACTTTGCCTAAGCTGCCCGCGAGATCGATCATCGGAAGATCCAAAGTGGATTGAAGGGGGCCAAATCGCCCGTTCATCTCCAAGGGGACCTGATAGGGCATCACCATGCCCTTCACGTGCAGACTCGCCGTCTGTCCCAGTTGGACGGAATTCGTGACCAACTCCAGTTGCTCAAGGTGGTAGGAACGGGAGGGTACTTGGGAACGATCCTCATACTGTAGAGAGCCTCCAGTCATGGAGAACCGCTCCACCGCAAACACCCCGAATAAGGGCTTGAGAGCATTGGCCGGATTTTCCGCGGCCGCCTCAGGGTGGTGAAGAGCAGGATCTTTTCCGATGGTGGCCATATTCAACGACCCATCAGGCCTGCGGATGACGTGGACTCTTGGATCCTGAAGACGCACATGTTCAACCTGAATGTGCCGGCGCAACAGGGGGAGCCACTGGATCTCCACCTCGGCCGAAGGAATCGTGACAAACGCCTGAGGACTGAGCGCCGGGTCATCCCCTATTGTCAGATCCTGCACCCGAAAACCGAGTTTAGGAAAGAGCGTTAAGCGGACATCCTGAACATCCACCGGTCGATGAAGGGCCTGCTCCAGAACGGGGAGATACCGATCCCGGTACCGATTCAAATCCAATAAAACCGGAAGGAACAGGATGACCACAATCACCAGAACAATGATAAGAGCAAGACCCACCATAATTTTGCGTTTCACAAACACATGCTCCCTTCCTAAGCCAGAGGATTGAGCATTTTACCATGTCCCATTCCCTTGGTTGACAAATTATTCTGGGATATCGACACCTCAAGGGCTATCAGGTATCTTCAATGGGCGAACAAACACACGAAGAGGATATTTTCCCGTGAACACCGTGAGTGAACCACCTTCCCCTCTCCCCATTCGTCATGTCGTGTTAGTCGATGCCTCAGGGTTTATTTTCAGGGCATTTCATGCCATCAAGATTTTGAACAGTCCGAATGGTACCCCCATCAACGCCGTCTATGGATTCATCACCATGTTGATGAAACTATTGGACGATATGCAACCGGACCACATCGCCATCATATTTGACTCCGCACGAAAAACCTTTCGAAACGATCTAGACCCCAACTATAAGGCCAACCGCAGCGATCCCCCTGATGAATTGGTGCCCCAATTTGCTCTCGTCCGTGAGGCGACCCGTGCCTTTAATTTTGATTGTATTGAGCTGAACGGGTTCGAGGCTGACGATCTAATCGCCACATACACCAAGGAAGCGCTGGAAGCCGGCGCGGACGTCACGATTGTCTCGTCGGACAAAGATCTCATGCAGTTGGTCTCTGACCAGGTCAGCATGTTTGATTCCATCAAAAACCGCCGGATCGGGCCTGCGCAGGTTCTAGAGAAATTCGGCGTGCCACCCGAGAAAGTTGTCGACGTTCAGTCATTGGCGGGAGATTCCACGGACAATGTGCCTGGGGTCCCGGGTATCGGCATCAAAACGGCTGCACAACTCATTCAGGAATATGGTGATCTGGATACCCTCCTGGCGCGCGCCTCAGAAATTAAACAGAACAAACGGCGGGAAAGTCTCATTGAGCATGCCGATAAGGCCCGCCTATCGCGTGAACTGGTTCGACTTCGCTTCGATGTGCCGCTCTCTATCCCCTTGGGACAATTAGAGCGACGCCAGCCCAATATGGAATTATTAGCTGCCTTTCTCAATGAACAGGGCTTCAAATCGATTCTGGCTCGCTTACAAAGCCGCATGAAGGATGAACAGGATCCCAATGTCACTCCTTCTGCAACACCGGCCACCGATGCCCCAGCAACTAAAGATCCCGAAACAAGGCCGCTGCCTACCAAAGCCCATTACGAATTAATTCAAACAGTGTCGGCCCTTCAAGGCTGGGTGGAGGAGGCGACTCGTCGCGGAATTGTGGCCGTCGACTGCGAAACCACCTCTCTCGATCAAACCAGAGCTGAGTTGGTTGGGTTCTCATTGAGCCTGGATCCCGGCCAAGCCTGTTATGTGCCTGTGGGTCATGTAGCCCCGGGATCCACGTCTCATCAGGATTTGCTCTCACACGATACATCTGCTGCCTTACCGGAAAGACCGGAACAAATTCCACTCCAACAGGCGCTCGACATCCTGGGGCCACTGCTGACAGACCCCGGTGTGCTCAAAATCGGGCACAATATCAAATACGACATGGTGGTGTTTCGCCGGTATGGCATCAACGTGTCACCCGTGGACGATACCATGCTGCTTTCATACGTCTTAGAAGGGGGCATGCATGGCCATGGCATGGACGAACTAGCCGAACACTTTCTGGGTCATACGACGATCAAATTTAAAGACGTCACGGGTGCCGGAAAATCTCAAATCACCTTCGATCAGGTTCCCTTAGACAAAGCGTTGGAATACGCGGCGGAAGATGCCGAAGTGACCCTGCGGCTGCATCAGGTCCTCAAACCCCGTCTCATCAGTGAACACATGACCACCGTCTACGAAACACTCGAGCGTCACCTCATTCCTGTGCTGGCGACCATGGAGCAAACAGGGATCAAAGTCGATGTCTCCCAACTGAAGCAGGTCAGCCAGGAGTTTTCTCTCCGTCTCCGGGATCTGGAACTAGAGATCCATCGCCTGGCCGGGAAACCGTTTAATGTCGGTTCCCCCAAACAACTCGGCGAAGTCATGTTCGACGACCTCGCCTTGGGAGGAGGGCAAAAAAGCAAAGCCGGCAGCTATGGCACCGGGGTCGATGTACTGGAATCCTTAGCCGCTCAAGGCCATGAACTCCCTTCACGTGTGTTGGAATGGCGGCATTTAGAAAAACTCCGCAGCACGTATGCCGATGCGCTCATCCGTCAAATCAATCCCGACACGAACCGGGTGCATACCTCCTATGCCATGGCGTCCGCCGCGACGGGAAGACTCTCATCCACAGACCCCAATCTCCAGAACATTCCCATTCGCACTGAAGAAGGCCGAAGAATCCGGCGCGCGTTTGTCGCGGAGCCTGGCTGGACACTGCTTTCGCTGGATTATTCCCAGATTGAACTGCGTCTGCTCGCCCACGTCGCGGATATTCCCGTTCTCAAGAAAGCCTTTTGGGAAGGCCAGGATATTCATGCGCTGACCGCCAGCCAGGTCTTCGGCATCCCCCTAGAACAGATGGATGCGGGAATTCGACGAAAAGCCAAGGCGATTAATTTCGGCATCATTTATGGGATCAGCGCATTCGGATTAGCCCGCCAATTGGGTGTGGAACCCGGAGAAGCGGCAGCCTATATCAAAACCTATTTCGAACAGTATCCCGGCATCCAGGATTATATGGAACGCACCAAACAATTTTGTCGGCAACACGGGTACGTCCAGACCCTCTTTGGGCGTCGGTGCCACGTCCCGGGCATTCATGATAAAAATCCCGCCCGACGAAATTTTTCTGAGCGAGCCGCCATCAATGCACCACTGCAAGGCACAGCCGCCGACATCTTAAAGCGCGCCATGATCCGCGTACCCGCCGCATTGGCACAGCATGGCTTAACCCCCATGGCGAAAATGCTGTTGACCGTCCACGATGAATTATTGTTCGAGGTAGAAGAAGCGGCAGTCGAGCAAACCACTGCGGTCATCAAGCAGGTCATGGAAGGGGCCACACTGCCTGCCCTACAATTGTCGATCCCCCTGACGGTTGAAGCCGGACAGGGTCCATCCTGGGACAAAGCCCATTAAGAACCAAGAAGAAGTGTATATGAGAAAGGAAATTCCAAAATAATGGAGATACCGACCTATGGGGAGCTATTAAAACTTGTCTGGTTTCTGGTGTGGCGACACGTGGTGATTCTGATGTTTGTGAGTATGACGATCGGATGGGCGGTTCCTGTGATCTTCAATAGCACGGTCTCGGAAGACTCTCAGTATATTTTAGAAATCTGCATTTATAGCGTGTTATTCTTTGGCATCACCCCATTTATTTTGAAGACCCTGTTTCAAAAA
>JBGSSO010000019.1:0-11191 GCA_041737015.1 Nitrospirales bacterium
GGAGATCTTCCTCCATCGGATGAAACGGGCCTTTTTCGTGTGTTGAAAAAACCGTTGGATTATCGTCAGATGGGAAGTCTTATGGATGAATGTCTTTCTTTGAAAACGCAAAGAAGCGCATCGCAAGGCGATTAGACGTTCAAGTGTAACTGTGGAAGTTTTTGTCACGGTGCGGAACGCCCAGGGCGGCTACCTATTCGAGCTGATCTTGACAGTTGGGGCTTTTAGAGGGGGTCTTCAACTGGAAATAGGCGAGGATAGGCCAGCCGCCCCAGGTTTTTTGACGGTGGCTGATCCTTTTGTTTCATAGATTGCAGAAAGTATTGGAGATGAAAGCCCCGTTAGGCGAAGACGAGGAAAGCCTGGAAGGATCTTGCATTTGTTTTGGTGTTGAGAGAGGATGATGTGGACTTTTTATGACCCCCTCACGTTTGTAATTCTGGAAAACAACCGGTTCTATCGTTCACTCTCATGATAAGGAGGATGTAATGCTCAAAGAGTTCAAAGAGTTTGCCATGCGAGGCAATGTTATCGATATGGCTGTCGGTGTCATTATTGGAGGGGCCTTCGGCACCATTGCCAAATCGCTGGTGGCCGATGTGTTGATGCCCCCAATTGGCCTCTTGTTGGGTGGCGTTGATTTTTCCAACCTGTTTGTCACCCTTAAGGACGGAGTGCCTCCAGGGCCATATCTTGCCTTGTCCGATGCTCAGGGAGCCGGCGCTGTCACAATGAATTATGGAGTATTTCTCAATTCGGTTATTAGCTTTCTTATTGTGGCTTTTGCCGTTTTTATGGTGATTAAAGCCATTAATCAGATGAAACGTGAAGAAAAAGAGGCCCCGCCTGCAGATCCTACAACGAAAGAATGCAAATTCTGCCACATGACGATTCCCATTCAAGCCACAAAGTGCGGACATTGTACTTCAGAATTAGCTAAGTCCGCGTAGTGGAGATCATAGCTGGTCCATGGCTGGCATGAGATAAAGAAAATAGGGAAGGACTTGTGATCAGCCGACCTATCATTTAAAAAATTGTGCGGATGAAAAAAAACTGAGTTGATCGTTAAAAAAATAGTCACGCGGTGGGCGGCATCTCTCATGACAGGGGTGCCGCTTATTTTTTTCGACATGGTGTCCCCGAGCGACAATCGGCACCTTCCGTGTGTGATATTTGAAGAAAATTCTCCCGGAAATTGAGGGTTTCTGCGCTCAGGTAGACTTACTTTGCCTCAATTGTTAAGGTCAATGACCTTCCTAATTCGATAACTGCCTTTCGTGTTTTTCTCAATATAAGCTGGCCAATAGGATCTTCCTGTCCCACCATCAAACTGTAGAAAATATCTGCAGGATGATCGGCCTTATGTATTTTTATCGAAAGGAGTGATCTATGGACATGAGTAAATTGACTGAAACGCTTCAAGCGACTCTTGGAGCGACTCTTCCCAGCGTGATGGGAGCCTTGGGAATCCTTGTATTGGGATGGTTTGTGGCCATGGCCGTGAGAGCCGGCGTCAGAAAAGGACTCGGCATGCTGAAGGTCAATCAGCGCTTGCGTTCGACCACAGGGGCCGAAATGGACATTGAAGGCGGGACCGCAGCAGGAATCTATTACTTAATCCTGTTGTTGGTCTTGGTGGCGTTTTTTAATGCCTTGCACCTAGAGTTGGTCTCCGGTCCATTGCGGGCATTAGTTGATCAGGTCTTAGCCTTTGTCCCGAAGTTAGTGGCTGGAGGAATATTAATACTCCTGGTATGGATCATTGCCACTGTGGTTCGAACAATTGTAGCCAAGGCGTTGCAATCGACGACACTGGATGAAAAACTCAGCGCGGGAGCCGGGATGCGACCGATTAGTGAGAATTTGGGCAATGTCGTATTTTGGCTGATTGTTCTCCTTTTTCTTCCAGCTATTTTAGGTACGTTGGAGATAGTTGGATTGTTGGAACCGGTTCAAGACATGGTCAATGAAATGTTAGGCATGGTCCCGAATCTGTTCGGGGCGGTCTTAATTGGTGTCGTTGGGTGGTTTTTAGCCAAGATCGTCAGGGATCTGGTCAGTAATTTGTTGACGGCCGTCGGCACTGATCGATTGGGTGAACAAGTCGGACTGCGTGGGACGATGTCCTTGTCTCATCTGGTCGCGTGGGTGGTCTATATCCTGATTTTGGTGCCGGCGGTGGTTGCTGCCCTGCAAGCATTGGAAATCGAAGTGATTACGGGACCTGCCACCGATATGTTGAATAGAATGATGGCGACGATTCCCGACATCTTTGCGGCGACAATTATTTTAGGGATCGCGTTCGCCATTTCCCGGTTAGTGTCGCATTTGATGAGTAATTTATTGGGCGGACTTGGGCTTGATGCGCTTCCTGACAAGATCGGGTTAGGACAGGCATTTTCGGGTCAAACCACACCGTCCGCGTTAGTTGGAAAAATTACGGTTTTCTTTATCATGTTATTCGCCATTATCGAAGCTGCCAGTCAATTAGGATTTGAGCAGGTATCCGAACTCGTTACCATGTTTATCGAATTTGGAGGGCAGGTGTTATTGGGCAGTGCCATCATTGCCATCGGGTTCTGGTTATCGAATCTCGCGTATGAAACCATTCTTCGCATTCATGGAGCGAATTCGGGAGGGGTGGCGAATATTGCTCGCTTCGCGATTCTCGGGTTGGTGATCGCCATGGGTCTACGAGCCATGGGGTTGGCCAATGAAATCGTCAATCTGGCTTTTGGACTCACTCTTGGAGCGATTGCCGTGGCGGTGGCATTATCCTTTGGTCTAGGAGGCCGGGAAGCAGCAGGCAAGCAAATGGAGCATTGGCTCAGTCAAGCCCGGGGCGAACGTCGAGGGTAGGGCCTTTCCCCCACGGCTGTAGTCCATGGCCGTGGGGGACACGTTTTGTTCAGTCGGGATGTGTCTGCGAATAGGGAATGGGGTGATTAGCCGCTACCGCGCAATCCGCCATAATCTGCTGCCGGTGTCGTGGCTGATCCACACCTCAATGGTGCAAGCTCTCGTTAAGAGCAGACAGCACCAAGCTGATGGTGGCTTTCTACGAGACTAACCGATTTGCACAGGGTAGAAAAAGGGTTATCCACTCTTGAGAGTCAGCATGTAATTGGTGAGGTCGTTCAGCTCTTTATCGTTAAGTGGAAATTTTGGCATGAAGGAACCGGGGGAAACGGATTGGGGATTCTTAAAGTGCTGAAGATGCCATTCTCTGTCGGGTCGTCGATCGGCGACAAAAGAAAGGTCTGGGCCAACATTGACACCTTCCCCGTGAATGCGATGACAGGTTTTGCAATTGAATTGTTCCACCAAGGCAATGCCTCGAACCACCGAAGGATCACGTTTGGGAACGGCGTACAGGTCACGGAGAGAGATGCTCAACAGGCTGAACACCACAATCAAAAATCCCAATCCCGCTCCTAACACGACCCGCCGTGAGGACGGATGCCGTTCAGGGTTGCGATCCACAAATGGCAGGAGCAGCAATCCGGTAAAAAAGAGCGTGGGAAGAAGCCAGGTCGCCAGAGGTCCCCAGACCCCTGGGGCATACTTGAGAAGCTGATAAAAAAACAGGAAATACCATTCCGGGACCGGAACAAATGAATGGTCTGATGGATCGGCCCGATCGGCCAATGGAAATTCCATGCTGATCGCCAACATGGCTACGACACCAAACACTCCAAGCATGACCACCGCATCCATGAAGACCTGCCGTGGGTAAAAGGTTTCACTCCCGGCTCTAGCTCTCGTCTCATCATGAGGGCCAGCGGGTCCCACCCGTCTGAGAATAAAGAGATGGAGCATGATTCCCAATCCAATGAGGGCGGGAAGAAACGCGACGTGAATTGCAAAAAAACGTGAAATCGTCAGGGCGCCGAGAGTTTCCCCACCACGAAGGGCTTTTACCAGGAAATCTCCGATAAGCGGAACGCTGCCGACCATGTTGATTCCCACCTGGGTCGCCCAATAGGCGTTTTGATCCCAAGGGAGCAAATATCCCGTGAATCCGAACGCCAGCATGATGGCGAGCAGGATGACGCCGACAATCCACATGAGTTCTCGAGGGCGTTTATACGCACCGTCAAAAAAAACCTGCAACATGTGGAGCCCAATGGCCATCATGACGGCTGAGGCACCCCAATGATGGAGACCACGGACAAACCATCCGCCCCACACCTCATGTTCAATATACTGAACGGTGTCGTAGGCATGGTCAGTTGCCGGCACGTAATACACCATGAGAAACATGCCAGTCAGTGCTTGTAAGACAAAGAGAAAAAGTGTGGCCGAGCCGAAAACATAGTTCCAGCTGGCCCCTCCGGGAATGGGTTCGTTGAGGAGGGTTTGCTCAAGGGGTTTTAATCTCAGGCGACGGTCAATCCATTGATAGAGAGGGGATGCCATGCTTAGAGTTCCACTTTCTTCGCCAACCCGGATTTAAATACCTCATATTGGACGAGCAAGTCGCCATTTTCGACCTTGGACGGCAGCGTGTCCAAAGGGCGGGGAGCCGGTCCTGCTTTGACGGTGCCATCAATGTTAAAAATGCTGCCATGGCAGGGGCATTTGAAGAGACGGTCCTGTTTGTCCCATCGAAACCCACAACCTAAATGGGGGCAAATAGGCGAATAGACCGTCACCTGTCCATCGGCCTGTTTCAGCGCCCACACTCCTTTGGTGGTGTGGCTTTCCTGCCATCCATCCTTTTCCGTCATGGTGTAATCCATTGCCTTGGGTTCATCAACCGGTAGCGCATCGGCCTTTCCCAGTGAGACCCATTCTTTATTACGTCGTTGAAGAGCGGGGGCGATGACGTACCCGATTAACGGGACAGCAAGCGAGATTCCGATAAGAGAGGAAATGAAGACGGTGGTTTTTACAAAGAATGACCGGCGGGTTCCCACCGGCGTGGACAAGCCATCTTCCATATTAGGGTTCCTTTTGGACAGGCGGACAATAAGATGCCTGACTCCTTTGAGGAGCGCATGCTCCATGCTGTTCACATAAAGATATCATAGTTCGGGATGAGAGACAGAATAATGAGGCATTCAGATAAAAAACCATGTAAAAAACGCTCCCGTAAAAGGCTAGCACAGAAGTATGGACAGTCAAGATCTAAAAAATTCATCTCCAGGGTTGAGTTTGGAGAGACCAATTTTTCTGAGCGGCCTGACTCACACCGTCGAAGCATCACTGTGAGAAAATATATGAAGAGGTGGGGAGTGTGGGTGCGGATCTTTTCGCCAGGAAAAAATGGCTCCTCGTTCCAGAATCAGGATACCGGGTTTGGCTATCTTGTGATACACCGGGTTTGTTAGGGTGGAATACGATTGATGTGAGGGGAAGGTGGCCAGCAGCGATCGAACTGAGAATTTCACACAGGGGAGTTTTCCCTGGATGGAGGTTTACTCATGGCCCCATCTGCACCCCACCCCGAAAACGAAGTCCAACGATTAGAGGCGCTAAGTGCTTATCAGGTTCTGGATACCATCCCCGAGCTAGCCTTTGACGACCTCACCTTCCTGGCCAGTACCATTTGCCAAACACCTATTGTGTTAATCAGCCTGATAGATGGCCATCGCCAATGGTTTAAATCGAAAATTGGGATCTCGGCGGAAGAGACCTCCAGGAATATTGCGTTTTGCGCCCATTGTATCCTGCAATCGGACGTCATGGTTGTGTCTGATGCGATAAATGATACCCGGTTTGCTGATAATCCTTTGGTGACCCAGGAACCCAACATTCGGTTTTATGCCGGGGCTCCCTTATCAACGCCGTATGGACATAATTTGGGCACGCTGTGCGTCATTGATCGAGTCCCAGGGGAACTCAACGAGAATCAGATGAAGTCTTTGCAAGCCTAAAGCCGTCAGGTCATGATCCAACTGGAATTTCGTCGACATCTGATAGAACGCGATTTTCTGTTAAAGCGGTTGCAGCATGCTGTGAAAAAGGTAAAAATCCTGAATGGATTGCTGCCCATTTGTGCAAATTGTAAGGTGATTCGTAACGAAAAATGGGAGTGGGTCGCGATGGAAACGTACATCCGGGACCGGTCTCAGGCGGAATTTACCCGTGGGATCTGCCCAGCCTGTAAGCAGGATTTGGACTCTCAGAAAAAGGACTGGGCCTGAATTTTTTACAAAGATTTAAAACGAAAAAAGGAGAAAGGAAACTACCAATACCGGACCGGCCCAGTATCAATATGGATGAAGCCCCGCCGGCCGTAATAGCCGACTCCACCCAACCGAAGCTTCACTGCGGCGCGTCGAATTTTGGAAAGTCGAACGCCGGGAATCGAGAAGTCCACCGCTTGTCCGACCGTATGTAAACTGTTTGGCGCGGCCCCTCGCCCAAGGCGAATCAGCAATTTGTTGTATGAGGGAGACCGGTAGGCAGAGTAGATTTGAATTTCCTGCCCCTGCCCGACTAACTTTTCCACCTGATTCACATATTCCAGCAATTGAATGTCCATCTGGCAGATCTTTTTGGAATGATGGCATCGCAGGAGATAATTAATGTCCTTCAAGGCTTCCCGGTCATAGCGACCGGATTGATTGCGATACGTCACCTGGAGTCGTTCGTCAGTGTGGGCATTGTAGAGGCGAAGCCGGCCTTCAGGGAGTGAATGGGCTGCGGTAGATTCGGGAAACATCAACCGGCTGCCAAGAATCAGCATCCCCGCAAGTGAGGACTTCAGGAAGAAGCGCCTGGACCAGAGTTCTTCTGTCTCCTGAGACATGGTGACACCCTCCGAACAGTGAATGGGGAAATGTAGCGGGAGAATAAAACGGAATGAAACACTGCCTATTTAACAAAATATGATGATTAGGTCAACCAATTTATGGAAATTTTTCAATCTTCCCCTCACCCATTGTTGTTGGGCCCACAGGGGGAATGAATCAAAACGGACAAAGGCCTTCTTTTGGCTCACCAAAGTTTTTCGCGGAAACCCACCTGCACCGCTGTTCTTTCCGACATTCTGTATTTGAGAATCAATCCTCAGCGGCCTCATGCACCACATGTTGAATCCGACATCCATCGGTGAAGTATTTTGGTTTAATTCCTCCTACCGACTTAGGGGAATCCATGCAGGGCAGGATATCGCTTATCCGCTTATCAAAAAGGGTAGGCGATGGGATGGCCTTCTCTCCACAATCATCTTCAACTGATCATACGTTTTCCTGGAACGGATCGCTTGTTTCCCTTCATAGACCATAGACAGAACGATCCTTGTGACTATTTGAAATCGCGAACGCTCCATTTAGGTTCAGGTGGTCAATTGGTCCCATTATCGAGACTCAACGGTTAATCTCACAGCTTCTACTTTAACCTATGGAGTTCTGGCCAAATAAGAGATCGCTGATGAAGATATCAGATTGGCCTTTTCCTCTCTCAATTGGCGTCATTCTCACAGTTCGTTACAGCCCAAGTCAGTGGGCATGAGCCTCCGGGCACATTTGCTTGTCCACTAATCTTGCTATGGAAAGGAGTATCCAGAATTTCCCCCCTGTTTTCAGATTGCCCTGAACCCCGAAGCCTCTCACTCATTCCTTTTGAATCATTTCTTTCATAATTTTCCGTTTGACTTCCTGAGTTGCAGGAGATCGCGGGTAGATCAGATTGTCATTCTTGGCTCCAAATAAAATTTTTAACAAGCCAGGTGGGAAATTCCGATTATCCAAACGGATAAATATGTTTAACAATCAGATACACCCAGATACACGGCGAACGTTATGAATGGAACGCCTGTGTCAGGTGAACTCTGAAGGTGAGGTTGAAAAGAGTTGAAAGATTAAGGGGATACGTCCGCACGACACTCGTCAACGTACCAAATGCAAGTTGGGAATAAGTCTTGCTCACGTCCATAAACTTCAGGGGCCAATTATTTAATTTCCACGTACTCTGCAAAGGGGACGTCTTACTGTAAGGAGGATTCGTTATGCCACAGGTTGAACCGAGCGTCATGCTTAACTCAATTATGGGGAAAATCTACAATGTGCTGACCAATGGGGATGACACCGTCCCTAAATCGGAAGACAATTTTTTTAGTTGGTGTACACCGGGAATGGCTGTTGAACCTGATGATTTTGATTTTTTAACGCAAGGGTTAACGGGTGTGGTGAAAAAGAAAGCCCTGAAAGAAATGGTGCTCGAAGGGGAGGGTGGGGAAGGTGAATCAAAACAGCCAGAGTTGACACCGGCATTATTAGAAGGATTGCGTGGACAAGATACCAGCAAACAGTATCTGAATGCAGAAAGTTTTGCGCGGCTTGTCGATTTTGTTCCCGACCTGGCGGCCACAACGAATAATCAATTTGCGGCCATGAGTATCATGAACAATGAGGGATCGCTTTCAGAGCGCTTCGAGTATATTTTACGCATGAGTCAAATCATGGAAACCAAATTGGATGAAAAAACCAAAAGTAAAATTGAAAAATTCAGAGGGCTGCTCTCCACGACAAGGATAAAAAAGGATCTTGTCACTGATGAAGAGGTCGAGGTCTCAGAGCCTAGCGCATTAGTGAACTTGTATAACCAGAAATTGACGGAATATGAAGCGGCGGCATTGGCATACAACGGTGCCCGCATCGATGCCCTGACAGCCGACAATGTCAAAGCGATCCATTATTGGGGGATGAACGCGAACATTCTGCGCAATAGGGTCAAGGCGGCCATGGGAGATTGGGTCAGTAATGGGTACAAAAATGATTATGAAGGAATAAACGCGTTTATTGATCAGGTCATGAGGCGGGATATGGCGCTGCTGAAAGCCCAATATCAGGATGATTTGGAGAAAGCCAGAATCACGGGGATATCCTCCGGCAGCGATTTTTTCTATACCTCGCTGGTGCCCAGTAACCCCATGCAGGCCGCAGGATGGACAAACTTTAGTTTTCAATCCACGGATTATAATAATTCCTCCAATTCCAGCTATCAAATGAAACGGTCTAAAACAAGTGCCGGAGGCGGATGGTTAGGCATTTTCGGCGGGGGCGGGTCTGCCAGCAATGCCAGTGGACAATCGGAATCCAAAGTCACGTTTGACAGCAACCATTTTTATATGAATTTTTCGATTACCCAATGCCAAATTGTTCGGCCTTGGTTCAAAACAAGTTTTATCAATAGTAAATTGTGGCGCTTTGACCAAAATAATCCCGAATCATCCAAGCAAATAGTCAGCGATGGCGGGAAACCTGCAACAGGACTCTGCCCGGCCTATCCCACCGCAATAATTTTTATCAAGGATCTCGTGATTGGCTGCCGGAATAGCAGTGGCTTTTCAGAGGCCGCACAAAGTTGGCAACGGTCGTCGGCGAGTGGTGGTGGCGCCGTGCATTTTGGTCCATTTCATTTCGGTGGGTCGCATGGCCGGAGTTCCGCCAGTGGAGAACGTTCCTCGAAATTCCACTACGATTCGGAAAAACAAGAAATGCGAGTGCCGGGTCATCAAATTATTGGATTCAAATGTCATGTGTTACCGAAGAGCCCTGATCCGTTGAGCGAAATCACCGATTGGATTTAACAGTCCAGGTAGCCCCGCTTCAAAATCGAACATGGGGCGGGGCTACCAAGGGCCTGGGCAATATTCCACCCACATAACGACTTGATGAGGTAATACATGGCTATCGACTCCATCGTGCAATTGGCTTTGATGTCCAAAGCCAAAAAGGTCTTTGAAAAGGAAGGAACGTTTCTAAGTTTTCCTGTGACACCGTTGGCCTATACAAAAGAGGATCTGGATTTCTTTTCACAAGAAACCGGGAGTGATCTTCTTCAGAGCAAAGCCAATCTGGCGGCTTTTTCAACGCTCGTGAATCTGATTCCCACGGATGAGGCCTGGTTGCCCACTGATGCACGATTTTTGTGGAATGAGTTGGAATATGTTCTGAGAGAAGGCACTCTGGCATCTTCGACTCGTACACCGGAAGAAGAAGTGGCCTATCAGGAGGCGTTAGCCTTTTTGAAGGTCCCGGGGGAGGGAGGCCTTCTACAGGACAGCCCGAAGGTCAGGGTCTATAACCAGTATAAGGATGCCTATATTATGGCTGAGCAGGAATTCATGGAGGCGAGAAGTACGGGTGAAGCCGCAGAGGACGAATTGGAGGAAAAACACTGGCGGGAGGTTGATGAGCCTGCGTTTCGCGCAAAACTTAAGGATCTGGATAATCAGTGGATTCTGGAGGGTTACAAGAATGAAGTCAATATTGCCAGGAGTCAGTATCAGAATCTTGGAGCCAAATCTCCCACAATGACCTGGGATGAATGGAAAGGATGTTTTAATCAGGATCTCGACAGTGAGACCAATGCGCAGGATAATTTTACGGTTTTCCCAAGCAGCTTTACCCCGTCGAATGCGTTGGAGGAAGGTTCGTGGAATCCTTTTTCTCTCAGCGAGGCGGAAATCAACACGTTAGTGAATGAAGCGCCGGCAGATCTCCGTAAGCGATTCTCGGCTGATGGAACGGTGTCCTCGATGAAATCTGTGACCTTGGAATTCAGTTCTGCGGCTATCAAGCGGTCCTGGTTTGATTCTGAAATATTCCGGTCACGGTTCTGGCGGTTGTCAGATTCGACCAAGATTTTTTCTGACGGTGGCAGCCCGCCTTCTGGAGAGTGTCCAGCCTATGTCGCGGCTATCGTATTTGCCCGGAAGGTGGTCGTCGAGGAAAAACAAACCCAACCAACCTCTTCCAACCCAAAAATGTCGGTAGATTTGCGTTTTAACTATGCGGTGAAAAATCAAAATTCGATACAAAAGATAAACCCTGCCGTCTTGCAAGCAGTGCAACCGCAATTGACCAAAAGGCCACCCATACAACCACAACAAATGAAAACACAACCGGTACAACCCTTAATGATGAAAATGCGGCCCCAAGCCATGGCTTCATTTAAGTCAACGGCCATCAGGGTGCCGACTCAGCCAACCAGAGGGAATGTCATGGTAAAACCAGCGGTGATGACTCCAATGGTCGCTCGCCCGGCTTACTCCCGATCCATGGTGAACCTGCAGGCATCGGCCTATACCCGGCTACCATCCACGCCTATACGGAAACCGCCGCCACGTCCTGCAACGCCGCCACCGCCCCCAACCGATGTCCCTGACAAGAACATTTATATATTGGCGTTCATTTGCAAGCCGTTACCGAAATGCCCAGATCCCGATATGACCTTA
>JBGSSO010000259.1:0-3633 GCA_041737015.1 Nitrospirales bacterium
GTTCTGTGGCCGGAACGGTCGCTGCATGAGGTGCCCATTCACAGTGTCACCAATGGGGTGCATGTTCCCACGTGGATTGCCCAGGAAATGGATGTGTTGTATCAAAAATATCTGGGATCTGACTGGCGGGAACGGTGTGACGACCTCAACATGTGGCAGAGGATGAAGGAGGTGCCGGATGAAGAAATATGGGAGGTCCGGAAATTTCTGAAACGAAAGCTGATGAGCTTTATCCGTCAGCGCGCCAGGATGGGATGGATGGATGGGACGATGGAGCCTATCCAGGTGTTGGCGAGCGGGGCGTTTCTTGAGCCGCATGCGTTGACTCTGGGGTTTGCCAGACGATTTGCCTCCTATAAACGGGCCACATTGCTGTTTTCAGACCTGGACCGGCTGAAACAGATTCTGTTGAATCCGTGGCGGCCTGTTCAAATTATCTTTGCCGGAAAATCTCATCCCGCCGACCAGGCAGGGCGCGAACTTATCCATCGTATTTATCAATTTGCTAAAGCGCATCATCTGGGTGGCCATATTGCCTTTGTCGAAGATTACGACATGCATGTGGCAAAATTTTTGGTGCAAGGGGTCGATGTCTGGCTCAATAATCCTCGCCCGCCATTAGAGGCTAGCGGGACAAGCGGCCAAAAAGCCGCCTTAAACGGTGTGCCTAATTTGAGCGTGTTAGATGGGTGGTGGAAAGAGGGCTATGATGGAAGCAATGGCTGGGCAGTGCCTCTCCCGGAGGAACCACTTGGTGATTGGGCCCAGGATGACTTGGATATGGTCGGCCTCTACACCAAACTTGAAAACGATGTGATTCCGTTGTATTACGACCGTGGTATTGATGGCGTACCACATGGGTGGTGCACTATCGTCAAAAATTCCATTCGGACATCGGCTCCACGGTTTAGTGCCCGTCGCATGCTCAAAGAATACGTGAACCGTGCGTATACGCCGTTGTTTTCGGAGGCTGGGAAGGCACGAGACGAAAAGCTGGCCTGAATCTCTCAACGTATTCTACAAATGTGTGGCTGATGTGCGGAAGGCTGACTCTGTGCGCAGAATGTTATGGGTCATCCCGTATCAGAGTTGTACCTTCTGCCATGCAGTGATACCATCGACTTAAGTATGGTGCCCCATTCCCTGTCTCATCGGTTTCTCCTCGATCGATATGATCTTCCCTTCCAGTCTTATTCATGGAGTGAAAAAGGGTCGATGTCTATTCAACGAAGAGCGAGAGTCATTCTGAGTCGGCGAGGTCCGTTATGAAAGTTTTACGGATATTGATCCTGCTAGGTATTGTATTTGGATTGGGCTATTACACGGGGCAAAAACCTGATGAGGTGAAGCAACGATTGCGTGATTTGTCGGGGCAAGTCTTGGAAAACACGATTGGATTTGATCAGAAGACCAACTTGCAGCGACAAATGCTGGCAGCAAAAGACGGATTTTTGGAAGGACGAGCGTATCTGTTAGATCATCATTTCAAAGAAGCTTCAGGCGAGTTTGAGCGTGCACTTCACCATTTAGATCAAGCGGTTGAGTTGGACCCTGAAGGGCCCATGGCTCAAAAAATCAAAAAAGTGAAACAGAAAATTCGAGAGGCCCAGCAAAGTCTGGCTCAAGGCGATAGCCTCCCTCCTCATTTGTTGGACGATCTTCGTCAAGAGCTGCAATCCGTTATGCCTTGATCAAGCCGTTCAAATAGCCCGCCGGTTGCGTTCTCCGTCTTTTTCAGTCCCATTTTATTTCGTATTCGTTAATTTCTAATCATCTCTTTGTTGCTGCCTTATGTGGAATTTAAGAGGCAGGTTGGGGAATCGTGATGGGATCTATCTCATTAAAAGACCCCTCCATTGTCGAGACAATGGAGGGGTCTAGTATGCTCACAATCCGGATTGGTTAATCAGGGCTAAGCCGTGACGGCCTGCTTTTTCCATGCTGCCAACATGCGTTCGATGCGTAAGCGAACAACCAAGTCGGGGTCTTTGGCCAACGGTTTGATCGCCTCTCGGCCACGAGGATCTCCGATTTTTTCTAGCGCGGCTGCCGACGAGAGTCGGATGAACCAGTCAGGGTCTTGCAATCGTTCGATCAATAAATCAACGCTACTGGAATCCTTAATCTCGCCTAGAGCCAGAATGGCCTGTTTTCTAATCACTTCATCTTGATTTTTCAGGCATTCGAGTAATCGTCCAACAGCGGGTTGTCCAAGTTCTGCAAGCGCCCAGGTCGCATCGTCTTTAAATTCATCATTGTGAAGCATCGAAATTAACGGATCAAGGACTCGTTCATCGTTAATCTTCCCCAACACTTTGATTACTGATTTCCGAGCATCGTAGTCACGTATATAGCGGAGTAACAGGTCCACGGCTGGTGACCCAATCATGGCAATGGCTTCAACGGCGGCATCCCGAACCTGCCAATCCCCGTCTCGAAGGCATCGAACGAGAGGCTCGACGCAGCGTTCATCACCCATTTCGCCCAGGGTAATCACTGCTTCGCGTCGGACCATCCATTCTGAGTCATTCAAGAGATCGATCTGAATATCGATTTCATCTTTGACCTGCTCTTCGACCAACTCTTCTTCTTGTTCTGTGCCTTCTTCGGCTTCAGCAGAGGCGACGATGTCTGTAGTTTCTTCGTCTGCTTCCGCCGTGATGGCTTCCGAGACTTCATCCACTAGCTCGTCTTGAGGCAAGGGTTTTTTGCCTTCCAACGATACAAACTCTTCCGTTTGATCTGAAAATGCATCATCCATATTTTTTTGGTCGTCCCGCATGCCTCAATTCCTCCAAATTCTCTTCAGGGTCGATCTGCAGAATCTTAGGCCTCTGCCACGACTTTCTTTGATTTCCGCTGTTCCTCGCGCCGTTTGGCTGTTCGGACCTTCCGTTGCACTCGTCGTAAACGTTTTCGTAATGACCGGATGGTTGAATCTCCCTCAGGATTGTCGCTACCGGCTAGGGATTTCGTGACCTTGGTTTTTAGAGACGTTGCGTCTTCCTGAAGTGATCGTCGTTTGGCCATATGAAAATGCTCTCCTTACTCTAGAAATTTTATTGACGAACAGTGGTATGGGTGGCCTTCTACCAAGTTGAGTCTAGTCAAGGGATTTGAATGGTGTCAACGGGGAAACGCCATTCTTGGCAGGGGCTAAGGGTTTTTTCATAAAAAAACCCCGCTGAGCTCAGCCCAGCGGGGGTTTTTCACAAAGTAAATGAATATCAGTTACTCTTTGCAGAAACTTCTTTCGTACGCAATGACCTTCCAGGCCTCTTCTTCACTGATGGTGGCTGGAACCAAAGGAACCATGCCTGTGCCAGGGCTACCATTCTTGATGACCCACATGAGTTCGCCATCTTTCCGTTTCTTGTGAAATTTGCAATTCGTGAAATCACGTGGACCAGGGTTTAAGACGGCTCCTGCCGGCCCTTGGCCATCACCTTTTGCGCCATGGCAGTTCACGCAAGTCCCTTTTCCCTCAAACAAGGCCTTGCCTTCCGCCACAATTTCTGGCGAAGCATCTTCGGCTTTATCATATAGAGGGGTTTTATCTTTTTTGGCATCACCACGTTGATCAGCCGGAACGCGGGATGGAATTGGATCTTTTTCTGGTCCGGCAATGGCCAA
>JBGSSO010000377.1:0-2356 GCA_041737015.1 Nitrospirales bacterium
AACGTCTCGATGTCCTGCAACATCGCAAACTTCTGTTCCGGGGTGAACACCCGCCGGTTTCTCTTGTCCATGTCGTTCCCTCCTTCTGAGAACGACTCACCTTGTATCTCATTTTTGTCTCATTATCAAAAAAACAGGTCATACGGCATTGTTAATTTTCAGAGATCGATTCAATGAATAGGCTTTGAAGCCGACCGGATTGGATCCTCTAAATTCAATTGGCCACACTGCTCCCGCTGTTCAGAATCTCCAATCAACACACCTGCTCGAACCTTATAGCCCAATGCCTTCTGGGATTCAATTTTCGATCAGGAAGGCGAAGGGGTCCAACGTACATCTGAACGCGACCCACATATTTTGACACATTGAGGTAAAGCTTTCGTATTTTCGGAATAAACCGGGATGAACCACAGCCTAAAAATGATCTCTGTGAAAAATTACCGACCTAAAAGGACAAGACAATCTGAAAACATCGTCATAGAGCCTTGTGGCTTTTTGGATGATGCATAGGGGTATCGTATTTGGTCGGTTCAGTTTTTCATACTTCTAAAACCTATCCGTGCAGGAAATTACCAATGACACTTTTTTCCCCCACAAGAATTCGGTATGCGTTGAGAGGAGAATTCCCCCTTTTAGAGAACCGAACTATGCCGGAAAGAGCACATACCCACCGTCAAATTTTTCAGGGCCTGGTGGTCGGAGGGAGCCCCTCCTCACAAATGGAAAACAGCGCGATCTATGTGATTTCCTAAATTCCGTATGCTATTCTTGTTTCGTCAGGAGAAAAGCCTTTGGGTGTTTTCATTTGAGATTTAAGATCGGCGTTCAGGGGAATAGGGGATCCCTTCAGTGTGACTCAGAACAGGTGTGGTCGAATGCTTGTCTGAGTGTGTTGCTTGATGAATTCAGTACCCACAATTTACCCTCACCCGGCGAAAGTCACGGAGTGAGCGAGAAGGAGGTTTGGTGATGAGCTGGAAGTTAATTGTAGGCGTGCTTGGGATGATCATGTGGATTGGTGGGTGTGCTGACACCTATCAGGTCAAAGGCGATGTGGGGAAAACGGGGTTTCTCGTCGATGCCTATCCATTATTAAAACCCGGAAAAGAAGGGGAAGCCAATCTTGTCTACCTGAATCCGGATGCCAGGTTCAAGACCTACGATAAGATCATGCTGGAGCCGGTGACCGTCTGGCTGGGAAAAGGTGCTGAGGCCAAAGACACCGGAGTCGTGCCCCCGGACGACGTTCGTGAACTCGCCAATACGTTTTATCAAAAAATTTCCGCGCAGTTGGCCAAGGATTATACACTCGTGCAGGAGTCTGGCCCAGATGTGATGCGGCTTTCAGCGGCTCTCACCGATGTCGAACATGGGATGCCCGTGTTGGATACGATTTCTACCCTTCACCCCGTTGCGCGGATCGCCTCCGAGGGTAAAAAACTGGCCACCGGTACCCAAAGCTTTGTGGGAGGAGCCAGCGTCGAAGTCAGACTTGTGGATTCGCAATCAGGGAAACTGCTGGGAGCCGGGATTGACCGGCGTGCGGGAGGCAAGACGCTTACGAAGGGGTTCGGCTTTTGGTCTGACGTCGAAAACATCATGGACTATTGGGCGGCCAAGATTCGCTGGCGTTTGTGCACGCAGCGAAAAGGCACCGACTGCCAATCACCAGACTAAATGGTGCATCAGGTGTGGGCTGGCAAGAAGAATTCCCTCTCTCCAGGGAGATTCCGGAGGCCCACCTCTGCAGTTCTCTACCATCTTCCTTTTTGTTGAATCCATCCAACAACCATCATTCACTTTCGTCGCCTTCTTCCCGGCCCTAACAACAGAGAACCGTTGAACCCATAGCAAGCGTAAGCTCAATAGAGGTACCAGGCTTTCTACCTATTGGGTAAGCCGTCTACACCACCGCGCAAGACAGGATTGGAAATGAGTACTGTATTTTTATCGTTTTCTACTTAAGAGAGATGGAGGACCACAGCTGCCAGTACCCGGAATAGCCGACTGACCGTACGAGTCTGGACTTTCACCACTTTGGAATTGTCCACCTTACTTTATAGACAAATTAAAGCACTGCGGGATGTATATTCTTTCGGGACAATCTCGGGTTATCAGGGACCTCCTGTTTTAGCCGACCTTATAACCTTTCGCCTCCATGCAGGTGCGATGGGCGCGATTAAACGTTTCCCGCGTGCGCTGGTTCTGGGCTCCAGCCTGTTGAACCTCCTGCTGATACTCCTGCTCAGCCCCACGCTGTCGCATCATGCCCAGACCACCACCGGCGGCGGCACCGATCGCTGCTCCCATCCCTGCATCGCCCGCAATCGCGCCTCCGATCGCACCAAGCGCGGCG
>JBGSSO010000379.1:0-10018 GCA_041737015.1 Nitrospirales bacterium
GCGGGGTTTGGCCAATCGTAGCTTGCAAGAACTGTGTGTTGTTCCAGGTATTGGTCCTGCAAAGGCCGCCCAGATTCTCGCAGCGGTTGAGTTGGGAAAGCGGGCATTGGCGGTCCCGTTAACTGCGGGATTACGGATTCATCATAGTCAGGATATTTACCAGCATTACTATCCTCTGTTGCGAGATCTTCGGCATGAGGTCTTTAAGGCATTGTTGTTAGATGCTAAACATGGGCTTATTCGAGATGTCACTGTCTCCGAGGGAAGTTTGACGGTGAGTATTGTTCATCCGCGGGAAGTGTTCAACCTGGCCGTACGAGAATCTGCGGCGGCAGTCATCTTTGTCCATAATCATCCCAGTGGTGACCCTCAGCCCAGCGAGGAAGATCATGCCTTGACCCGCCGACTCATGGCGGCAGGGGAAATTTTGGGTATCCGGGTATTGGATCATATTGTTATTGGGGATGGGCGCTATGTGAGTTTTGCTGATGAAGGCTTTCTTCTTCCTTCAACGCCCACGTTTGACCATTGATTGCCTCAGCTACTTTCTCTGGATTTTTTGAACTCCCCTTTTTCTCACCGCTGGTGCAGTCCTTTGTTCTGAGTAGCTTTTCATGAGAATTTCATGGTAAAAATACGTGGTGGTATGTGGTTTCCGCTTGCTGTGTCTTCATGTTTTTTTAATTCCTGCTTTCATTAAGGATCGGCTATGGCCTCCATTACTCAAAAAGAAGTCGAACATGTCGCCCAATTAGCCCGCTTAGACTTAACGGAAGCGGAAAAACCCATGTTTGCGGACCAATTGAATCATATTTTATCGTATGTGGACCAATTGCAAGGGGTGTCGACGGAGGGTGTCCCTCTCACGGCTTCTGTCGCTCATGAGGAACTGGTGTTACGTGAGGATAGCCCACGCGAATGCTTGTCTGTGGAGAAGGCGCTGGCCAATGCCCCAGAGTCACATAATGGATTTTTTGTCGTCCCGAATATTTTAGGAAAATAGAGCCCACGCGACTCCCTGAGAACGCTCGGGTTGAGTATGACAAGGAAAATAGGACGTTAATATGTATCGACAACTGTTACGATGTAAAATTCACCGAGCGACGGTCACCGCTTCGAGTCTGGACTATGAGGGTAGTTTAACGATTGACGAAGACCTGATGGAGAGGGCGGGCATTATGTCCTATGAAGCGGTGATGGTATCCAATTTAAATAACGGAGAGCGGTTTTCGACGTACGCGCTTCCAGGTACGCGGGGCAAGGGAGAGATCATATTAAATGGTCCCACGGCCAGGTTGGGAGTGATTGGCGATAAGGTCATTATTTTTTGTTATGAATTATTTAATGACGAAGAAGCCAAGCGGCACGTCCCTCAAATTATCCAAGTCGATCACCAGAATAAAGCAAAGTAACCAATTCCCTTGTGAACGGGTTGCTACGGTTGAAGGCCTCTTTCTTTCCATCTCCCTTTTACCCACTGATCCCGGATTCGGGTTTGTATGTCTCTATTTAAACTTACGCTAAAAGAGCTTCAGGGTAAATTTACGGCTGGCGAGGTTAGTGCTGTGGATATCGCTAGGTCTTATTTGCTGCGGCTTAGTCAGGTGGAGCCAAAAATCAAAGCCTATATTACCTTGACACCGAAAGACCTGCTGCTCCAACAAGCCAAAGCGATTGATGATGGGCTGAAGGCCTGGCGAAAAACACAGCCCCTCATGGGCATGCCATTAGGCATCAAAGATAATATTTGTACAGAAGGGATCCGGACGACTTGTGGATCTCGAATGTTGGAAAACTTTGTTCCTCCCTATGACGCCTCGGTGGTGGGCAGTCTTCGAACTCACCAACCTTTGATTCTGGGCAAAACCAATCTTGATGAATTTGCCATGGGTTCGTCCACGGAACATTCAGCATTCGGGCCGTCACGAAACCCGTGGAATCAAAAATATATCCCGGGAGGATCCAGTGGAGGATCGGCGGCTGCGGTGGCTGCAGATGAATGTGTGGCGGCCTTGGGTTCCGATACCGGAGGGTCAATCCGACAACCAGCTGCTTGTTGCGGGGTGGTGGGGTTTAAGCCAACCTATGGGCGAGTGTCTCGCTATGGGTTAATTGCCTTTGCCTCGTCCTTGGATCAAATCGGCCCTATTACCAAAACCGTGACTGATGCCGCTATCCTGCTGAATGCCATTGCCGGATTTGACCCCATGGATTCCACGTCCGCTAATCGTGAACTCCCGGATTTCACCAAAGCCGTGAAAAAAAAAGACATCAAAAAACTCATTATCGGGGTGCCGCGGGAATATTTTGCTGAGGGTCTTGATTCTGAAGTCTCCGAGAAGGTTCAAGATGCCATACAGGTGTTGCAGGAGCTGGGCGGCACCATTCGAGAAGTGACGTTGCCTTCCACTGAACAGGCCATTGCGACCTATTACCTCATCGCCACGGCAGAGGCCAGCTCTAATTTGGCTCGCTATGATGGGGTCAAATTTGGGTTTCGTGCCAAGGAGTCCCGAGAACTGGCAGAAATGTATCGGAGCACTCGGTCGCAAGGGTTTGGGCCTGAGGTGAAACGGCGTATCATGTTGGGGACCTATGCGCTGAGTGCGGGATATTACGAGGCGTATTATGGGAAAGCCCAAGCCGTTCGCACCTTGATTCAACAGGAATTTGATGCCGTGTTCCAGGAAGTCGATCTGTTGGTGAGTCCGGTCATGCCAACGCCCGCTTTTCAATTAGGAGAGCGATTAGACGATCCCTTGCAGATGTATTTGTCTGACATCTATACGATTCCTGCGAGTTTGTCAGGGCTTCCAGCGATTTCCGTTCCCTGTGGATTGAGTAAAATGGGACTCCCTATCGGATTACAACTGATGGGGCGTCCGTTTGAAGAAGCCATGGTCTTGCGTGCAGCCTATGCCTATGAACAAGCCACGGACTGGCGAATGAAACGACCCGTGATTCGGTCATGAAAGGATAGCGAGGTATGGTGGATTTGGCAGCGATCATCATTGCCGTGGCCTTTGTGGTCTTGGTGGCCTCTCTGGTTTCGATGATTCTTCAAGTGAAACGCACGGTTGGGCAATCAGAACGCTTGCTGATTCGCCTGAACCATGAATTGCCGGGAATATTGAAGGACGTCAAGGGAGCCAACGAAAACATTTTAGCTTTAACCGATCAAGCCAGGCTTGGCATGGATCGGGCCACCATTTTCTTGAATGCCGTTGGAGATGTGGGGGAAACCGTGAGTCATGTCCATCAGACCGTTCGCGGGAAAGGGGGTGCCCTTGCTGTGGGCGTTAGCAGTTTACTTGCAGGACTCAAAGCAGCGAGCTCGACTATGAGAAAACGTGTACATAAAGAACAAAAAGGAGGGCCATCCTATGGCAACTAATCATTCAGGTGCATCAGCAGGCTCGGTTGCGTTGGCGTTTTTAAGTGGCGCGCTATTGGGAGCCGTGACGGCGATCATGTTAGCCCCTCAACCGGGAAGAGACTCCCGAGAACGAATCACGGGGTACGCCCGGCGAACGGGTGAAGATTTGCGAGACATTAAGGAGCGGGCCACCGATGCGGTAGAAGATGTCGTCGGTCGTGGTCGTGAACTGGTGGAAGAAATTTCCTGTGCCGTGCGAGAAGCGTTAGATGCGGGTCGGGATGCCATGCGCCGTGAACGTGAAATGAAATCCCTGGATTAAGATTCAAGAAAAGACGAAATCAAGAGGAGTCGCTTTTCCGCGTTATGGCCTATGAACCTGTAATTGGAGTTGAGGTGCATGCCCAACTCCAAACAAAGACGAAATTGTTTTGTAGCTGTCCGACCTCCTTCGGCCTTCCTCCGAATACTCAGGTGTGTCCAACCTGTCTGGGGTTGCCTGGAAGCTTGCCGGTGCTCAATCGCCGTGCGGTGGAAATGGCCGTGCGGACGGGACTCGCGCTTCACTGCGAGATCACGCTGACGAATCAATTCTCCCGAAAAAATTACTTGTACCCTGATCTGCCGAAGGGCTATCAAATTTCGCAGTTTGATTTGCCGATCTGCGGACCAGGATGGCTGGACATTTCCGTCAACGGAGAGTCAAAACGCGTGCGCATTCGCCGGGCTCATTTGGAAGAAGATGCCGGGAAAAATGTTCATGATGTGCCTGTGGAAGGCAGTGGTGTCGATTTAAATCGAGCGGGAACCCCGTTATTAGAAATTGTCACCGAACCCGACTTGCATTCGTCCGATGAGGTTGATGCCTATTTGAAAACCCTGCATGATCTTTTGGTCTATTTAGATGTCTGTGATGGGAACATGGAACAGGGGAGTTTTCGTTGTGAGCCGAATGTGTCGCTTCGTCCACGGGGACAGAACGTTCTTGGGACCAAGGTCGAATTGAAAAATATCAATTCCTTCCGTTTTGCCAAAGAGGCATTAGATTTTGAAATCTCCAGGCAGGCCGAGGCATTAACGGAAGGCGAAACGATCCGTCAGGAGACCCGGCTGTGGGATGTTCAAAAAGGGCATACGGTTGTCATGCGAAGCAAGGAAGAAGCCCACGACTATCGATATTTTCCCGACCCGGACTTGCTTTCCGTCCGTGTGGATGCGGAGTGGGTTGAGTCGTTGCGTCAGACCATTCCAGAACTTCCGGCTGCCCGCATGAAACGATTTGTGACGGAATATCATCTCCCTGAGTACGATGCAAAGATTCTGACCGATTCAAAAAACTTGGCCGACTATTTTGAGGCCTGTGTGAAACACTTTCCCCATCCCAAAACGGTCAGTAACTGGGTGATGGGCGAATTACTTCGTGAGCTCAATACCGCTAACACCGGACCCGAATCTTCCCCGGTTAGCCCCGATCAATTAGTTGAACTCTTACAATTGGTAGAAGAGGGGACCATTAGCTTGAAGGTTGCCAGAGATCTCTTCCCGGAATTCTATGCCAGTGGGAAAACTCCGGAACAATTGGTGAATGAGAAAGGTCTGGTCCAGGTTTCCGATGAAGGCGTCCTGGAAAAACTGATCGAGGAGGTGCTGGCCCAGCATTCAACTCAAGTGGAGCAATATCGTGCCGGGAAGGAAACCGTGTTAGGGTTTTTGGTCGGACAGGTGATGAAGGCGTCACAGGGAAAAGCCAATCCTGGCAAGGTCAATACGCTGTTGAAGCAGCATCTGACATCTTGATCTAAGACTCATCTCAGGGTACAAGATTAAGAAGGGTGCCATTATCCACGATTTAAAGGAATTACAGTTTCTATGAGCCTTATTCAGAACATTATCTCACGGATGATTCTGGATTCTCGCGGGAATCCAACGATTGAAGTGGATGTGCATCTTGCCAGCGGCATGGCTGGTCGTGCAGCTGTTCCTTCCGGAGCCTCCACGGGGACACGTGAAGCCTTGGAACTACGAGATGGGGAAAAAAAACAATGGATGGGCAAGGGTGTCGCTAAAGCCTTAGCCGGGATTCAAAAGCATATGCTCCCGGCTCTTAAAGGCATGGAAGCCCAGGACCAGGTGAGCGTTGATTCTCGATTGATCCAACTGGATGGAACCAAGGGCAAGACCAGGTTAGGGGCCAATGCCACGCTTGGCGTGTCGTTAGCCGTGGCGCGGGCCGCGGCGCAGGAGCTTGGAATTCCCTTGTTTCGCTATCTTGGTGGAGTTTCGGCTCGGGAATTGCCGGTGCCTATGATGAATATCATCAATGGTGGTGCCCATGCAGATAATGGGCTTGATCTCCAGGAATTCATGATCATGCCCGTTGGGGCGACGAGTTTCAGAGAAGCTCTCAGGATGGGAACGGAGATTTTTCACCACCTCAAGGCCATCTTGAAATCCAAAAGCATGAGCACGGCGGTCGGGGATGAAGGCGGGTTTGCCCCTGCCGTTCGGTCGAATGAAGAAGCCCTGGATTTCATTGTCCAAGCGATTCATCAAGCGGGCTATCGATCAGGAAAGGATGTGGTTTTGGCTCTTGATGCGGCGGCCAGCGAGTTTTTTGAGAAAAAGATGTATCATGTGCGCCATGGGATTAAACCCAAAATGTCTTCAGGAGAGTTGGTTGAGTACTATGCCAAGTTAGTGAAGCAGTATCCGATCGTCTCAATTGAAGATGGGCTTGATGAAAGTGATTGGACAGGGTGGAAACAGCTCACGGATCACCTAGGTGATCGTGTCCAGCTTGTCGGCGATGACTTGTTTGTGACCAACGTCGAATTTTTGGGACGAGGGATTCGTGAAGGCATTGCGAATGCTATCTTAATCAAAGTGAACCAAATCGGCACGCTCACGGAAACAATTGAAGCGATGCGCATGGCCCAACGGGCCGGGTATGGAGTAGTGGTATCTCACCGATCCGGCGAGACGGAGGATACGACCATTGCCGATTTAGCTGTGGCGTTAAACGCCGGGCAGATTAAAACGGGCTCCCTGTCTCGTACGGATCGTTTGGCCAAATATAACCAGCTACTCAGAATAGAGGAGACATTAGGCTCAGCTGCCTTATATCGAGGGAAAGCGGTTCTTCCAGTACAAGTATGATTTTCTAGTATGCGTCCCAATAATAAAAAACGGGCGTCCACTGGGTTTGGGGGTGATTTGTTGGATCGCCTTCCCATGGTTGGGGCTTTTTTGATGATGAGTGTGCTCGCGGGGACCATGTTTTTTAATTCTGATGGATTGCCCTTGTACTTTCATATGCGAGAAACGCGTCAGCATTTGACTGAACAAATCCAGCAATTACAAGAT
The DNA here is from genome assembly GCA_041737015.1 of Nitrospirales bacterium. Lineage (GTDB taxonomy): Bacteria > Nitrospirota > Nitrospiria > Nitrospirales > UBA8639 > Nitrospira_E. Next base: position 6,740 of record JBGSSO010000379.1, read on the forward strand.
ATTAATGCCTCGATCGAAGAAGATATCACCCGTATTCAACGGGACCCGCAACGTCTGGAAGAACTGGCCCGTAATCGGTTAGGCATGGTTCGGCAGGGAGAAGTGGTGTATCAATTTGTGGAGCCTGTCCCTTCCTCGTTTACGGCCAGACCTTAGCGGCGAGACTTCTTGCGCCATACCCCTTCAACCTTTCATACTCATTCATTGAAGTTTCTTTGGTTTTCCCATACTTGAAAGCGATTCGATGAAATCAGGTCAATTAGCCATTCTCGGCCGACCCAATGTCGGTAAGTCTACTTTGCTCAACGCATTGGTGCGCGAAAAAATCGCCATCGTCTCTGATAAACCCCAAACAACTCGAAACCTGATTTTAGGGGTCGGGCATTACCCAGAAGGCCAGCTCATTCTCATCGATACCCCAGGCCTCCATACGCCTCACCATCGACTGAACACACAGATGGTGCAATCGGCGTTAGGCACGCTGACTCAATCTGATGTGGTCTATATGATTGTGGACAGTCAGGTTTTGCCAGGTCCTGGAGACCGACAGGTCATGGAGCAGGTGACCACGGCACATCAAGAACGACCATTTCAGGGAGTATTTTTATTATTGAATAAAGCCGATGCTGTCGCCAAATCCAGGCTGCTTCCCCTCATTGATGAATACCGGACATGGTTTCCCTGGAAGGAAATTATCCCCATTTCCGCTAAAACCGGGGTGAATCTCCCTCAATTAGTTGAATTAACCTTTGCGTGTCTGTCCTCATGTCCGGAATTGATGTATGACGATGATTTTTTGACCAATCAGTCTATGAGCCATATGGCTGCGGAGACCATTCGTGAAAAAGTACTAGAACAGACATACGATGAATTGCCCTATGCTGTGGGTGTATTGATAGAGGAATTTAAGGAAGAACCCGGCCTAACGACCATTCGGGCCGTTATTCTCGTCGAAAAAACCAGTCAAAAAGGGATAGTGATCGGGAAAAAAGGCATGCGCCTCAAAGAGATTGGCCAAAGTGCGCGGATAGATATGGAGCGACTGTTCGGTATGAAGATTTATTTGAGGATGTGGGTGAAAGTGCAGGAAGGCTGGCGCGATAATGTGCAGGTGTTGAGCGAATTGGGGTATGGATGAACATGGGTATTAATCACCTCAGTATTCAAGTCTGACATGCGGTCAGTCCCCGTGAAATTCTCATGCCCCTCTTAAGAACCCGCGCGGTCATTATTCGAAGCCAACGATGGGGTGATGCTGACAGAATTGTCACACTGTATTCCTCTGATCTGGGAAAGATTCGAGGTGCCGCTCGCGGAGCTCGCCGGATGAAAACTCGATTTGGCGGAGTTCTTGAGCTTTTTGGGATTGTTGATGTCACCTTGTTCCAAAAAACTCCTGATGCTTTGGGGCAAATTAGTCAAATCGATCTGGTCAAAAACTTTAAAGCCGTACGAGAAGATTTGGGTGTGATGGCTGCAGCCGCCAAGATGGTACGTATGGTCGAGATGATTACGGCGGATCGTGATCCCAATCCGGAGATGTATTCAGCACTGGTATATGGCCTGGAAAACTTGCTTCCTGACAGGGACCTGGCGCTCACCACATTATTATTTCAAATTCACGTGCTGGGCTATACGGGTTTTCGGCCACAAATTGATCGTTGTACTGAATGCGGAAATATTGCCTCCCCCCACATGCCTCAGTGGTTTTCCCCTCGATTAGGGGGCATGGTATGCAACGGCTGTGGTCAACGGGGTGTAGGGCGATTATTGTCTATTTCTAAAGGCAGTATAGCGTTTATTGAACAAGCTCGACGTTTACCTATGGCCAGCCTGTCTCGATTGAAAGCGATCGGAACGGTCAGGATTGAGGTGGAAGAGGCTATTGAAGCCTATTTCCAGGCAGTCGTCGGAAAAGCTCTCCCAACATTTGAACAATGGGTTTCCTAGAAAACCCCACTCATAAGGACAACCGGGAATGACTTCTCAAGCATCACTTGAACCGACAGATATGGAATGGCTGGATAACGGGGTCTTGGGCATTACGTGGAGTGATGGGCATAAGGGCGTCTATCCCGTTCGGTATTTACGCCAACATTGCCCCTGTGCTGCTTGCACGGACGAATGGACGGGCGAGTTACGTCTAAAGCCAGATTCTATCCCACTTCTCATTTTATTGCAGGATATCGAGCCGGTTGGGCGCTATGCCTTTCGATTTAAATGGAGTGACGGGCATGATACCGGTCTGTATTCCTACACCGCACTTCGCCGAATGTGCCAATGTGATGTTTGCCAGCCCAATAAACCCAAAAGCAAGCAACTCCTCTAGTTTCTTCTGTTTTTCTTTTCCTCAGGATCCCACGCAAGTCATACCAACGATATGCTGCAATAAGTCCTCAAAAAGCGATATTTCAGAAAACGTGAAGCCAAAGACCAGGAAAAATTAAGTGAGAAAATAGGGAGAGAACGAGTTTAGTCAACCAGGGCTTCCTGGAGAGAGAGAGAGACAGGTCGAACGGTGGAGAGTTGTTCCATCGCTTGATTGGCTTTGCTGACGTAGAAGGCATATTGAGGTTCTGGGTAATTTTTCAGGATTTCCTGAAATGTGCGCAGTGCCGTTGGCCAATCTGCTGATAATTGGGCTACTTCTGCGAGATGGATTGAGCATGAGACAGCCATGGCTCGGGGATCGACGGCCAGACGTGAACCTCTCGCCGTAGACAATTTTTTTAAAAACGCGGGGACAGGAATAGGGGAATCGTCCAGTGAGATCGGTTTCGGTGCAGAGTCTAACACGTCAAGGTTGGCTTGCATGTGCTGAATATCAGAGCCACCTACGCAGTGGTTATAGGCATCCCAGATTCCCAGGAAATCCTGATCCTCCATGGCCAGTTCTCCAGAGGATTTTGGCTGAAGACCCTGACAGCCAAAAAAGGTGATCGAAAGGAAACATACAAGGATATACTTGATACGTGTTGAAACAAGAAATTTGCTTTTCATACTAAATAATTCCTAAGAAGGCGTATTTCACAAGGAACGGCATCTTTAATGTCACTTAGCCGATAACGCAAAATTTATGCTAAAAAATAATTGTTAGGAATGTGCGTTTTTACCTTAAAAATAGGAATAATGACAATAGATTGAGTCCCGTAACGTATATTTAATGCCACAAGTTGTGGTTATTTTAGCACACCTGCTATTTCATGATAATTTAATGTTTTGCATTAAGTAGTGATTGATAAATGTTTTTTTGATGAATTAATGGAAGGGTTTAATTTC
>JBGSSO010000392.1:0-25126 GCA_041737015.1 Nitrospirales bacterium
CTGGCAGAAGTTCTATCCCTGGTATCCCGGACGCAATCGCATACTGCACAGCTAAACGGGCGACTCTCATGCGTGGGATAGTCTGGGATGGGAGCGCTTCTTGAAGAGCGATGAAAGTAACAGGAGGAATCTTGACAGAAAAGAGGTCGCCGTCAGGTGAGGAAAAGATAAAGCATTCAATGTTGGAAGACCCGACACGATAGGTCAATTTAAATGTGATGTTGTGTGGCTGGAGGGAGTCATCATTCGAAGGAAATTGCTGAAAGGTGCTTTCGACAATATCCTGGGATACGCCTGAGGGAATTCCCGGAATCCACTCCGGCATGGTTGAAAGGCCACGGTGGCAATAGCCCGTCGGGGTTTTCGCCACTCGCCACGTAACGCCTTCGATGAAAAATGACAGTATTCGTAAAGCCATGACAATTTTAAGAAAAGAAAATTGAGCGTTGATCGTTCATTGAGGTCTATCTGCCGACTCAGTCAATTCATTAGCATACTAGGGAAGCTGGGGTTCACGCAATTCCAGGCATTACAGATACGATGGAAAGATAAAGCGTTTTGGTGAAAGATGGGTCGAAAGGATAAAAAAAACATTCTCTTTTTCGGTCAAGAAAGTTTCTGAGTAAGGAAAATCCCCAAAAAGGAATCATCCGTATTTTATCAGAAAAGAGAAAAATTAAGGGGTCTTTCTCCGTGAAGGCATAATTTGTGGTATTTTAATTTTTCAATAAGGTTATCATATGCTAATTTTTCATCTGAAAACGGAACGTCCACTCAAAATACTCCCATTCTAATGTGAATGTTTGGACAAGGAGACCCGGTCCAATTGTTTTTTGAGCTGGATTCAGGAAGAACGTCTTATCGGGCTTACAAACGCGTATTTTTACACAAGAAATGGTAACGAAGGGAACATCACTATGTCGGATCTAGGTTGTCGTCACTATAGAAACCTGATCGGTCTGCTTGGAGCTTTTGTCGTTATGTTGGGATGCGTTGGTGGTCCCACCGGGCATGAAGCCTATAAAAAAGAAGGGTTTCAGGTTACGCAACCAAAACCGGGAACGAGGGTGGTGGTGAGGGGAAATCAGGTGGCGGCCGTCAACCAGGCTTTGGGCTGGTTGAATGACCATCAATTACTGGTGGTCAATCGTCAGGTTGTGCAAGAGGTGGTAGTTCCTGAATTTGCTTCTCGAAATGGTACGGAAGGGCACGCTCAGGCTCTAGGGGGAGCTCGTAAGGTTGGGGCGACATTGGTGGTCTTTGTGCAGGTAAACGAAACTCCGTTGAATTCCACGATAGAGCCCGTAAGTGGTGGATCTCAACCCATGAACAAGGTCGTCATTGATGTTCTTGGGATGGATACCGGAGGAGGCGAGGTGGCTTTTGAAGGCAAGGCCTGGAATTCAGACCCCATGGTGGTATCTGAGCGCGTGATACAAGATCTGACCATTCTTGCCCTTGAACAGGCTTGGCAGAAATCAGCGTCCTCGCCCGCCTCGCAGCAGGAGGTGAAGAATACGACCGAGCCTCAGGCACTTCAGATGGCGCCGGTATCGGTTGATCCGTCCAGCTCACCCGCCACAACTCAGTCGGCGACGGTACTTTTGGCGTCGCCGCTCCCAGTCGCGGCAACCCAGTCGGAGCCGGTGGAGCCAACCGCGACTACTCGAGAGCAGGTGACAGTCTTTACCGAACCGGTTGCTGAGGAAGTCACGCCCGCGCCTGCTGTGGCAGAGCCGGTGGTTGCCGAAAATTCAGGGAACTCCGACGATTCGTCCTTGGGACTTCAAATCGCGAGTGGAGCCTTATCGATTTTGTATACGCCCGTCAAAGTGGTCTATGCCGCCGTGGGTGGGTTATTTGGAGGTTTTGTCTATCTGTTGACCGCAGGGAATGAACCGGCGGCTCAATCAGTTTGGGATTCCAGTCTCAAAGGCACATACTGGCTCACCCCGGCCAATTTACAAGGCAACGAACCTGTTCGCTTTAAGGGTGAGGCGACGCGTTAATCTTTCCAATCCCAAAACAACACTTCAACCGAAGGGCATGCTACGGCCAGCGCTCCGATGTGGGCCTGGCCGGCATTGATGCGGAAGAGTGAACAGTCGTTTTCCCCTGTCGGTTCATTCGTTGACAGCACCGTGGCCTTCAATCCGTCCGGGTCGAGTGCGATCTCACATTGAGCCATTCCACCCGATAATCCAATCCCCCGCATTTTGAGATACGCTTCCTTGCAGGTCCAGTAGGTCAAAAACTCTTCTGTCCGTTGCTCAGGTGAAAGGGTTCCAAGGTACGCCGCCTCTCGTGCCGAAAAATACCGTGCCGCAATGTCCTGGGAGCTGATTATTCTGTTTCTTGTTTCCACGTCGATTCCTACGGTGTGCTCAACGGTGATGGCCAACAACGCCATCCCACTGGTATGAGAAACATTGAATTGTAAAGACAAAGAAGAAGGATCACCGAGTGCGGGTTTTCCTTGGATGGTGTTCTCAAGCTGAAGGTTGGCAGCGGGTTTCCCTACATAATGACTGAGCAATCTTCGAAGAATGCCCCTGGTTGAAATGAATTGGTATTGATGGTGAGGAACCCGATACTGTTCTGCCCGTGCTCGTTCATTTTCGGACAGGTCAGTGCGGTAGAGAGCTGCTTGTTCGGGTGAAATACTCAGATGCACCCGCCACACATGGATCACGCCAGGGAACAGACTCCGAAAAATGTCGGGAGAGGGCCTAGCCCAGTGGGTGGAAGTCGACATAGGTTTCAAGCGGATTGTATCGGATGGACGGCTTGGCTGAAACCCTTTGAGCTTTCTATAAAAAGTCGATGACCGGTGTGTTCCACGTTCCTATTTTTCGTCAACTTTTCTATACTGCCGACTTCTGCAAGAAAATGAGGGTAGAAACCAGGTGTCCTCGTAGAGTTCTCGAGAGATCAACCCCTTACCAGACCCGAAAGGCCTTTCCCGATGACAGCGCGGATCATGTGTTTCTATAAAAATCCACGCGTGGCATAACTGCATGGCATTGGTGCTTCGGTTTTGTCGTGTTTACCCTTCTTGTCTCATGGTCGGAGAAAGGCCTGTCCCATATGACCCCAGAGCAACTGTTAGCCTCAATCGAAACACGCACGGCGCCAGTGATCGTGGATGTCCGCTCGCAAAGTGAATATGATTCCGGGCATGTGCCAGGTGCTGTGCATCTGCCTTTTTACGCCATGTGGAGCCGTCATAAGGAGACGAATGCCATAACGGAAGACCCGATTGTCGTATATTGCGAGCATGGCCCGAGAGCGTGGATCGGCAAATTCGCCCTCTGGACGGTGGGGTATAAAAATATTGTTTACCTGGACGGTCACATGTCAGGCTGGAAACAGCGAAGCATGCCCATGGTAAATCGGGCCAAATAGCCAGATGAGTACATCGCAGGTACACCCTGCTTTACAATTCACGCAACACGCAGCTTGGACAGACGGTCAGTTATGCCGACTTTGACGGCCCGGTGAATGATCTCCGGGAAATCCGCCGGTAGGACGCGTTCGATGGCTTCCAATGCCTGCCCGGCTGTATCAGCCATTTTTTCGAGGGTCTCACGCGCAAATCTTTTCGGCAGTCCCGCCCCTTCCATGGTCTGAATAAAATGCCGCCCGAGAATGTCGCCGATTCGATAGTGCCGCTTGGTCCCGACTGACATGGCTAGCTTCATCTGCTTGCTTTCAATTTGACGCACTCCGAAGCTCGGCTGAGCGGTGAGGACGTCATAGAGGGGCGTCAGGTGGTAACTGCCCCCTGGACTGAGAAAAATGCTGAAATTTTTGGCGTGCCCATCCGTCGCGCCAATGAGCCAGAAGAAGATTTGGGCCTTTAACACGGTTTCCTGGTCTTCAATGGGGTGATCGCTGCCCTTGAGCAGATCAAGCACTTCGATCATTCCCGGTCCGCCTTCATTTTGATATTTCCGGGTGGGCGGCACCGAGAGCGCCTGGCAACAATCCTCCTGTGGTAGCCGCAACAGCCGCTTGTCTTTTGTCCAAAGCCGGTCGAAGCGTTCGATTACAAGCGATTTCGTCTCTCCGAACGTGTAGATGTCCGCCTTGTTGACCGGCAGCCCAAACGCGGAAGCCAGTTTCAGGCAGTAGAATTCATTCTCGACGCTATTCGAGAGGTCGAGTCCGTTCGGCAATCGGCCGATCTGTTTTTTGAAAATATGGGAGGTGGGTGTGGTGCCACGGGGCTTGAGCCATTTGCCCTTATGCCGGAGCAGTGCGGTCTTTTCCTGCGCTCCAGCCAGTGATATCCGAAACGCATCATCACCGCTCAGACCCAAAGGGGTTTGCGCCAACCCATTGAGGAGCATTTCAATGGCCCTCTCATTGACGGGCTCACCGGTGATCGTGGCGGAATCGTCGATCTCCCCCACTTCATCGTCCGCCCCGATAAATTGCAACGCCCCCACACAATCGCGGCCAATGGCAGCAAGCAGGCTATAGGCATCGATTCCGGCCGCTCCGACTTTTTCCGCAACCCGCCGGCGCAACGCATCCGAATCCGGCAATAGATTCTCGAACACGGCGGCGACCGGCTCTCCTCTGTAGGCGTCTTCACGCAAAGGGAGCGAGAGTGAGACCGGTAGGGCGTGTGGCCATCCTAACCAGTCCGGGTTGTATTGAAAGGAGATGGCTCCGCTTGTGGCCTTATGGAGATGACCGACCGGGCGATTGTTCAGCAGCACGAGTAGCGCCGCATGCCGGCGGCTGCGAGCCATCAGAAAATGTCCTCGATATCAGCGGCGGTCCCCTTCGATCGCGGCGCGATCCGGAACTCCAGATCGAGGACGCTGAGCACAGTCAGAATCGTCTCCAATGTCGCGGCAGGATTACCCGTCTCGATGAGGGATATCGTCGCCTGGCGCAATCCCGTCTTTTCCCCGAGCTGCGTCTGGCTCAAGCCGCGTTGCTTACGGGCCCGCCGGATCAGATTGCCGATCTGTTTCGGATTCCGTGCAAGGTCAGACATGTTTTCCCTCCAGCCTTATTATGCGCTAAACCGAATAAAATTGCAATATGCTAATTAGCGTATAAGTATGGTTTATACGCTAAAAAGAGTAAGTAAGCTTTTTCAGGATTGGAATGGAAGCTGGCTTATAAGCCATCGGGCCAGTTGTATTGGAGCACGGGGCAAGAGCCTGGGTGGGAAAATTTAATCATAGACAACTGATTATTATCTTATATATTCCTGAGGAAGGATATGTTTGATGAAATTTTAAAAACAGTTTATGACAAATTTGAGTTTATCGGCTTTGCATGTTTAGCTATCGCTTTTCTATTGTTTGGTTCCCGCCTCAGTGGATGGTGGGCAATTTTTCAACACTACCCTTCCAAACCCCACACCATTAGAGAAAAGTGGCATCTCCGAAGTATGTGGATTGGATTTTTCTTCACTTATGAAAATTGCGTAACGATGAAAGCCACCGACCAAGGCTTACATTTGTCTCTAATAATCCCTTTCCGCATTGGTTACCCTCCTCTTCTTATTCCTTGGGAAGATATTCACATTGAAAAATATGAGGGATGGTTTACCACATACGCCAAATTGGCTCTCCGACAAGTTCCGCATATCTCGGTCTATTTAGTAAAAGATTTGGCTTTAGAAATTAATGAGCAAGGCGGTGGAGATTGGGGAAACGCTCTTGAGTAAAAGGTTTTGCCAATTATCAGAAATTCTTTTTCCAAGGGATGGGGGAACTCACGACTACCCTGGGGTTGACTTCTTTTTAGTCCATTGTTCCATGACAAATTGGTTTATTGAACCCGCCAAATACAAAGTTAAAACAGCATCACCTTGGCCGTGGCCTGCAAGTTCATTCCGAAGGACGGCGATAGATGAAAGTACCTTATTGACTAGGGCTTTCCTTTTTGGTTCTGGGATATCGTCCAGATACCCTTCTTCTCGAAACAGGCGGAGAAGCTGGTGGATAGAAAGGCAGCCCCGCTACCTTAATTTTCGTTCCGTCTATTCCGGTGGACCAAGTTGTTCGATCACAAAACCGTGAGGATGTGAAGGATGAGCCATTTCCGTTCGTAGCCGGGGATGCCGTCGAGGGGGAAGCTTACAATTGGTCCACCCAATGCGGGTTCGGTGGAAACCCTGACAGTTCTCGTGGATGGGTTAAAGCCTGCTCCCCTCCTCTCGACATATCCGTCAACTATCGTGGGCACGATGCCATCGGTGTATCAGTTGCTCCCCCGCAGCCGTCATCAGCCCTTATTAGATGTCAACGGCCAACCGGTTACGAATGTGTTTGATCCAATGTTGTGGGAACGGTATGGATGGGGATTAGCCGATCCCTCTCAGGCCCACATTCTTGAGATATTGTTGCCCGACATCGCCGACCCGCAGGAGCGGCGGCGGGTGGCGTTGGATCATCAACGAAAGGCATTAGATCGGGCCAAGCAATTGACCGCCGCGTTGGACGTCCCCGCGACTCCTCCGCCAACCACACGGTTATTGCTGGTCGCGGGGGATTCCATGCCCACCATGTCGGCGGCACAAATTCAAGAGGACGGGCGGCTGAAGATTATCAAACATGCTCCAGGAGATGGAGTCGTCTTGCGGCGAAGCGCATTAATGGATGAGAGGAATGAGAAAATGCTGGGAAGCCGGTTGACCTCGCCCATCGGATGGAACCAGGTGCTGTTTATTTTCTCCGATCATCTGGGAATGACGAAGGCCCCGGCATTTATTGACAATATTATATATTTTTTATTGGAAAGCCCAAGGATGGAATCAATCGGGCGTAGGACGGGTCCTTCGTCATGATGTTCCTCAAGGTTGGTTGGCCACATCCCTGATGACATGTTGCAGTCCGGTGACCACACGTGCGAGGTGGTCAAAGTGGAGATGATCAGGTGTATCGTTTGTGGTGTGGTAATTCGGATCTCGAAACAGAGCGGTATCCGTGACCATGAGGGCAGGGAATCCTTCTTGCCAGAATGCCCAATGATCGGACCAGCCCACTCCGGGTAGCCATTCAAACAGCACGGCGCCTTCTGAGGGAAACTGGGTGTGCTGCCGAAAGGCTCCTACCGCCCGCTGCACCCAATCCCTGTTCGCAAGGTTACTCACAAACCCGATGAAATTTCCCGTTGAAGGGTAAATGAGACTGAGCGGCGGTGGGTAGCGTTGGCTGTTCGGTGCCTCGGTATAGTAGCCAATGGTTTCAAGGCTGAGCATGAGGACAATGCGTTCATTCCGTTGGCGACTGCGCTGGGCATACACCCAACTCCCCATGCTTTGGGTTTGAAAGAAGGGAGGTTCTTCGTTGGCGAAGGCCACAAATCTGATGGTGCGGGAAACAGGGGATTGGGCGAACTGCCTCGCCAAGGCCAACACCGCGGCGACTCCGGTCCCGTTATCATTCGCGCCGGGACTCCCTTGGACGGAATCATAGTGTGCCCCAATGACCAGGATGTCTTCCCGGCGATCCGTCCCGGCTACCTCCGCTTCGATGTTTTCACAGATTTTTCCGGAAACGTCGAATTGTTGTCGGAGGACTTCGTATCCGGCCGCTTCGAATTCGGCGCGAATGTATTCCGCCGCGAGCAAAAGTTTGTTGTAGTGAAAGAGATTGCGTTCTCCGATTTGTGTGCCAAGCGTATGGACATGCCTGTGGAGTTTTTGCTCCAGAGCACGTATTTCGTCGGTCGCTAATGGCAATGTTCCTTGATAACTGCTCCCCGGCATCCAAATCATTCCGTACCATCCTCCTGCACACGCAACGATCAACATTCCCGCCATGACGACCCACCGTGAAGTATTCACCTTTCTCCTCCGACCTTTCACAATCAGGGTCGATTCCTTCCTGCACGTGTATCCGCCGACATAGGGACGGTGTTATTTGGCATTCTGAAGAATTGTTGAAATAGACTTATGTGATGAAACCGCAATCGGATCGCCCTCAAACCGCAACAACCTTTGGGTTGGTAGGGTTTGCTTGCGCCACCGGGATGGCCGGATGCGCCTGGAATGAGTTCAAAGAAAGAGGATAGAAGGTGATGCAGAAACATCAGACTCAGCGGTTTGGAGGATCGGCCACGGCATCCATCGGATTACGTCAATCGCCAATCATATGATTCTTATAAACGGGAACGATCGGCCCCATCCCGTTCGCCATCTCCTGTGACGTGAAGAACTTCCTTCAATCCCAGGGGGGAGAGCCAGTCAAAAATTTCGGTCTTATTTGATGCCTACTACCATGGAATCCGCCCCGATCAAATGCTCCACGCGGGTTTCGCGAAATCCGGCTTCCTGCAGCCACCCGGTGCAATCCGCGCCGGTATAGTCAAAACCCCCTGGCAACTCGATCAACATATTCAAACTCATCATGAGACCGAAGGCATTTGAGCGGCGCTCATCATCGATCAACGACTCGAAGATAATCAGGGCGCCGCTTGGGGGCAAGGCGTCATAAGCTTTGGCGATTAACATTTTCTTTTCTTCCAAATTCCAGTCGTGGAGAATATGGCCCATGGAGAGCACTTCGGCTTTTGGAAGGGGATCCGAAAAAAAATTTCCTGGATGAAATTGCAGGCGAGTGGAAAGGTTGAAAGATTTGACATAATCCACAAAAATCGGGCCCGTCGCAGGTAAATCAAAACCTCCGCCGGTGATATGTTTATGCGCCAAGGCCACCTGTACCGCTAATCCGCCTTGAGCGGATCCGACGTCAATGAAGGTGTGGTATTGTTTCCAGGGAAATTGGGAGGCGATCTTCCTGCTGGCTCCCATGCTCAACCCTGTCATGGAACTGAGAAACCCTTTAAGGCGCTGAGGATCGCTGTACAATTCTTCAAAGAAGTTTTTGCCTTCCTTGACTTCATTCTGCGGTAGCCCGGTCCGTAATCCCTCGGTCAGGTTTCCCCAAAATGGGTAAAGACGGAAATTGACCATTTCCAGCCACCCTCCCCAATAGGTGGGTTTAGCTCGATCTAAATACAGGTCTGTCTCGGATGTATTGGCATAGTGTCCATCCCCCCGATCCAACATGCCAAGCGCGACAAGCGCATCAAAAAAATCCCGTGCACTGCGGGGATGAAGTCCCAGACGTGCCTGCAAGGCCTGTGCGTCAAGCGGCTGTTTGGCCAACTCAGAGAAGACGCCGAGTTCCACGGCGCTCAACAGTGTCTTGGAGCCCCAGAAGGCCATTCCCAATTGCATGATTCGATCCGGCGTCACTTCTCCTGTCATCTTTTCCGTTCCCTTTTTTCATAAAGAGGAATGTGGAAAAACAATTGTGCTAGTTGGATTTGGTCTTGGCTCAGGATGGCTCAGGATGATTATGGTTTTGGCAACCAACCAGCCATGACACAGCGTTGCGCGAGGAGTGGCACGAAACTTTGAGTGTCCAGGGAAATCGTATTCATGAATTGGTCTGCCAATGTTTGATCGGCGAAGCATTCATAGACATCATCCAAGAATCCCCCACGGAGCAACGGATGATACAGAAACTCTTGACCTGGACCAGTGTGCACTTCCAGGGGATATTCTGTCACGTCAATGTTGATAAATCCGCAGGCTGCCAGCCATTTTCGGGCATCCACCGCAGAAGGCCGTTCGGCGAGATAGTCCGCAAATGCCTCGCGCTCTTTCGTGAGCCCGTGTTGGGTCATTTCCCGGTCCACGCGTTTCCATAATGAATCAAACGTTCCAAGGGAGGGGAATGTGAGAACCAATTGCCCTCCAGGCTTGAGAAACCGCGCCAATTGTTGAAGGGCATCTAGACGGTGAGGCCGAAAAAACATAAAAGACAGGTTGCCCGTGATGCGATCGAATTGCCCGAGATCGGGTGGCAATGTTCGGACATCCCCAAGCCGAAATTCCAGCCAGGGGAAATACGGCCCCTGAACGGCGCGGGCACGAATAAGTTGGGCATGATTGGCATCAATTCCGACGACTTGGCCACCTGGTCCAACATGATGAGCGAGATGAAAGGCAGGAATCCCATCTCCACACCCCACATCAAGTATTGTGGCGCCTTCAGAGAGATCCAGGTGGGTCAAGAGGCTTTCTGCAAATGGTCTCGACCAGGGATCTTTTTTCGGCAGTTCACACAGCCATGCCGGCGGGTTCTTCAACGAAGAGGAATGGGAAGGATTAGGTATCATAAATCACCGCAGCTGAGCATCAAAGAAACCCTAGCATGTTGGGGCCGGCCTACACGAGTGCCCTTGCATCCCGCCAATTTCTCAAAAGGGCTGTTGCCCGGAAACTCATGTATTGCGAGCCATCACGACATTTTTCAATCTTCCCACTAGGCGTGCCAGCCGGTCAGAGCAAACTTTCCGGTCATGCGCCCTGATTCGATTATGGGATGGGCCGTTCTCAAAATAGCTGCGTTGACGGGAAAGAGCGATTCGGTCAGTGTGGATTGAATTTTGCCCGCATCCACCCAATGAGCAATCCGGGTGGGTAACCTGTGTTGTTCAGTCATATCCTCTGTCTGATACAGAGAACGGGTGAACATGAAATCCCAAGAAAAAGTGGCGGTTTTGCGTTTGAGGGCGTTGAGATCTACCGATTCCGTGGCGTCCACAATCCCACACATATATGGAATCTACGGGATTGACGGCGTGGCTTCTGCCTGCACAAGCAGATCTCGTTCTCTGGGAAGGGATGATTCACACCTTCTAGGGATTCAGGATCCGTGATGGGAAGATATCGAGTCAGTCCAACGGCTTCCATGGGATGCCCCATCTACTGAGAGAACAGGAAACCGGTTTAATTTTCTTCAAGGATGACTTGGTGAAGCAATGTCTTGTTGGCATCAAACCACTCTATGTGGACCGACGGCTTCAAGCCATCAGGATCAACGGTGATTTTCCCAAAATTTCGTGAGGCGTCGTGAAAGTACTCAAATCGCGGCTCTTGACTAGAAATCTTGTAATTCATCGGAGCAGCCAGCGGACCGAAAATAAATTCTTTGCGATCTGTCAACCCAGGCATCCGGCTCACCGCTCCAAGATGCACATCACCGGCAAGAAACAGCACGCCCGTAATGCCCATTTTGTCTAAAAACCCCAAGATCTCATCTCGCTCATCGGGATATTCTCCCCATTTATCGACGCGGGGATCGGAAAAGGGGACTGAGGAGATAATAAATTTGAATCTGGCGGAAGAAGCCCCGAGCTGTGCCAACAGCCATTGTTTTTGATCAGCTCCCAACATCGTGTTGGTTGCAGGGTTCCGATATTGGCGGGTATCCAAGAGAAAGAGTTCCACGGCCTTACCCCAGCGAAATGTCCGGTAGAGACGGGTGGAATCCGGCGTGTATTGGCGAATGGGCCAGTAGGTAAAAAAGGCTTGGCGACCAATAGGCATGAGTGGATTCGTTGAGGTGAAGTCACTGTCCACTTCGTGATCGTCCCACATGGCATAGACACTTGTTTCGGCGAACAACCGTTGGGCAAATCCGTCACGGTTTTTTCGATACTTGTTCCAATAGTCTGATAATTCTCGGGCAGGCGTGTCTTTGTCAGCGTAAATAGTGTCTCCCAAAAAGACAAAAAAATCCGGACTCACCGTGCGCATGGTTTCCATAATTGAAAAGGGTTGAAAACTATGGCGCGTATCACCTCCAATCACAAAGGTCACGGTCGTCGCGTCGTCTTCAAGTGGAGCCGTGATGAATTGACACGGTCGTCCAGGACCGTTCCCCGGCACGAGGCTCCGATACCAATACCGTGTTTTGGGGGTCAAATCCGTTAGGGGAATGTGGGTGGTGAAATCGGTTTCCGGAGAGGTTGAGGCCATTACCGTTTCTTGAAAGGAGGACCACCCTGGGTCAGTGGAGTATTGAATTTTCACGTTGTGGGCGCCAGTGGTTTGCAACCACACGATGGCTTCATGCGGCGTCACATCTCCCACGGCGCAATTAAATTCGCTGCCCCTCTGTTCAGCACTATCCGGCAATTCTATAGAGGCACACCCTCCCAATACTCCACAAAACCAGATGAGCCATACCCATTGTTTTAAATCGGTCGGAGCAAGCCCCCAACCCTTTATCCATTGTGATTCCGGTTTCATTGTATGGTGAATCCTTTTAAATTTTTCCAGCCGGGAGAAATCCTCTGGTGAATAATACAGGTAGGGGTCGGAAGGTGATGAAACCCACTTTGAATAATTTCCTCAAACCATTTACCGTGCGACGGGTACTTCGGATAAGATGACACGGGGTTCGATCCCTCGCCCAAATTTGCACCTTTGGTCTTGCAAAGAATACAATTTTGTTAGTCTCCCTGAATGACCAGGATAAGAGCAACATTCATGATGCCGTTTCCCTTTCTCTGTATTGCCTTGCTTGGCGCTTTTCATCTTACTGCCCCTGAAGCGTTATCCTTTCCTTTGCAGCCCGAACACCAACCTTCCATCTGGGTTCAGCCTGTGGCCATGAATACCAATCCGTTTTCGTCGATTCAACCACGCCCAAAGCTTCCGGTCGAACCGGATGAATTCGATCCTCGGGAGATCAAGGCCTATTATGATTGGCGCAACGATATGTTTTTCAGGGAGTTCGACCTGACCGGCTCAGGGTCCGTTAATTTTATGACGGCACGTCGAACCTATAAGGTCTGGCTCGACGAGTTCGGTACTCCGGTCGTCTTGACTGTTGGCGATCCGGTGTTTTTTTGGATTGATTTAAATGGAAACGGGAAGTTTGAGCAGGAGCTGGGTGAAATGTTCAAGGATTCCTATGAGGATGGGGTCACCGGCAATGAGGAGCCCTATGATAATAGCGATCTTCAAGAGCCTGCGGGTCCTGGCCCGGAATGGAACCCTCCCCCACAAGGAGGTTTTAAGCTCCCGCCCTGCGATTCACGGTTCGGGTGTTGATGATATCCCAGGACCATTCATTTCTTCAGTTGCCTTTCATTCATCTACGAACGCAAATCCCACCTGCAAATCTCCCCGTGCTTCAATGGTGACCTCCTGGCGCTGTTCACCCAATACCGGATGCCGGACTAACAACGTATACGTTCCCGGCGGAATTTGGTCAATGGTGAACCGGCCCTCTTGATCAGAAATGGCAAAATACGGGTTATCCACCACGTACAACCAGTTCTGCATGAAGTCATGCCGATTACAAATGATCCGCACCACGACCCCGTCTTCCATTTTGTCTGAGGGAAATACCCGGACGATTTCATTACGAGGTTGAAGATCCTGATTGTGAACCGTGCGCAAAATTCTTCCCCTGGGGTCCTTGGACACAAAGGAGTGCAGGACATGCTTGATCGAATCCTGGTTCTGAAACCGCACGGCTTCATTGGCTGCGATCACTCCCGTGAAAGGACCAAAATTGCAATCTTTCGTCTTGACCTCAAGCCCGAGGGATTCCCCTCCCAGGTATCGAAATTCACCCGTTCCGGGTAAATTTCCCGTGAAGGTTTTTGGAGAGAAAGGTGTTCCCGTATCGATGCCCTCAAGCACGACCACCGCACCAGTCAAGAATCCATCTCGAGCTTCAACTTTCATGAGGCTTCGTTCCTGGCCACAAACCTCTGGATTTTTTTCTACCTTAAAGTGTAAAGGCTCTGGCGGGGAGCCTAGGAAAGAAACCCTTCCATGAATGGATCCACCAGTTTGGACATTCCCCACTTCATACGCATGGGACGCACCGGGGCCCATGACCAGGGATAGACTAGCCAGTAATATCCACAACGCAATGTTATTCATGATCCATCTCCTTTTTTCCTAGACTCTCCGGAATTTGAGCCATCCCTACCCAATCTTTTTTCTACATGACCATTTGCCATCCAACCCAAAAAGACCAGGCTTGCTTCAATTGCGGACCGTCGAGATATTGATAAATAGGCGCGCCGGCTTCAACATTCAGATGATTCTCGAGGCCCATAAACTCCGGAAACAGAATATTCACACCTCCCATCAGGTCCAACCGCTGTCCCCCTTGTCGATCAGTATCGGCAGTCGGGACAAGAGGGATTTGTGCGGGTCCAACCGTCGTTTGGAGTTGGCCGTCTTCTCTCTTGATGTTGTACCATTGTTGCCAGTTCAACCGCGCAGAGGTGCTGATCCAATCAGCCCAACGGTAGGCTCCCCAGGAATTCACCTGATATCGATTCCCCTCCTTATAACCCTGCTTATTGTGTCCGATACGAACCGTTCCAAGTGCCTGAAACCCCCACGACACATCGTTCCGAACGCCGGTATAGGTCAGTCCGGGTAACAGATCGACGGTGCCTGAACCCAACCGCATTGGATAGGGCAGCAATGAGTTGTTCCCTAACGGGGTGTTATCCGTAGGAGTGATATCTCCGGTCGGCAGCGATAGCCCGGTATTCAAATGAAACCGATGGGAACCGATACTGGGCGTTTCAAACGCATACAGTCGCCAAAGGGCCGCCAACTTGGTATCCCCGAATCCGCTGGAGTTGGTCGTAAAATTAACCCCGGCTCTGTTCTGATGTTCCATCTCTTTCATGACGTAGGGGAGCATGGCCATCAGGGTAACCGTATCATTCAAGCCATACATCGCACTGAACATGTGCATCTGCGTCGTCATGTTTTTAGGAGTCACCGCAAAATCTTTTAACACGTCATTGCTGGAAAGGTTGTCGGTCCCATTCCGCATCTTGTCCATATACATGTACATATACCGGTAGGTAAACATGAACTCACCCTTGTTATGGGTATGATCCTGCATGACCCCGATGGGAGCGTGGGAATCGGGCCTTTCAGCCTGATAAAGGTTCCCGATGACGAGCCGTTCCCCTTTTTCTTCGGCCTTCTTCCCTAAGGATTCCTCCACTCCCTCCATGAGACCATCCAATAACGCCCCTTCCGCAGGCGGGAGGGCATAGACGATTCCAAGACTTCCAACGATGAATCCAAAGCATAGATATCGAATACTCCTAGTCATATTTGGCCGATCCTTTTTTGATTAAAAATTTTCAGTCGATCCAGCTACTCTAAATGAATGATTTCCGAATAAATGGGTTTTGGGTAAAAGGTGTTTCCAAAGAGCAAAATTCCGCTCGCAAGCTTTTCTAGCCAAGGCTTACGAAACAACCACTCAAAACATCGAATGTTTTTTATAACTAATGAAATGCGTAATGATAAAAGCTAAAGGCAGGAAGGGGGGGCACGGGAGGCTGGAGGGATAACGAAAATAACTTGATGGGTGATTGGACGCCAATCTTCAATTTGAAGAAGAGACTCAACCGGTCCATCCACCAGCACCCGGTTAGTTTCTAGTGTTTGCCCTGCAGCACAAAACCAGGTGCACAGAAGTGTGGAATGAGTCCCTTGATGGTGTTGGGAATGGTGTTGGCTGTGTTCAACAGCCTGGGCGGTGAGTATGCCACTCAGGGTCAGTAAACAAAAAACCAGGCAGACAACAAATAGGTGAGAAATACGCTTCATTTTTTGAGTGCATGAAAATCTTTAAGGTCTTTAATTTTAGTAACAGATCAGGAGGCCTCACTTCAACCCTTTGATGTTGGGGCATTTTTCTACAAGGCCCTCTTTAACGGGGCTTAGGAATGACTAATGGAGGGTTGGAGATCTGAAATGTTTTGAACGAATAGACCACTCAAAATTTGCGAGTTCTGCCCTCGTAGGAACACTTTTTCACAACAGGATGTGGGTATCGACTCTAGGAGTACTCTCTTAATTTTTGAAGGATGAATACCTGGGTTGATGTGCCCTAATTGAGGAAACATCCTTTCTTACCAGGCGGAAAAATCTCGTGACCAACCCTCCCGAACAACCTCGATTGCTCCCGAGTCTTTCACTAAATAAAAAGTATAAAAAGGTATTTTTTATGCAGCTTACCCGCTGGATTAATCTACCCCTATTCTGGGCTCCGAGACACTTCCAAAATACACCAGAAGATCCCGTGCGGAAACTAATCCAACAATTTTCGGTCCATCACATACGACGAGATGGCGAACGCCTAAGTCTCCCATCAAATCCAAGGCATCGTGAGAAGTTTGGGTCAATTGGATCGTAGGGAGAGGGGAGGTCATGAGGCTCTCCACTTTGGTCTGATCCAGATCTTTCTTGAGGCCGACAGCCTTGTGGACAATAGCTGTATCCGTAAGTATTCCAACAGGGATTCCCTTACGTTCAACCAACAAGCTTCCAATTCCTTCTTTCTGCATTTTTTCTGCCGCTTGAGTGATCGAAAAACCTTCAGCAATGGTTTTCAGTTTCTTCTGCATAATTTGGACGATCATGTATGGTTCCCTTCTGAATGTTGTTTGTAATCTTTTTATATTATACCAATTTTTCCAATACCGTCACCGTGCTTTTTTCATTCTAATCAAACGCCAATCGATTAGTCAGGACTGGGCATCTCCGAGCGAGATCCATCCTATCCAGGCCACAACAGCTCCGAGAAGGCGAAAGAAAAGACGAAACTCTTATGCGGATTATTGACACTTTAAACAGTGGGGATTGGATCTTTTTCCTTATCCGAAACAGAAATATATGTTTTAGGCTAATTCACGTGTCATATCCTATTTTTACCAAAAGTTAACGGAAGGAGTTTTTCCACAAGCGTTTTTACTCAGAAATTTAAACCGGTCTCTTTGGCAATGACTCCATGCCGTATTTCCCTCCGCATAGTCCCATTTTGAATCCAAGGGATCCACGGTCATTTAAATCCAGCTTTTTAGAGTCTCCAGGTGTTACGCTATTCCTATGCACCCCGAACTCTCACCAAAACCTCAAAGTGATCCAGAAGGGGAATCCTCGCCTTCACCCAAAAAAAGGATCAAAACTCAAATCCACCGTCGTCAGAAAGCAAAAGCGGTTTCTCCCCTGGAAGACGAGTGGAATGACCAATCAGATACCCCTCCTAATCTTCGGACTCCTTCGTCGGAGATGAAAAAATCCTAGGTTTTTGGCTTGTTGGTTGATGATCGCCAGGCAGGGCAGGCTTCTCTGACCATGTGCGTAGTTCGGATTCAAGTCAGGAGTTTGAGGAAAACACACCTCGAATTTCTACCTTGGACGTCATTCCTTTCATCGCTTCAATTTGGCAATTGTATCTTGGCTTCACCCGGTGCCTTCGCCACTCAAATGGACTTCGGTCATCCACAAAAAATTCACATTCTTCCGCATTCAGGATTCCTTGCACAACCTACCAATTAGGCTCTAATTTTCCTTCCTCAATTTATGATGATGATTGGAGGCGGACGTTGATTAAGAAGAGGATATATAGCAGGACAGATGAAATATATCTAGAATAATGTTAAGGTGTTTTGCCTAGTTAAAGAAGGATAAGTTATCGCTCCAAACCGATATAGTTTCAAATTACCATAATGAAGATCACGATAACCTTTGCCTTTCTGCATTCAATAGAGGAGCACAATAAAGGTATCGAACCTTGACCGAAACACCGGGAGTCAAACGTCATCCAGCTTAAAGTGTGATGGGAAATCCATCTTTTTCCACTTCCGGACACCCTTGGACTCATAGGGTTGGGGGAAAAATTTTTTCAAGTACTATTACCCGTTTATGGTTCATGGCATAGAATTCGATCAAATCTTATGAAAACGTTACATTAATCTTGATTTCGAGCTCTTTTGGTCTGAATGGTCCCTTAGCCCGTTAGGTCTTTCGTTCCATTGATTCACAAAAAAATAGGGTGCTACGATGCCGGCCTCGGTAGAAGGCTTTGAATTGTAAACTATTTTAGGGGAGTTCCCGGATGTCTGGCTCAGACCTTCTCCTTGAGTATCTGACCAAATTCCTTCCTATTCTAATCTTCATCGGCCTTGCCATGGGGTTTGGTCTGGTCACTCTTGCTCTCTCCTATCTGGTTCAACCTAAATATCCTGAACCCGAAAAACTTTCGACTTACGAATGTGGATCTGAACCATTTTCGGATTCACGTATGCCATTTCCGATTCGATATTATGTCATCGCGATGCTGTTTGTGATTTTTGATATCGAGGTGATCTTCCTTTATCCTTGGGCCATTACCTTTAATCAGTTGGGCGTGATCGGGTTTATTGAAATGATGATATTCATTGGATTATTTGTCGTGGCGTATGTGTACGCCTGGCGAAAAGGGGCCTTGGAATGGGATTAATTCAAATCGGGAAGCCACAAAAAGACGGCGATCTGGGGATTATGACCCTCTCCCTAGAAAAAGCCGTAAACTGGGCCCGAAAAGGCTCTCTCTGGCCCATGACATTTGGGTTGGCCTGTTGCGCCATTGAGATGATCGCCGCCGTCTCATCCCGTTATGATATTGACCGGTATGGCGCAGGAGTATTCCGTGCCTCACCCCGTCAATCGGATTTGATGATTGTGGCAGGAACCGTCTGTCGACGAATGGCTCCGGTCATTCGCAAAATTTATGACCAGATGCCTGAACCAAAATACGTGATTTCCATGGGATCGTGCGCCACATCCGGCAATATTTATGATAGTTATAGCGTTGTTCAGGGGGTTGATCGGTTCGTTCCCGTTGATATTTATGTGCCTGGTTGTCCTCCGACCCCGGAAGCATTGTTTGATGGGATTTTGAAATTACAGGATCGGATCATGCAGAAACGGGTGTTTACCAAACAACCTGAACAAGTCAAAGTCTAAGGGAAGTCACGAACCATTCATGCATCCGATCGCAGAAAAGATTCAAAGCCGATTTCCTGAAGGGTTTGTGGTGGCCAATGAATGGCGGGGAGACTTGGCGATTACTGTCAAGCGGGAAGCCCTGCATGATGTCTGTTCATATATCCGAAAGGATCCCGACCTGGACTGCGATTACATGGTACACGTCAGTTCAGTGGATTGGCCTGATGACGAAGAACGATTTGAAGTGGTCTATGAAGTCTATTCGATTCGGAAACGCCATCGCATTCGAATCAAAACCCGAGTTCCTGAACATGATTGTCTGGTCGATTCCATGACGGATCTTTGGATGGGAGCGGATTTCATGGAACGGGAAGTGTTTGACATGATGGGCATCCGGTTTAATCGCCATCCTGACCTTCGCCGCATTTTAATGCCGGATGATTACACCGAAGGATATCCGCTTCGCAAAGATTTCCCCGTTCAGGGGAAAGGCTGGCGTGATACCTTTGATTTTTTAAACGACCCGACGTAATTGCCGATTCCCTTGGCGGGACAAGGTGATCCAACAGGCTTTAAGCAGATATCATGAAACTCGAAGATCAACGTACGACCGTCTATAAAGTCGATCCGAACCACCCGGAGACGGAGTCCTTGCCCACGCTCCGGACGGAAGAACTGCTCTTAAACATGGGGCCACAACACCCGAGTACGCATGGGGTGTTGAAGGTGATTTTAGAGCTTGAGGGTGAGCGGATTGTGAAATCAACCCCGGTACTAGGCTTTCTTCATCGAGGAGTCGAAAAACTGGCTGAGGGTGGGACGTATCACCAGTTTATTCCTCATACCGATAGGCTGGATTATGTCTGCGCGATGTATAACAACTTCGCGTATTGTCGGGCTGTGGAAAAACTCATGGATATCACTCTTCCCGAGCGGGCGGAATATCTCCGGACTCTCGTAGCTGAAGTGCAGCGTATTATCGGCCATCTGTTCTGGTTGGGCACCCAGGCATTGGATATCGGGGCGATGACCGTGTTCTTTTATACGTTTCGTGACCGGGAGATTTTGTTGGATTGGTTCGACGAACTGTGTGGTGCCAGACTGACCACCAGCTGGTATCGCATTGGCGGCGTCGAACGCGATTTCACCCCTTCGTTGACAGAAAAAGTCCAAAAGTTCCTGGATTATTTTCCTCCAAAAATTGAGGAATATGTGGTGTTTTTGGAGAAAAACCGCATCTGGTTAGCTCGGACACGCGGTGTGGCGGTGATCTCTGCCGAAGATGCGTTGAGTTTTGGATTGAGCGGCCCGACCTTGCGAGGATCCGGGGTTGATTACGATCTGCGGAAATATGAACCCTATAGCGCGTATCCTAAATGTGAATTTAGCGTGCCGGTTGGAAAAAATGGAGATACCTATGATCGGTACTGGATTCGGATTGAGGAAATGCGTGAAAGCATCAAAATTATTCAACAATGCTTGCAGCAAATGGAGCCAGGGCCGATTTTGGCTGATGTGCCGAGTGTGACCTTGCCTCCTAAGGATCGGGTGTTCACGAATCTGGAGTCGATGATTCAACAATTCAAACTTTTTTCGCAGGGATTTGATGCACCAGCCGGGGAAATCTATTGCGGAACTGAAGCCCATAAAGGCGAACTGGGATTTTATATCGTCAGTACTGGTGGAGGTCGGCCTTATCGTCTGAAAATCCGTGCTCCCTCCTTTATTCATATGGGCGCATTCGATTATATGGCCAAAGGCTATATGATTGCCGATGCCGTCACGATTTTTGGCACGTACGATATTGTTATGGGGGAGTGTGATCGGTAGTGTGGTTCTCCCGAGCCACGACTTGAATTATGGTGTTGGTTATAGTTAGAAAAGGACCTCAATGGGATTAAAGCCTGTCACTACGCCTGATGTTGAAGCGGCGAGGATTGAACTGACCTTGGATGGTGAAGTTGTCCAAGCCAATGAAGGGGTCTCCCTCTATGACGTCATATCCAGCACGGGCAAAATTGTGCCTGCGATGTGTTACCACTATACATTCGACCCCTTCGGATCCTGTGGAATGTGTCTTGTTCTTCAGGAGGGGAAAAAAGCACCTGTCCGGTCATGTACGGCGAAGGCCGCAGCCGGGATGATCATCCAGACCGAGGGCGAAGAACTGTTTCTGGCCAGGAAGAAAGCTGTGGAGAAGCATCTATCCGTCCATCCGCTGGATTGTCCGGTGTGCGATGCCGATGGCCATTGCGAACTGCAGGACATGGCCTTTCAACATGGCGTGACCAACTTAGCCAACGCGAAACAAAAAAATATTCCGGAAGATACGCGTAGCCTGGTACTTGATTTCAACATGAACCGCTGTATCGCTTGTGGAGAATGCATCAATATTTGCAAAGACGTGCTACGAATCGATGCTCTGCAATTTATGAAAAAGGGCGGGTTTACCCAGGTGGTGGCGAAGGGCGATCAAGCGCTGGATTGTGAATTCTGCGGTGATTGCCTGGCGGTGTGTCCGGTTGGAGCCATCACCAATAAATTCTCGAAATATGCCTATAAACCCTGGCAGCTCAAAAAAACGACCACGACGTGCAATTATTGCGGCGACGGTTGCCAAATATATGTGGAAACCAAAGATACGGAAGTGGTTCGGGTGACCTCCCCTCTTTCCTGGAAGAACAAATGGGGAGATCGCACGGATACGGTCAATGGGCATGATGGAATCTGTGTGCGTGGCCGATTTGGGTTTCAGTTCATCGATAGTGCCACTCGCCTCAAATCCCCGTTGGTTCGTACCGACTCTGGGTTGCAACCATCCCCCTGGCTTGATGCTTTGGATATGGCCTCAGGGCGCTTAGCCTATGTCAAAGCACAATATGGTGCGCAGGCGATTGCCGGTCTTATCACCGCTCGCTGTACCAACGAAGATCTGTATGTGTTTCAAAAATTTATGCGTTCGGTCATTGGCACCAATCATTTGGACAGCAGTGCCAGATATGGGCATCTGAATTTTGTCAGGGCCATAAAGCATACCTTGGGCCTTCATCGCATGATGAATACCTCGGAAGAGATCAATAAAGCGAAGGCAGTGCTTATCATTGGAGCCAACATTACGGAGACCAATCCGGTCGCGAGTTTGCGGGTGAAGTCGGCTATGGGGTTGTATAAGGCTCAAACCATTGTTGTGGATTCCATGCAAACCAATATCGCGAAATTGGCCTCTCACCCCATGATGGTTAAGCCAGGGACGGAGGGCCTCTTTGTTCAGGGTCTGGTGAAGTCGGTCATGGATCAGGATTTGATTGACGAAGAAGCCACGTCGGTATTTCCCGAAGCCTTGGATGCATTAAGGCAGGCAGTTGGGCGACTTTCTCTTGAGGATATTGCCAACCAGACCGGAGTGAATCTAGACCAAATCCATGAAGCAGCTCGAATTTTTGCAGAAGCCTCCAGATCGATCATCATTTGCGGGGAGGGTATTCTCCGGCATGCCGGAGGCTACCAGCATATGTTACATCTTATCGATCTGGCCTGGGTAACAGGAAAGCTCGGTCGAAAGGGATGCGGCATTAATACCTATACCGAGGAAGCCAACGAACAAGGGGCAGTCGATATGGGTGTCGCACCGGAATTTCTACCAGGTCCGGCTTCCTTCACTGATTCTCAAACCCGGGAAACATTTGCTCGTGTCTGGGGCAACAATCTTCCGGACGTTGACCGCGGAGCCAATCTCACGGAAATCCTGGATCGGTGTCAAAATGGGGAAATTAAGGCCCTCTATCTGGTTGGCGAAAATCCATTAGAGACGCTTCCCGCCTCCTATGATGTCACAAGTGCGTTAGCGAAGTTAGAAGTCCTCATATGCCAGGACCCCTTCTTAACGGAAATCGCAAAGATGGCTCATGTGGTTTTCCCTGCTTCAACGTTTGCGGAAAAAGACGGCACAGTGACCAATCAGGAAGGAAAGGTCCAATTTCTCCGTCCGGCTCTTGATTCCCTTGGCGAAAGCACTTTGGATTGGCACATTATGGTCGGAATGGCAAATGGGTTGGGCTCGCCCATGGAATACGAAACGACCCAGGATATTCAAAATGAAATCCGAAAACTCCTTCCGGGTTATTACAATCTGGGGAAGGTCTCTCACGTGGCTCCTGACCTTTCTGGGTATTTCTCGAAGGCTTTTCCAGAGGAAGTGGCCTCGCGGTATCCCGTAGGGATGAAGAGTCCTACTCAACGGCCTTTTGCCTTACGCATGATTCAATTGATTTATCATTCAGGGAAACTTTCCACCCGGGCATCCGGTTTGATGGAAATTTCACCCAATACGTCACGTCTCCGAATGAGCGCCGAGGACTTCAAAAGTCTTGGACTCAGTGCTCATGACCGGGTGCGGATCACTTCAGATCAGGGCACAGTGGAGATGGGAGTGGAGGAGGATATGTCCTTGTTGTCAGGGACTTGTGCGGTTCCTGAACATTTCAATGATCCACCCGTAAAAGACCTGATGGCGGTTCAGGTCGATCCTGTCACAGGAGTTCCCTATTTCAAGTTGACCTATGTTTCTATTGAAAAGGCCTGACCAGAAAGACCAGTCACCAGACAATGAGTAGTTCTAGCGAGACAAAAAAGTTTTTCGACGCCGTGCTGTTCAAAGAAATCTGGAATGCCATGAAGGTGACGTTTAAGCATATGCTGCATCGCCCTATCACCTTTCAATATCCACGGGAGAAACGAACGATTCCTGACGCCCATCGTGGCGCACTTTGCCTGCTACGGTATGAAGATGGGACAGAACGCTGTGTGGGTTGTGATTTGTGTGAAGCGGCTTGTCCTTCACGCTGCATTAAGGTTATCAGCGAAGAAGACAAAACTCTCCCGCTCCAACGGTATGCCTCCGAATTTTACATCGACATTACGAAGTGCGTGTTTTGTGGATACTGCGTCGAAGCCTGTCCGGTCAATGCGCTGGCGATGACGAAGGTCTATGAATTTTCAACTCATGATAAGCGGACCCTCCTCTTTGACAAGGCGCGGCTCTACCAAATTGGAGAGCGTCATATAGATGATGCCAAAAAGTATCTCTATGCTCATAACCAAGAGAAGGAAGGGGAGGAGGGCCGCGCCTACCGCTACCATTTCCCTGTCTCAATAAAAAGCACCCAGGAACCGTAGTTTCATCATGATGTGGTTTCTTTTTGCATATTTTGCCACGGTGAGTGTCGTGGCAGGGGTTTTGACTGTGGCTTTGCGAAATGCAGTGCACTGCGCGTTGGCCCTGCTGACCCTCCTGCTCCATGTGGCGGGTCTGTTTGTCCTGTTGAATGCGGAATTTCTTTTTGCGGTGCAAATCATCGTGTATGCCGGAGCCATTCTTATTTTGTATCTTTTCGTGTTGATGTTGATGAATTTAAAAACGGAGGAACAGCATCTCCATAAAAAATATGCATTTTTAGTGTTTGCTGGAACCGGAATTTTTGGAGAACTCCTGATTCTCCTCTTCCAGTCTCCTTATGGCGGTGTGATGGGAGCGGCCACGCCTGACCTCATCCTGCAAACGGGGCCCAGCCATGCCATTGGGATCACGATGTTTAGTGATTATTTATTGCTCTTTGAAGTGATTGGGATTTTTCTGTTAGGGGCCGTGATTGGCGCAATCGTTCTTGCTAAAACACCGGCGAAAACTGACTCACAAGAAGAACCCGCCATTTCTTCCATGCCCTAAAGCCCCATAACAATGATTCCACTTTCAGCCTATGTGGCCCTCAGTGCTATTTTGTTTATGACCGGACTCGTCGGCGTCCTGATCCGGCGGAATTTTATTGTCGTCCTGATGTCCGTGGAGATTATGTTGAATGCCGCCAATATCAATCTGGTGGCCTTTTCTCATTACCTTCATTCCATGTCAGGGCAAATGGCCGCACTCTTTATCATTGCGGTGGCCGCAGCGGAAGCCGCCGTCGGATTAGCGATTATCATTGTGGTGTTTCGCGGGAAAATGGCCACGAACGTCGATCAAATTAATATTTTAAAGTGGTAACGTGTTCGATCTGCTCGTTCTCCTGATTCCTCTTTTTCCTCTGCTGGCCGTGTTGGTCAACGGGCTTTTGGGCTCTCGCTATTCCCATGATCTGGCAGGGCGCCTGGCTTTTGGCTCCGTCGGACTGTCATTTCTATGTGTGCTCGGTGTTTTCGTTTCGATTCTCGGAGATCCTACGCCGCGCGAAGTCATCGCCTACTCCTGGATTTTCGGAGGCGATCTCTCCATTAATCTTGCCTTTCTCATCGACCCGCTGAGTGTCATCATGCTGTTAGTGGTGACCGGAGTGGGATTCCTGATCCACGTCTATTCCATAGGCTATATGCATGGTGAAGAAGGCTTTACCCGCTTCTTCACCTATATGAACCTCTTCATGGTTTCCATGCTCTTGCTCGTCATGGGAAACAATTATGTGGTGTTGTTCATCGGGTGGGAAGGCGTGGGCCTCTGCTCCTACCTATTGATCGGGTCTTACTATGAAAAAGTCT
>JBGSSO010000018.1:0-23219 GCA_041737015.1 Nitrospirales bacterium
GGGTGCCCATATTAATGGGCCTGTGCATTGGGGACGAATTACCCCGCGTGGGATCGTGGCATTGTTTATCGTTGCTGCCGCGTTTACATGGGTAATGGGGTTGATGGGGTACATTAGGTCTGTTGGCCGCTTGGGGTGGCATATTTCTGAATTAATGCCGGATCGATCTTCGTGGGCATTTACGCCTTCCCTGGGATTTGCTGCGAAAATGGTCACCCTCAATATGATTGTTTTTTGGTCATCAGTCTTTTTCGTGTTTTGGCTTAGCCGATGGGATCAGCGAGTGGTAGAACGGCGAACGGCTGAATTTGCACGGCCTTCTCCGGTGATTCAGGTCATTTCAGAAGAGGAATCAGCATAATGAGAGTCTGTCCTTGGCAACACAATAATTTAGAAGATGTGAAGCGAATCCGTGCAAGGTCTTCTTTTTTGGCCTGGTTGGTAGTGGGCATCCTGGTCAATGGAAGTAGTGCTGTGTGGGCTCAGGAGGTTCCGAGCGGAGGGCCTTCCGGTAGTTCGATGGTGTTGGAGGATTTCCAGCATCCTGATGCCAAAGGATTTCCTGAGGGATGGGAAGCCCAGCGAAGTACGGTCACTGCCCATGAAACCTATACGATTCAAGAGGAGGGTGGGACTTTTTTCCTTTCGGCGAAGAACGCCAACCAACGGGTGTATACCAAGCACATGACGTGGGACCCTAAGCAACACCCTATTCTGACCTGGCGTTGGAGAATACAGAGTGTTCCCGATAACGCCGATTTCCTGGCCGCAATCTATCCGTCCCTGGATGTCGATTTGATGTTTATTCCCGTGAACACGAAATATGTGTGGAGTGCAACGCTTCCTGTAGGGTCAGTCAAAGAGGGAGGCATGTTTAGCTCTACAGAAATTGTCATTCGTAGTGGGACTGAATCCCTTGGGGTGTGGGTTGAGGAGCGGGTGAATGTGTATGAAGATTTTCTGAAGATTCATGACCATGAACCGGCTCCCCATGCCTGGGGCATTTCTTTATTAGGTGGGCCGGGAGTGGAAGTGGACTTTGGTTCCATTCAGGTTCAGTCTGAATGATCCAAAGGTGATCTTGGACGGGAATGAGGATTGAAGGTGACTCCAGCTAAACTTTTTGATGTCCTCCTTGGAATCCTAGGTTTAGGGACCGTGGGCCTCTTGATCGGGATCTTCATGGGGGATGGGTGGCTTCCTGTCGCGGTAGCATTGGGAGCCCTTCTTGGTGCCGGAGTAGGCTTGGTAGGCGGACGAGGATTTTTTTTGAGCATTTTTATCGGCACCATTTTAGGTGGATTGTTGGCATTAGGGGTGAGTGGAAGCGAGGCTGTGACGGTTGGCGCCGCCTCGGGTGCGGCGATGGGTGGATTTTTGGGAATTTGGATCTCGATGCTTATAGAGACATGGCGACAACGGAATCAAACAGTTCCTGAGTGCGACGTGAAGGACTCCAATCATTTACAACCGTAATCAATCTGAAGCATCGAGGTGAGTGTGTCAAAGCGAGAGGCAAGGTAGTCATGGAAAATCAACGGGTCCTCATCGGGGCCATTCTGTTTGTGTTTGGCTCTTTCATCATGATGATCGTGATGTTGATTGTTATGACCTATAAAGGGAAAAAAAATTTGGAGGAGTTGTCGGCCGGCCAATCGGCCAATGTCCGTGTGTTGCAGCCAATGCCCACCCAAGACTTTTCTATGTATAAAACGCTCGTCGGGGATGATAATCGTGAAATGGTCGAAATTCCTGAAGGGCCATTTACCATGGGCATTGGCGATGGGGACCCCGATGAAGGGCCATCGCATCCGGTGTACCTCCAAACGTTTTACATCGATCTTAAAGAAGTCACGCAGGCAGACTATGAGCGGTATATCAAGATGACGAAACGAGACAAGCCAAAGGTGCCGGTCTTTGAAGATGATGTCACTAAGTTGATCGGGCCAGATTATCCGGTGGTGGCGGTGACTTGGAACGACGCGTTTGGGTATTGTCGCTGGGCTGGCAAGCGATTGCCGACTGAAGCGGAATGGGAAAAAGCGGCAAGGGGAGAAGGGAAGCGCCGTTATCCCTGGGGGGATAAGTTTGAATATCAGTTTGCCAATGTGGACGGGGAAGAGGATGGCTTTCAGTTTTTAGCTCCGGTCGGATCTTTTGAGGTAGGGAGAAGCCCATTTGGACTCTATGATGCCACCGGCAATGTGGCTGAGTGGGTCTTGGATAGTTATGCTCCTGATTATTATCAGCAGGCTCCGTATCGGGATCCACCAGGCCCGAAAGACCAAGACGAGAATAAAGTCATTCGTGGAGGGTCTTGGCGTGAATCTCGTATAGGCGCCAGGGTTACTAAGCGTTTTGCAGCGAAAATGTGGAGGAACGATGCCAGTGTTGGATTTCGGTGCGCAAAAGATCCTCCGACTGAGACTCCTCAATCCTCATAAGCGATAAACAAACTCCTCATCGGCGAGACCAATCGCCCATAGTTTCTCGGAATTGGCAACATTGACGGACCAGAAATAGGGGAACATGGACGGTCGATTTAAACTTATTTTTTTGATTGCGGTGTTATTTATGACCGGGCTCCCGGTGTTGGGCATTTTAAGAGGTACCGATTCTCTTCCAACTCTCCCGGATCGCGACCTTAAATCCCAGCCTTCTTCAACCTCGGAGACTTCATCTGGGGGATCAAAGGATGCGGCACTTTCTGCTCGAGCAAATGAAGATGAGATGGTTGAAATTCCTGCGGGGGAATTCATTCTTGGGAGTAATAAAGGCGGATTCAATGAAAAGCCTGCGCACGTCGCTAATCTAGGGACGTACTGGATTGATCGGTATGAGGTCACCTACCAACGGTATATGGAATTTGTCGAAGATACCGGACATCGGCAGCCTGGCCCGCCTTCCCGCTATGCCGAAAAGCTCGGATTGCTACGAGGGCCTCATCAGCCGATTACCTATGTGTCATGGAGCGATGCGAATGACTATTGTCAATGGAAGGGCAAGCGTCTTCCGACTGAACAGGAATGGGAAAAAGCTATCAGAGGTACGGATGGACGAACCTGGCCCTGGGGCGAGGGTCTGACAGGCCATCCTGCCAATTTTGAAGGAGAGGACGACGGTTTTTTGGTGTCGGCTCCTGTTGGGTCATTTCCTCTTGATCAAAGTGTATTCGGTGTCTATGACGGCGCAGGAAATGTTATGGAATGGACAGATAATTGGTATGTCGAGGATCTCTATCTTCAAGACGATACTGTTTCGCCAGAGAGTAATCGGCCTTCTTCAACCTACAAGACAATGAGAGGCAGTGGCTATACAAGCCAAGGAGTCGATCTCAGGATAACCAATAGGAGTTTTATGGTTCCTGATTTTCGAGACGAGACGATTGGTTTCAGGTGTGCACGTTCAGATTAAGACCAAAAACCGTTGAGGTTTTGTGTAGGCCGAAACTGAAAAAAATTAAAGAAAATCAAAATAGTAGAGGATGAGAAAGACAGCAAGCAGAATATTGACAACCATTCCGGCCAAAACTATAATGTCGAACACTTTTGCATTTGTACGCATGAGCAATCCCTCTTTTTACGTGATCAATAAATGTTTGAATAGCACGAAAAATTATATTGTGTCAATGAAGTTTATTAGGGAAAATCATTTAAGTTTTGGATGCGAATTAAGCACAGGGAGGATTTAAGATGGGTGATTCGCCGGCTGTCATAAGGGAGTCAACGGAGTTAGAGACTAAAATCGGTAAAGCTATTTTTTATGTGACCTGCTCGGTAAGTCTGTGGTTCTTCTATTGGTTTTCAGGTATTCAGTGCCCCTGCTAAAAAATCATGATTTCTAATAAAGCAATCAATCATTTAATTCTCTTAGACCCAAGGAGGAGCGCATGCAGACAGTTCTGTATGTCATAGTTTCATTGGTCATTTGTTTTGTGTATTTCCAGGCATTAGATTATGTCCTGATGGATGCTCAGGGACTGGACTATTTCTACATGTTCCGATAGTGGAACGAGTGACCTGCTTTGAATTTAAGATTCACATTTGACGATTTTTAAGTAAATTTGATGGGTTTAAACACAACACGTTTTCACAAGGAGGTAGGTCAATGGGTCGCCTGTTCAATCAAATGACCCGGGGGAAGAAAAAGTTGTTCGCCGTTTCGGCCCTGATGGTGATGGGTGGTCTGCTTTTGTTGCCAATTTTCCTGTCAGTCACAGCGGTGGCAAGCGGGGGTGGGGCTCCAGCCGGTGGTCCTCCTGCGGATGTCGTTGCCGCCCAAAAGGCAGGGGAAGAGGGCGAGGCGGAAAAGGTGGAAATGGGCCGGGATATTTATTACAAGACCGAAGGCCCAGCCACTGGAGCTGGCGCACCGGTAACGGCCGACAACGAAACTTTTTATCCTCGGTATAACTTCGAGAGTCGTGTCCTCCTTTGGGTGGCCAACCAGCAGCATCTTTATTACGGCAGTTTTGTGTTGGCGGTACCCATCTTTTGTATGTGTATCGAATTTGCCGGAATGGTAAGCAAAGATAAGGCAATGGCAAAGAAATATGACCAGTTGGCCTATGATTTTATCAAGATCAGTTTGACGGCTTATTCATTAACCGCGATCCTTGGTGGGATTCTGATCTTTACCTTCCTGACTCTCTATCCGGCCTTTTTTGGGTATTTGTCTAGTATTTTCCGTCCAGTCATGCACATCTATGCATTAACGTTTGTAGCGGAAAGTGCAACCCTCTACATCTATTATTATGGATGGGACAAGATGAGGGAAGGTGTCCTGAAGTGGGTCCATCTCAGCATGTCCGTTATCCTGAATGTTATTGGAACCGTGCTGATGTTCCTCGCTAATTCATGGATTGCCTTTATGATGTCCCCGGCTGGAGTGGATGAACAGGGACGATATCTTGGAAATATTTGGCACGTGATACATACGGCGCTGTGGAATCCTTTGAATGTTCATAGAATTCTGGGGAACATGGCTTTTGGTGGTGGTGTGGTGGCAGCCTATGCGGCCTATCGTTTCCTTTCCTCAAAAACCGACGAAGAGCGCGCTCATTATGACTGGATGGGCTATATCGCAATGAGTTTAGGTGTGGCCTTTCTCATACCATTGCCCTTTGCTGGGTATTGGTTGATGCGGGAGGTCTATGCCTACCGTCAGCAAATGGGAATCACCTTGATGGGTGGGTTGTTGGCCTGGTTATTTATTATTCAAGCCACCATGATTGGAATTCTATTCCTCACCACAAATTACTACCTGTGGCAAGCGCTTGGCCGTATGACAGGTGGAGAACGATTCCAGAAATATATTAAGTACCTCGTGTTTATTTTAGTGGTTGGTCTTCTGGTTTTCATTACACCGCATACAATCGTGATGTCTCCCGCTGAATTGAAAGCCATGGGTGGGCAACAACATCCGGTCTTGGGAAATTATGGAGTCATGTCTGCAAAAAATGGTGGAATTAACGCCATTATCATGACCACCATTCTGAGCTTTATTTGGTACCAGCGTGGAAACAGGGTGCCAACAGTTAGCTGGGCAAAGTTTGGTAACATTTTTATGGGCTGTTTTTTCGTCATAGCACAGTTAAACAATGTTTGGTTGGCTTGTTATGGGTATTTCATCCCTGCAAATGTACGAATTGGGCTGTCTGTGCCTCAGGTGGCCGGAACCTTGTCGTGTTTGCTGTTGATGACGCCACTGAATCTTGCGATGTTGAAGAATGGTCGGCAATTGGGACCCATTAGATGGGGACAAATCCCGCCACGTTCACAATATGCGATTATTATGTTGGCCACTGCATTCACGTGGATGATGGGTTTGATGGGCTATATCCGTTCTTCGGTGAGATTGTTCTGGCACGTTAATGAAGTAATGCGGGATAATTCTCCGTGGGCCTATACCCATACAATCGGTTTCGCAGCTAACGTAATTTCGTTTAACGTGCTATTTTTCTGGATCAGTATTATGTTTGTCTTTTGGTTGGGAACCCTTGGTGCGAAAAAAGTACCGGTTCCTTCGCCGGCAGGGCAGCCAGTTCCATCTCCTCAGTCTGCAACTGGTCATTGAACGAAAAATACAATTACAAACAATCGTGGGGCTGCAATAGGCAGCCCCCAAGTTGGAGGATTGCACTGTGGTTGAGTTATTGGGACGGGCAATAGAAATGGGTTGGCCAGTATTGCTCATGCTGGTTGGGCTGTTGCTGTATTTCCAGGCATCTATTTCGGACCCGGTAAAAAAGAAACGGGCGAGCTTCCAGACGTTAATTGGAATTTTCTGTGCATTTTTGGCGTTTATCGCCATTTCCAATTACGTAGATAACTTTGAGGGGAACAGCGGTTTATTGCCGGTTTCTCTGGTCATGATTACCATCATGACTTTCGTGATGGGCCTTTACTTTCCCAACATCAGTGCACTGATGAAAATTGGCGGATTCATGTTTTTTGTAGCTGCAGCACTTTCCGGATACGGAAATTGGCTTCCTCAAGTCGAAGGAGGGTTTCCTCCTCCTGTCGTGAAGTTAGACTTCCAAAGCATGTCATCGCAACAGTTGGGTGATGAGGGAGAGAAAATCATTTTCGGTGGAATTGGGCAAAGTAAAACTCAAGGAGCTATTGGGAAGGGCCAATGCCCATTATGCCATGGATTCCAACAGGGATTTTTAAGTGAACGGGCACCGAATCTTTTTGGCATACCTGATAGAGCCGAAGAGAGATTAAAAGAACCAAATTATCATATGAATTCACCGGCTGCACGCAACACGGAGCAAAAGGAGGCCTTTGAAGGATCCGGCACGGCTATAAATGCTCAGGAATATATTGCAGAATCACATGCATGCCCAAGTTGTTTTGTGGTAACGGGATTTGGTGTCAAAGGATCAAATGATACGGTAAGTCCCATGCCTAAGATTCATAAGCCACCGATATCCTTAACTATAGGCGAATTAGCAGCCGTGGATACCTGGATGTATACAAGAGAAGGGAAAGAATCCCCGGCTTATGACGTAATTGCTACCTCATATGAAAAGTTCATTCCTGAAGCTGATCGTCCCAAGGCGGGTGGAGAAGAAGAAGCTGGCGCTGCTGGTGGCAATATATTAGCTGACGGGAGCGAGCCAACTGATAAACTCTTCATGAAGGCAGGATGTCCTGCCTGCCACACCATCCCAGGGATTCAGGATGCCGTTGGGAAAGTTGGTCCTCTTCTCATGGAGGGCTCGAATGCCCCAATCCGTTTGAAGGATCCGACTTATCAAGGCAAAGCCAAATCGCCGAAGGAATACATTACGGAATCGATATTAAACCCAAGTGCGTATGTCGTGAAAGATTTCCCTGACAATCAAATGCCGAAGGATTTTGGCGTAAGACTGACAGGAGGGGCTCTTAATAAAATTGTGGATTATTTGGCGCAATTGAAAGAAGGCCAACCTTTACCTCCAAAAGAATAAGGAATATTAATTTAGGGGATAACCCTTTATAAGGAGTAAGGAAGAATGACTTGGCTTAAACTAGTTGAAGGCTACATGCCGATGCAGATGATTTCGGAGCTGGCGATCTGCATCCTTGTGTTTTCTATTATTAATTACTCTCTCAAAAGAGCAGGCATTGGATTGCCAAAGTTTTGGGCGGGAATCTTTGTCTGGTGTTTTGTGAATTTGTTCTATCTCAAGTATCGAATCTATCCGCCTATTCCCTTTAGTGTAAGAGCTATTTATGGAACCGTTTCTGCTTGCGGTATTTTTATGTGGGTGTCGGGTTCACAAGCAGAATGGGAAGAGTTCAAGCGTCCCATCATAAATGTCTTGGACGCCAAAACGGGTATGACTAAGTTCATTCGAACGGCTCTATTGATTTTATTGCCGATCGGGCTCTGGGGGTTTGCCTATTCTTCTTTCCTTCCAAGCTTTGATGAACCCATCGAATTGAGAACTGTGCATCCGGCCCCACCGGCGACAACTAAGGTGCACGGGAAAACGTATGTTTTGCAAACGGCTGCTAACCCCTATCGTATCAATACAGAAGGAAAATACGATCAAGCATATAGCAATGCCCACATCGTTGATCAGTCAATGGGGCGATTAATGAAAGATGTGAAAAACCCGGAAGATAACCCCTGGGACCCCAATGCCAAAGGCTACATCAAGCATGTACGGGAAGGGGGAGAGATATTTTTCCAAAATTGCCATTTCTGCCATGGCGATAATTTGAATGGTCGTGGGCTCTGGGCTTTCGCCTTCAATCCAATTCCTGCCAATTTTACGGATGCAGGAACGATTGCTCAGCTACAAGAAACCTTCGTTTTCTGGCGAGTGGCCAAAGGAGGAATTGGGCTTCCTGGTGAAGGGTTCCCATGGGCATCGGTTATGCCACCGTGGGAACAGCATTTAACCGTTGATGAAATATGGAAAGTCATCATGTTTGAATACTGGCACACCGGGTATTACCCGCGGACTTGGGAATAAGGAGGACGCGGACATGAATGAAATTCAATCCGATACTGGAAATTTTGAAAAGAGGATGGTCATGAACGAAACGACTACACCCGAATATGGTAGGCGTGGCTTAGGGGCATGGCTTCTGAGTTGCAGTCTCCTTATGGGCGGACTAGGCTTAGCTACCACGTCCCAAGCGGAAATGGCGGAAGGATTTGCCGAAGGGAGTCGCCCGGCTCCTCCATCTGCGGAACAAGTTGAAGCAGGAAAGCGAGTTTATTTCACCAAATGCGTTTGGTGCCATGGTGTTAACGGGGCTGGGGATGGGCCAGGAGCAGACCGTCTATGGCCACGGCCACGTAATTTTAATTCTGGGACCTTTAAAATCAGACATACGGCAAGCGGTGAATTGCCCCTCATTGACGTGGATTTATTTCAAACTGTGACACATGGATTGCCGGGGTCGGCCATGCCGTCATGGGAAGGTATTTTGTCTGAAGATCAACGCAAAGATGTCTTAGCCTTTGTCACCACTGAATTAGTCAAGGACCGTAGTTGGCAAGATACCGAATTTGAGGAATTTCATGTGTTGCAATTGGAAACAATACAACCCGTTCCTCCTACAGCAGAATCAGTTAAGCGTGGCTCTGAACTTGTGAAAGAAATGAAATGCATTGAATGCCATGGCTTGGAGGGTCGGGGAGATGGGAATGCGTTCAACCTCAAGGATGACTGGGGATTTTCCATTCAACCTGCCGACTGGCATAAGTGTTGGAATTTTAGAGGCAGCCGACAGGACGCGTATAATGTGAAAAATATTTTCAGGACCTTTTCGACTGGCGTGAGCGGTACGCCTATGCCTTCTTTTGCCGATAATACTACTGTTGAGGACCGATGGCACATTGCTAACTATGTAAACCATCTGTGCGAACGGGATAAGGATGTAGATATTGCCGGTGGTAATGTGACTGATGAGATTGCTGCAGCTTTAGTGGCAGCTAAACCTAGGGGAATCGATCCTCTAACGGATAAGCCGAAAGTCGATTTCGTTGTTCCTTCAAAATTCGTAGAAGGAGAACTTCCGGCCGATGAAAATGATGAACGGTGGAACTTGGTTGATCGTAGGATTGTGGCCATGGGTGGACAGATCACTCACAAGCCAAGAAACTTCGTCACAAGAATTGACGATGTCTGGGTTCAATCTTTATACAATGAAACCCATATAACGTTTATGTTCCGTTGGGACGACCGTACAAAGAGTGTGCAGAAAGACAGTGTCGACTGGGAGCCCTATGAAGTGAACCTTGGAGATTATGGGATTGAGGAACAAGCTCCGGGAGGATCGAAGTTTGCTGATGATCCTGAACATCCTGAATCCATTGCAGCCAAACAAACTGCCTATCAAGTGTTCAATGATGGGCTTGCCTTCCAATTACCCGTAAAATGGCAGGAACTTCCTGCACCTAGAAAACCAAGGTATTTCTGGGGTGATGAGGGATTTCCAGTGGACATCGCAAAATGGACCGCTGATGGAAACCTTAAAGCGTACCAAGGTACTGGTTGGGATGTGGATTTTGAAGATCGTGATGATTTTACCGAACAACTGAAAGTTGTGAAAGCGGAATGGAGCAATGGGCGATGGACGGTTATCGTCACCCGCCCACTCAAAGGTGATTATGAGGAAGATGCCTACATTGAGTTGGGGAAATATATTCCTATCAATTTCTTCGTTTGGGATGGTCACAACGGGGATGTGGGTAGAAAGATGGCGGTCTCCGCTTTCTATTATCTTGTGTTAGAGCCACCGATTGAGAAGGAAACATATATTTATCCAACCTTGGCCGCCATTGGTTTGGTCCTTGTGGAAGGGTGGCTTTTGACCCGGCGAGCCAATAGGCGCAAGGGTAAAGTCTAACAAAGTTGTAAAGTTCGGAATTATCCGAAAAAATGAAGGGGGTGGGCAACCACCCCCTTTTTTTATGACCAATATAAAAAAACTTACAAACATTTCCGGTGTGGTCTTAGCTGGCGGGCAAAGCCGGAGGATGGGAAAAGATAAGCGAAACCTTGAATGGGGGGGAACTAAATTTCTTGATAAAGTTTGTCTCACCTTAGGTGAATTATTTGATGAGATAATACTGGTAACTGCAATAGAAGATTATCCATGCGGACATCTCCCCGTCCGATTGGTAACTGACGTCATTCCTCATAAAGGGTCTTTAGGGGGAATGTTTACCGGGATTAAGGAGGCCTCTCATTCTTCGGTTTTTGTTGTGGCATGCGATATGCCATTTTTAAATTCTTTAGTCATTTCTCGACTTTGTGCGCTGCCTGAAAGTGATGTGGTGATCGCCAAACTTTCGACTGGATATCAGCCTCTTCACGCACGATATTCCAAACGATGCTCCATCATAATGGAGCAGATGATTCAGGACGGGAATCTTCGAATTCAATGTCTGGTTCAGAACCCATCTCTCTCAGTTCAAATTATTGAGGAATCTCTATTCGATGACATCGATCCGCATGGGTATTCTTTTTTGAATATCAATACACCCTCTGATTATGAATTTGCCAGAAAAGCTGCCTCTCACTTGAAATAATAGTATGCCTCTTTCCGCCAAAAATTTATTGATTGTCCATCCTGGAGCATTAGGCGATGGGTTATTGGCTCTACCTGCTCTTCGGGTATTGCAGATTACATTTCCTGGGCATCGCCTGATTTGGTTTGGTCATAAGGAATTAGGTGATGTGCTTGTGGATGCGCAGGAAGTTCATCAGTCCTATTCTTTTGATAGGCTGGAGTTTCTGGCATTTCGTGGGAAAAATGATTCGAATCAGGAAAAATTTCTGTCGATTCTCCGTCGTTGCGATAGAGCCCTAGGTTGGTTGGCGGACGCAGACGGGATTTGGCGAAGTTGGTTGAGGACTG
The DNA here is from genome assembly GCA_041737015.1 of Nitrospirales bacterium. GTDB lineage: Bacteria > Nitrospirota > Nitrospiria > Nitrospirales > UBA8639 > Nitrospira_E. The sequence continues at coordinate 11,370 of JBGSSO010000018.1, forward strand.
CGGGAATTCAAAACTGTATTTTCCGGTCCCCTCATGACCCGACTTTGCTTAATAATCATATGGTTGATCGGTATGTAGAAATACTCCAACCGTGGGCAAGGACGACACAGGTCCTGTGTGATATAGAAACATACGTGAGTCCTACACGGCACCTTGCGCTTCCCCAATCACCCTCGGCGAGAGTCCCTTGTCCCATCAAGGAGCCACTTATCGTTCTCCATACTGGAAGTGGCAGTCGATACAAATGTGCCTCTCCCGTGTTATGGGGCAGTATTGTCAATGGCCTGATGATGGCGAATCCGAAGCGGAAAATTTGTCTTGTAGGAGGACCCGCAGATATTGACTCTCTTCGAAATGTGCAAGGCTTACTGACTCATCTTGAGTATGCCATTCTGACGGGAATGGATCTGCTTCAGGTAGCGCAATATTTACGTCATGCCCAATTGTTTATTGGGCATGATTCCGGACTGTCGCATTTGGCTGTAAGTTTGGGCATTCCTTCGGTTTTGTTGTTTGGTCCCACTGATCCGGCAAAATGGGCGCCGCGTGGCAACCAAGTAGCTGTAATACGAAAATTCTGTCATTGCATAGGGAAGGCGTCCATTTCGCATTGCACAGATAAACCGTGTCTTGCTTTTTCCCCACGTGAAGTCCTTGCAATTGTTGAAGACGTATTATGTGGAGTCAGGGCATCCATGACCTACCCAATTTTTGAGTGCGTTGATGAAGATTTCACTGTGCCTTGCCTTGGCTAGAATGCTGTGTTACATTCGCCGCGGCTATTAAAAAACCCATATATTCTGCATAGATAGGATATTTCAGCGTGGAGAAATTTCTCCAAAACCAGGTCATTGAAGCCATCGCGGTTGTCCTAGGCACGGTCAAGGAATCTGGCGAGTTAAATCTGGACACGATTCCTCCCATTGTTGTGGAACCTCCTAAACGACCGGAATGGGGAGACTTTTCTTCTAGTGTCGCGATGACATTGGCCTCACAAGTTCGACAACCGCCTTTGAAAGTAGCCGAACTGTTGGCAGCAGGACTTCGTGGGCAGTTTCCAGATGTTTTCCTCCACGTTAACAGTGCCCCTCCAGGATTTTTGAATTTGACCCTCCATCCTCTCCGGTGGATTCAGGTTTTACGGATGATTCAGGACCATGGGGCGTTGTATGGGACCAGCGACATCGGAAAAGGGAAACGCATTCTCCTGGAGTTCGTGAGTGCTAATCCGACCGGGCCGTTGCATGTCGGACATGGACGAGGAGCAGCATTGGGACAGGCCATTGCCAGGTTATTGAAATCTGTCGGATTTTCTGTTTCCCGTGAATATTATATTAACGATGCCGGTCGCCAATTGCAGTTGTTGGGCCGGTCCGTCTATGCCCGCTATCGAGAGCATTGGGGAAAACCGTCATCGTTTCCCGAGGATGGCTATCATGGAGACTATATAAAAATTGTGGCTGAGTCGGTGGCGAAGACCCACGGGCAAACCTTACTGGATGGCTCATCGGATAAGGCCGAGACGCTCTGTGCACAATTGGCCAGCCAGATGCTTTTGGATCGAATCAAAGAAGATTTGGCCACATTTGGTGTCGAATTTGAAACCTGGTTTAGCGAGATATCCCTGCATACGACTGGTCTTATTCAACAGTCGTTGGACGAACTTCGGCAGAAAAGGCTGCTCATAGAAGAGGAGGGAGCCTGGTGGTTTCGTTCATCTCAGTTTGGAGATGAAAAGGATCGTGTGGCTCAAAAACAGGATGGGAGCTATACCTATTTAGCGGCCGATATAGCCTACCATCGACAGAAATTAGACCGTGGGTTTGATATGTTAATAAACATTTGGGGTGCCGACCATCATGGGTATATTCCACGGATGGAGGCCACAGTTCAAGCGTTTGGCTTTGCCAAGGAGGCTTTGCGGATTGTCTTGGTGCAAATGGTGAGCCTGCGACGTGGTGGGCAAAAAATTGAGATGTCGAAGCGAGCCGGTGAATTTGTGACCCTGCGCGAGGTGATTGATGAGGTTGGTCCAGATGCCGCCAAGTTCTTTTTCCTGATGAGACGAGCCGATACGCATTTGGATTTTGATTTGGAATTAGCCAAACAACAGTCTTCGGACAATCCCGTCTATTATGTTCAGTATGCGCATGCGCGATTAGCCAGTCTCTTTCGAGTGGCGCAGGAACGCCAAGTACCCCTTCCGACGATCCAGGATGTTGATCAGGCATTGTTGATCCAGGATGAAGAGTTAGGGCTGATTAAAACTTTGGCACAGTATCCTTTTGTGGTCGAAAGCAGTGCAATGGCGTTGGAGCCTCATCGGGTCACGTTTTATCTCCAAGAGCTTGCTGCGCAATTGCATGCCTACTACAACAAAAATCGGGTCCTTCCCTCATTGGAACCTGAGAGGAACACCGGGGATACGGGAGACAACCTAAAATTCGGGGAAAGTGGGAATACTACAGCGTCGAGTCAGGAGCGCACGTACGAAAGTATTTCGCCGGATTTGACCGCCGCTCGCTTAGCCCTGCTTCGGCAAGTCCAGACGGTGATAGGTAATGGGCTGGCAATCCTGGGAATTTCCGCGCCGGAGAAAATGTAACGTGCGTGAAGGTCAAGCATACCCAGAGATAATGTCTAAAGAACCATCCACCTTACAGTCAGGTCCCAATCGTTTTCATCTTCAGCATACGTTGCCTTCTGGCCGTGCGAGGGTTGGACGACTTTCTACCTCCCATGGCGAGATCGATACTCCGGCCTTCATGCCGGTTGGCTCACAGGGGACGGTCAAAGGACTGGACCCGAAAGAAGTCCGCGAATGCGGGTTTCATATGATTTTGGCGAATGCCTATCATCTATTTTTGCGACCTGGGCATGAACTCATTGAATCTCTGGGAGGGCTTCATGCTTTCATGCAATGGCCCGGAGCGATTTTGACCGATAGTGGTGGCTATCAGATGGTGAGCCTGGCCGATCTCTGTGAGGTGACGGAGGAGGGAGTCGGTTTTCGTTCGCATATCGACGGTGCGTGGCATTTACTCTCACCGGAAAAAAGCCTGGCCATCCAAGTCGCACTTGGATCCGATATTATGATGGTTCTTGACCATTGTCCGGCCTTTCCTTGTACCGAACAGCAGGCGCGTGATGCCGTACAGCGAACAACCAGGTGGGCTAAGCGAAGTGCTTCGGTGCCGAGAAAAGAGCATCAATGGTTGTTTGGGATTGTTCAGGGCGGAGTCTTTGTCCAATTGAGACAAGAGTCGACTCAGGAGTTGGTCAATTTGAACATGGATGGCTATGCCTTGGGTGGATTATCCCTGGGAGAAGAAAAGCCCGCAATGTTGGCGATGATCGAGACGGTGATTGACCAGCTTCCCCCCAGTCGTCCGCGCTACTTAATGGGAGTTGGGCTTCCTGAAGATATTGTGGAAGGGGTGGCTCGGGGATTGGATTTATTTGATTGCGTTATCCCGACCCGGCATGGGCGCACCGGTTGGCTGTTTACTTCGACCGGGAAGGTGTTGATTAAACAGGCTCGCTATGCCCGTGATCCCAATCCCATTGATGGCGAATGCGGGTGTCCGGTCTGCCAACGGTTTTCCAGGGCCTATTTGCGGCACTTGTTTTTATCGCATGAAATGTTAGGCGTACGTCTGAATACGGTTCATAATCTTTGGTATTATGGCTCGCTCATGAAGGGGCTACGACAAGCCATTATCGCGAATCAGTTTGACGACTACCGGAAAGATTTTTACCGCCGCCGTGAGTGTGACACGAGTGAAACGCTCATTCAGGAAGTATCGACCTGATCAAGTGGGTTGGCCACAGACACATTTTATTTGAGGTACTTATGAACCTAGATTCCTATGCTTGGGCCCAAGCCGGGGGAGCCGGTCCCGATTCCTCCGCCGGCTTATTATCGCTTATTCCTTTTCTTCTGATTTTTGTAGTGTTTTATTTTTTGCTAATTTTGCCGCAGCAACGTCGGCAAAAAAAACAACGGGAATTGTTGGATAGCTTGAAAAAAGGCGATAAGGTCATTACGTCTTCGGGGATTTGGGGAACCGTGACCAATTTGGATAAGGAAACGGCTACCCTACAAGTCGCGGATAATACAAAAATTCGGTTGCAACGCGATCATATCGCAAGCATCCGTACGTCGAATGAATCATGATGGATCAAGGGGTAGATGAATGAAAAAGCTTCGTGGGAGGTTGTTTCTCCTTTTTGTGGTCACGGTAGTGTCTGCCATCCTGGCCCTTCCTTCGTTCCCAGGGCTGTTCCAGTCATTGCCTGATGGGGTCAAGCGGGTATTAAGTCACCGTGGGCTTTCCTTGGGTCTCGATCTTCAGGGAGGCATTCACCTGGTTTTGGAAGTCGAAGAGGAACGAGCGGTGGAGATTGCCGTTGATCGAATTCGTAAGGCTGTTGAGGATCTGCTGAAGGACAAGGCGATCATGGTGGAGGGTGTTCGTCGTGAGGGCTCGAAGGTGATTGTTATCACCCTTCAACAAGAAGCCGATGGAGAGAAAGTCCGAACGCTGCTTGATGAGGCTTTCCCGAACTTTGAGTCGCAAAATCCGTCAGGAACGCGTTTGGTCTACGAACTCCGCTCTCCCGAGGTTGATCGAATCAAAACCTCAGCCATCAACCAGGCACTTGAAACTCTCAGAAACCGGATTGATGAATTTGGGGTCGCCGAACCTCTTATCCAACGATTGGGGCTCAACCAAATTGCGATTCAATTGCCTGGGGTCAAGGACCCTCAACGGGCTAAAGATCTCATTCAAGAAACGGCTCTCTTAGAATTTAAATTGTTGGAGGAGTCCAAGGCCGCATTGGATTTACCGCCTCAAGTGGAAAAAGGCCAAGAGGATACGGTGAGGAAGACGTTAGAAGGGAAAATTCCTGAAGGGGCAGAAATTCTCTTTCAAACAGCGATCTCGGAACCGGATGGTCGAGCGTATAGTATTCCCTATCTTGTAAAAAAAGATGCCGTGCTCATCGGGGATGTGTTGCAGGATGCGCGCGTGACGATTGGTGATTTCAATGAGCCGATTGTCAGTATCACCTTTGACAGCAAAGGGGCACGAGAATTTGATGAGCTGACCGCTGCCAACATCGGTAAGCGGATGGCTGTGGTCCTGGATGGGAAGGTGTATTCGGCGCCCGTCATTCGAGATCGCATTAGCGGCGGCCGGGCGATCATTGAAGGCACCTTTACCACCGCAGAAGCGAATGATCTGGCCGTGGTGCTCCGAGCTGGTGCGTTACCGGCACCCTTGAAAACCTTGCAGGATTTAACCGTTGGGCCTTCTCTGGGACAGGATTCAATTGAGAAGGGGTTACGAACAACTATTATTGCCGGAACGCTGGTCTTGATTTTTATGATTGTGTATTACCGGCTCTCTGGTCTCATCGCCAATATGGCTGTGTTTCTCAATTTAATCTGTTTGCTGGGAGCTTTATCTGCGCTCAATGCCACCTTAACGTTACCAGGCATTGCCGGAATTATTTTGACCATTGGAATGGGAGTCGATTCCAATGTGTTGATATTTGAGCGAATTAGAGAGGAACTCCGCCAGGGCCGTCCCGTTCGTTTAGCCGTCGATAGTGGCTATAATAAAGCCTTTTTGACGATCGTAGATTCCCATGTGACAACCCTGATCACGGGGTTGGCGCTGTTTTTATTTGGAACGGGACCCATCAAAGGGTTTGCGGTGACCTTGTGTTTGGGAATTGCTATTAACTTGTTTACGGCGTTGGTCGGGACGAAGGTGGTGTTTGATTTTCTGAACCGACGAAAGTTGAACTCGCTCAGTATCTAAGGGGTTCCTGGCTTGAGCCCTGATTGGTCGAACCGTCAACCCTGCTGGTTGGGGGAGGACTGGCGGCATTTTCAAAAATGAGGATTGCTTGATAAAAGGCGTCAGTGCATGCTCGTAGACATGGGATATTCTTTGGGGAGGAGAATTTTTTGGTCATGATGGAAATTGTTGGGAAAACAGATATTGATTTTATGGGGAAGCGGAACATTGCCTTCATGGTATCGGGCTTTCTGGCTTCTTTGGGATTGTTGGCCATTATAGGGATTCTGGTGGGATGGGCCAATTTGGGGATTGATTTTGCCGGGGGGACGGCGGTCCAACTTAAGTTTGATAAGCCGCTGTTGATTGCCGAGGCCAGGAAGGCCTTGGATACGCATGGTTTGGGTGCCGCGGAGCTCCAGGAGTTTACCCAGGATCAGAAGCTCTTGATTCGCGTGAAAACAGAAACCACGATCGAAGAAGGAGTGAGTAAAAATATCATTCAAGCATTTCAAACGGAATTTCCTGATCATGGGTTTGTCGTGGATTCCAGTACTTCAATAGGACCCACGATTGGAAAGAAACTGCAAGAAGATGCCTTGATTGCGGTCATCCTTTCGCTTGCAGGCATTATCCTCTATGTCGCCGTTCGTTTTGAGTTTCGTTTCGGCGTGGCTGCGGCCATTGCCACATTTCATGACGTGCTTGCGGTGTTGGGAATTTATTTTCTGTTGGATACAGAAATTACGCTGCTGGTGGTGACGGCGCTATTGACCCTGGCAGGATATTCCTTGACCGATACGGTGATTGTGTTTGACCGTATTCGTGAAAATCTTCGTCAGAGGAGACGGGAAACGACGACGACGATTATCAATAATGGAATCAATCAGGTCTTAAGCAGAACATTAATTACGACACTGACTGTGGTTCTGGTCTTGGTGCCGCTGACCATTTGGGGAGGGGAAGTCTTACATGATTTTTCATTGGCCTTACTGTTGGGGGTCATCGTTGGGACCTATTCCTCGATTTTTGTCGCGAGTCCCCTTCTCTTACTGTGGCCTGGTGCAGAGGGAAAGCTACTGAGCCGAGGTAAATAGTCTTCCCTGTTACCGTTTCTTGACATCAAGGAAAAAGGAGTACCAAAATGTAAGAAATTATAGGAGTTAGACGTTTTTTATGGATTTTGTGATGTTACCAAAGTGAAACGCTTTGGGTTTCCCCTCCAACTCAAGGGCAAGACGATTCTGGCTATGGTGCTGGTTGGTCTTCTGCCCCTTATTCTTTCTCTTCTCCTCACATATTTTGAAGAAAAACGTGCTCTAAGGGAAGCCGCTGGTATCACCATGAAGGGGATTGCGGTGGAAGTGGCTCGTAAAGTCGAGACCCAGATTATTCGTGGGATCAATGAAGCTCAGCAGCTGGCCACGATTCCATTTATTCGAAGTGCCATCATGAATTCGAACCGGAGTTATGCTGATAAAAATCCAGACGAAATTCAGGCTTTCATTCAGCAGTGGCAGGAAAGTTGGCGGGCCCAATCCAGTAAGGATGAGTTCCCGGTTTTTCTGAACAAATATGCTACTGACTACCTGATTCAATGGCACGCGATCCGAAAATCGGATTATCTCGCGATTGTTGTGGTTGATACGCAGGGGGCACTGGTGTTGAGCTCTTTTCCACAAGTCAATTTTTTCCATGGAAACAGTCTTTGGTGGGAGGCCGTGGTTCAACACCATGATGCCCAGGCGTTTGTGAGCGATTTGTCATTTGATCCAGGGTTTGGGACTCATGTCCTGAATGTTGGCGTCCCTATTTGGGATGATCATCGTCAGCACATAGTGGGAGCCATCAGTATTCTTCTGAGGAGGGACTCGTTATTTCGGTCGATTTCTGAAGTGGCCGCCGGGAAAACAGGTCATGCCATGTTAACTGCTTCCGATGGAATGCCGATTCTCTGCCCCGCATTTTCTTTGGAAGAACACGTGATGCCGCCTAATGTGGTCAGTGCGTTTCAACAAGGTGGAGTTGGGTGGTTGGTTGCTGATCCAGATTCACATGGTATGCCGAATGCCATTGTTGGCTATGCTCCTCTTCACTTGGGGATGCCACTTGCTCCAGAAAGTTTTGGGGGTAAGTCCTGGCATATGTTGACCAGTCAAGATTCTGCCGAAACGTATGCTCCGCTGGATCAATTATTAAGCAAGGTCATCTTCTATGGAATCGCGGTTTTTGTCATCTTGTGGGGGGCGGGAGTCGTGGTTGCTGGCCGGATCGTGAAGCCTATTCAAGCCTTATCGCAAGGAGTTGAGCAATTTGGAGGTGGGTATCTTTCGGAAAAGATTGCGATCCGTACCGGTGATGAAATCGAACGCTTGGCTGATACGTTCAATGCCATGGCGGACAATCTTCAACATTCGTTTTCTGAGTTGAACCAGAAAGTGGATGAAATTGGGCGATTGGAGCAGAAATATCGTGATCTCATTGAAAATGCTCCGGAAATGATTCATCAATTAGATCCCGGAGGGCGGTTCGTACATGTCAATACGACTGAGTTGCAGAAGCTGGGCTATTCGCTCGTCGACATGCTTGAGATGTCGCTCTGGGATATTGTCCCAGCGGAACAACAAGAGGGGGTGCGGGCCTATGTGCAGGGGTTAGCCTTAGGTGGGGCTCGCTCCATAGAAACCGTTTTTCGCACGCAATCGCGTGAAGTGATGGATGTGGAAATTCATTCAACAACGCTGATGGATCCAGGCACCCATTTGGTGGTGTATTCGAGAGGATTTGTGAGGGATATTACTGCCCGAAAGGCTTTGGAGCGTGAAGTTGAGCGATATACTACCCAATTGGAAGGGATTGTGGCCGAACGAACCCAACAACTGTCTGACTCAGAGGCGGGATATAAGGCGTTATTTAATTTGGCTGCCGATTCAATCTTTGTGGTTGATTCGGAAGGCCGGATCTTGGATGTCAATGCCCGTGAACGGGAAATCCTAGGGTATGTCCCTTCCGATTTAGAAGGCGCTTTCTTCGTGAAGTTTGTCCCACCGGCATTCCAGATGGTCAGTCAGAGTTTGTTGGAACGAGTCAGTGGTGAAGAGCCAAAAGTGCCCACGACAGAGATTGAGGTCTATGATCGGCAAGGCATCATGAAGTCCATGGAAATGGACATGGTTCGCATCGATATGGGTGGGAGAGCCTCAATCATGGTGCAGTTGCGAGATATTACCGAGCATAAAAAGCTTGAAGCTGAACTGCAACGATACAACGAAGTCCTGGAAGAGAAAGTCTCTGAGCGTACGCGGGAAATTGAACAAGCCAAGCTGTACATTGAAAGTTTGTTGGAAAATGCGAATGACGTGATTTATACCTTGGACGTCGATTTACGGTTTACTTATGTCAATGGGAAGGTTGATGCATGGGGTTATCGAAAAGAAGATTTGATTGGTAAGCCGTATCTCTCGTTACTTTCCAAGCGGTATCGTGGCCGGTATTTGAAAGAGACATTGGATCTTGGGACGAAGCAAGTCTACGAAGTGGAGGTGGTCAGTCGAGAGGGAGAGTTGCGGTCGGTTCTGGTGAGTGTGGCCCCACTTCTCAATGATGAAGGCGTCTACACAGGGGTATTGGGCATTGCCAGGGATATTACGGAGCGCAAGCATTTGGAGCGTCAGGTGCAGAATTCTGAGCGATTAGCGTCCATTGGTAAGCTGGCCGCCGGGGTTGCTCATGAAATCAACAATCCGTTAGGGGGAATTTTGAATTGTTTATACAATATTCGAAAGGGAACTTTGACGCCCGAGCGGTCTCAGGAATATTTGCATTTTATGGAGGATGGATTGCGACGCGTTCAACGTATCGTTCGGCAGCTCCTGGATTTTTCCCAGCAACGCGAACCGGAATTAGCCATGACAGATCTTCATCAAATTTTAGACCGAGTCCTGGTATTGACCGAGCATGTTTTCCTGGTCAAACATGCCACCCTGAGTAAGATCTATGATGAGACACTGCCTTTGGTGATGGTCGATGCGCATATGATTGAGCAGGTGATTATGAACTTAGTCCTGAACGCGGTTCAGGCACTCAAGGAGGGTGGCCAGGTGACGTTGCGTACTCGAAAACAGGAAGATGGATATGAGATTGAGGTTGAGGATACTGGGTGCGGAATACCTCCGGAGATTCGACCTCATATTTTTGATCCTTTTTTTACGACAAAAGGGACTGGAGAGGGGACCGGGTTGGGATTGTCGGTGAGTTTGGGAATTGTGCAGCGGCATGCAGGTGAAATGTTGGTTGATAGTGAAGAGGGAAAAGGCACTCGTTTTACCATTCGCTTGCCATTAGTTCGATCTCGTGCGGGCACTCCAGTAAAGGTAGGCACATGACTCACGGTTCCGTCCTGATAATTGATGATGAGCCCTTGATGCGAGTCTCTATGGTGGATGCGCTGAAGGCGATCGGCTATGTGGTACAGGAAGCCAGTTCCGGGTTGGAGGGACTGGATCGGTTGCAGTCTTCACGGTTTAATTTGGTGATTACTGATTTGCGATTGCCCGGTGTGGATGGACTGCATATCGTGAAGCAGTGCAGGGAGCAGTGCCCTGGCACGGAAGTGATTGTCATTACTGCACATGGCTCTGTTGACACGGCTGTCGATGCGATGAAAAGCGGTGCCTACGACTACATCACGAAACCCTTTTCTATGGATGAATTGTTGTTGAGTGTGGAGCGGGTCTGCGCCGTGGTGGCTCTTCGGGAAGAAAATCGGGTGTTACGGGATGCACTGGAAAAGAAATTTAGTTTTCAAGGGATTGTGGGAAAAAATGAGCGGATGCGACAAGTGCTGGAGAAAGTCAAGTTAGTCTCTGCGACTGACGCGACGGTTTTAGTCGTTGGGGAAAGTGGAACGGGAAAGGAGTTGATCGCCAATGCCATCCATACCAATAGCGCTCGCCGAAATCATGCGTTGGTCAAAGTGAGTTGTGCTGCCCTACCGGAAACGCTGTTGGAGGCTGAGTTGTTTGGGCATGAGAAAGGGGCGTTTACAGGAGCCATCCGACAACGGCATGGTCGGTTCGAACTTGCTCATCAGGGAACGCTTTTTTTGGATGAAATCGGCGAAATATCCCCGTTGGTCCAGATTAAATTGCTTCGTGTCCTACAGGAAAGGCAGTTTGAACGCGTCGGGGGAAATGACACGATTGAAGTGGATGTGCGATTGGTGTGTGCAACGCAGAAGGATTTGCGGAAAGAAGTTGAACAAGGACGATTCCGCGAAGACCTCTATTATCGATTGAATGTGGTGCCAGTTCAGCTTCCACCTCTCCGAGAGCGTCGAGAAGATATTTTCATGATCGCCCAGCATTTTTTGGAGACGATGGCAGGTCGAAATCACCAAGAAACCAAAGCCTTATCACGGCAAGCTCGCGAGGTGTTATTGCAATATTCCTTTCCGGGGAATGTCCGAGAATTAGAAAATATCATTGAACGGGCGTTAGCATTGGCACAACACACTCAAGAAATCCAGGTTTGGGATCTCTGCGGACAGAGTCGATGTCCATATGCGGGAGGGGAACCGCAAAAAGGATGCGGGTTTTGCGGGGATCAGGAAGGCAGGAGAGGCGTGAAAAATGGGGCGATGGAAACATTGGCTGAAGCGCGAGAACATTTTGAACGGGGGCATATTCTTGAAATACTCAATCGAACAGGGTGGAGTCGGATGACGGCCTCGAAGGTTTTGGGATTATCAAGAAAAGGACTTTGGGAAAAATGTAAACGGTATGGAATTGTTCGGGCATGCGACGACACGGATTCTGAGAAGGGGGAAGAGGATGACGCTTGAAAGGGCAGCCCTCTTCGGAAGAGAGCTGCCATGTATTCGAGTCTTAGGGTTTCTTGGACGGGAAATAGATTATTCTCCACCATCCCAGAGGGTGATGATCCGGTCATTTCCAGCTGTGGCGAGGTATTTCCCATCAGAAGAAAGAGCGATTCCCCTGACCGGTCCTTTGTGTGACCGAAGCGTTCGGAATTGACGGCC
>JBGSSO010000024.1:0-2245 GCA_041737015.1 Nitrospirales bacterium
ATACCCTTCCCCACCAGTCGCCCCATATAAAGACGTGTTCCCGATCAGAATCGTATCTTCCGGCAAATACGTCACCCCCTTCGGCGGAACCACAATAATTGTCCCTCCAGAAAGACCCTTCCCCAAATAGTCATTCGACTCACCTTCCAGAATCAGCGTAATACCCTTCGACAAAAATGCTCCAAAGGATTGTCCGGCCGATCCGGTAAATTTAATCCGAATCGTGTCGGGAGGAAGCCCTTCCGGCCCATACTTGCGTGCAATGTGGCTTGACAGAACAGTGCCGGTGGTCCGGTTCACATTTCGTATAGGCAGATCCAGCGAAACAGGTTCGCCCCGTTCAATGGCAGATTGACACAATTCCACCAATTGATTATCCAAAATTCCTTTCAGACCGTGATCTTGTGCTTGCACACACGAGGTGGCCACCTCAGGACCGACATTCGGCTTCACCAATAACGGGGATAAATCCAATCCTTTGGCTTTCCAATGATCTACAGCCTTTTGCACTTTGAGCTTATCCACCCGTCCGATCATTTCGCGTATGGTCCTGAATCCGAGTTTTGCCATCATGGAACGGATCTCTTCTGCCACAAACATAAAGAAGTTCACAACATGCTCTGGTTTTCCCGTAAATTGTTTTCGTAACTCCCCATCTTGTGTGGCCACTCCCACCGGGCAGGTATTGAGGTGACATTTCCTCATCATAATGCATCCCTCAACAATGAGGGGAGCTGTGGAAAAACCAAACTCTTCCGCCCCCAATAGGGTTGCAATAACCACATCACGGCCAGTTTTCAGTTGGCCGTCAGTTTCCACACGAATTCGCCCACGCAGGTTATTGAGTACGAGCGTCTGGTGCGTTTCCGCCAGACCTAATTCCCAAGGTACTCCCGCATACTTAATGGACGAGAGGGGAGACGCTCCCGTTCCTCCGGAATCCCCGCTTATGAGAACCTTATCGGCATGAGCCTTTGCCACTCCTGCAGCCACGGTTCCGACTCCGACTTCGGCCACGAGTTTCACGGAAATGGCGGCTTCAGGATTGGAATTTTTGAGGTCGAAAATGAGTTGCTTCAGATCTTCAATAGAATAAATATCATGATGGGGGGGCGGAGAGATCAGTTGAACTCCCGGCGTGGAATAGCGAAGTTTGGCAATAAATTCATCGACTTTGTGTCCAGGCAATTGCCCGCCTTCGCCGGGCTTGGCGCCTTGAGCCATTTTAATTTGCAGCTCCTTGGCATTCACCAGATAATGCGCCGTCACCCCAAAACGACCCGATGCCACTTGCTTAATATAGGAATTTTTTGAATCGCCGTTCGACAAAGGTGTAAATCGCTCTGGATCCTCACCACCTTCGCCGGTATTGCTTTTGGCGCCTATGCGATTCATGGCAATGGCCAACGTCTCATGCGCTTCTTTACTGATTGCACCAAACGACATCGCACCGGTAGTAAATCGCTTCACAATTTCGCTGGCGGGTTCTACCTCTTCAAGTGGGACCGGTTCGGCCGCCCAGTTAAACTCAAACAGTCCGCGAAGATTCGAGCGCCGTTGGTCCTCCTTATTCACCAGGGCTGAAAAATCCGCATAGGCTTTGGCATCATTCGCACGCGACGCATGCTGAAGTTTGTAAATAGTTTCAGGATTCCAGTTATGGTGTTCTCCCTGAATCCGGTAATGAATTTCGCCACCAAAATCTAGTTGCCGCATGGGGACTGGACGATAAGCCAACGCATGTCGGCGCAAGGTTTCTTCCCCCACCTCACTGAGACCAATTCCTTCGATCCGTGAAGCCGTTCCGGTGAAGAACCGATCAATCAGCTTGCTATTCAGGCCAATGGCTTCAAAAATTTGAGCTCCACAATAGGACTGGACCGTGGAGATCCCCATCTTCGAGAATATCTTCAGCAATCCTTTATTGACAGCCTTAATGAATTTTGATTCGGCCGTGGCCGCAGCGACCGACGCGCTCGATCGGCTTCATACGACGGCCGCGAGCCACGAGCGGGTGATGGTGCTCGAGGTGATGGGTCGCCATGCCGGCTGGATCGCGCTCCACGCAGGCATCGCCGGTGGGGGCGATGTGATCCTCCTGCCTGAGATCCCGTGGACGTTTGAGAACGTCTGCCGGAAGATTCTCGAGCGGGAGGCCGAAGGAAAACGATCGACGCTCATCGTGGCCGCGGAGGGGGCCGCCCTTCCGGGAGGTGGCCTGGTGTGTGCGACCGACACGCCCGAC
>JBGSSO010000045.1:0-2416 GCA_041737015.1 Nitrospirales bacterium
TGCCTCGCGTGCTGCTCGGCTCGTATCTTCGCGCTGAAATTCAGGGGGAGGAACTCGCCCGGCTTGCCAAAGTGGATCGTCGCTGGATCCATGATCAGGACACCGTGTGGCTCATGAATTCAGACAATACATTGGAAATTCGTCAGGTGACGATCGCCTATCGTGGTCAAAATGATGTCTTTATTTCAGAAGGCCTGGAAACGGGAGACCGCTTAGTGGTCACCGACATTTCCGCCCCCACGAATGGGATGCCCATTCGCCTGAATACCAGCCGTTCGGACGATCCAGTGACTCCCCATGGAACCTAACCCTTCCTTGTCTCCACCTCACCGGGAATCCGGCCCTCTGGCCTGGATGGTTCACAACCGGGTCACGCCCAACCTGCTCATGTTGACTTTACTTCTGGGCGGACTGTTTATGGCCTCCCACATTAAACAAGAGGTGTTTCCCGAGTTTGAAGAAGATACGGTCACCATTACGGTCCCCTTTCCCGGCGCGAGTCCCGAAGAAGTTGAACACGGGGTGATTCTGGCGATTGAAGAAGGGGTGCGCGGTCTAGAAGGGGTGAGCGAGATCCGGGCCACGGCCTCGGAAAATCAGGGAACGGTCGTCGTCGAACTTCTGGCCAAGTCCAACAATCAAAAAGTGTATCAGGACATTCAGCAGGCGATCAGCCGCATCGTCACGTTTCCCGAGGATACGGAAAAGCCACGTGTCACATTGGATACCCGTCGTCGCGACGTCCTGACTCTTCAATTGTATGGAGACGTCTCGGAATGGACCCTTCGTGAAATCGCCGAACAGGTTCGGGACCGTCTCCTACAAGAACCGGGCATTACCCAAATCGATCTTGAAGGCGCGCGGGCGTATGAAATTCATGTGGAGGTGTCTCAGGAAGACCTCCGGGCCTATGGACTCACATTGGAGGGCATCGCACAAACCATTCGCGCGACCGCGCTCGATCGATCGGGGGGAAGCGTGGAAACCTCCAGCGGAGAAATTTTGTTGCGGGTGCAGGAACGACGGGATTGGGCATCAGACTTTGCCGACATCCCCATCATTGCCAACCAAACGGGAACGCTCTTGCGTCTCGGGGATCTCGCGCACGTGTCAGAAGGATTCCAGGAAAGCGAAACGTATGCCACCTTTAACGGGGTACGTGCCATTGGCATCGAAATCTTTCGAGTAGGTGATCAAACCCCGATCGGTGTGTCGGAAAGCGTACGCGCCGCGATGGCCCGTATTGTTCCTGATCTGCCGGCCTCCATCCATTACACCATTCTCAAGGATCGGTCGGAAATCTATTATCAACGGCTTACGCTGCTGCTGAAGAATGGATTTCTGGGATTGTTGCTGGTCCTGGCCATTCTCACCCTGTTTTTGGAATACAAACTAGCGTTCTGGGTGACGGTGGGGATCCCAACGTCATTTCTGGGAACCATGCTCTTCCTCCCGGCCATGGACGTGTCCATCAATATGGTGTCCCTCTTTGCATTCATTATTGCGCTCGGGATTGTGGTGGATGACGCCATTATTGCCGGGGAAAACATTTATGAATACCGGCAACGCGGCAAATCTCTCAGCGAGGCGGCCATCCTGGGGGCGCGGGATATTGCCATTCCCATCAGCTTCAGCATTTTGACGAATATCGTGGCCTTCCTGCCGCTGATGTTCATGCCCGGATCTTTCGGGAAAATCTGGGCCGTGATTCCCGTGGTGGTCTCGACAGCCTTCATTATTTCCTGGATCGAAGCCTTGTTCGTCCTTCCAGCCCATCTGGCGCATTCGGGCGCCAATCCGACCGGCACCATCGGCGGAACCCTGCATCACACCCAACAACGGTTCAGCGCATGGTTTTCCCGATTCGTCGAACGAACCTATGGTCCTTTTCTTCGCCGGGCCATTACTCACCGCTATCTGACGATTGCCATTGGGTTCGGGATTTTTGCCATCGTGCTGGCCTATCCCTTCAGCGGACGCATGGGCTTTATTCTCATGCCCACCGTTGAGGCTGATTTTGCCAAGGCCACAGCCGCGCTTCCTTTCGGAAGTCCGCCCGCTGAAATGATCCGGATCCGGGACGGGTTGATCCGTTCCGTGCAGGAGGTGATCGACCAGTATCCGGGACAACAGATTACCAACGGCACCTTCGCGCTGGTGGTTGAAAACACCATCGACGTTCGCGCCTATTTGCCGGATGCGAACCATCGTCCGCTCAGCACCAGCGAATTGACCACCCTCTGGCGGGAACATACTCCGGATTTCCCGGGAGTGGAATACCTGCGGTTTGAGGCGGATAGCGGAGGACCTGGGCGCGGGGCCGGGATCAGTGTTGAACTCAGCCATCGGAATATTGCCATGCTCGATAGGGCGAGCACCGATCTGGCCGACCGTCTGGCTGAATTTGGAAGCGTCA
>JBGSSO010000058.1:0-18197 GCA_041737015.1 Nitrospirales bacterium
CCATCAACGACCCATTCAAACAATCCCCCGTTCAGATTCCTATTATAATCGGGAGAACGGTAGATGACCCCCACACGGGCTGAGAGCTGCATGAGGCCAGAAACAGTCATGGTGGTGAGCCCAATCCCTCCACCTTGTTGCACTTCATGGGTAGGAGCGTACTGAAGCTGTCCGACTTGGACCTGAAGACAATGAGAGGGAGAGACTGGGTTCCCATGATCACACAAGGCAACGGTAGGAAATCCCTGTCCCCCTAAGGTTCCATTGGAGGTAGAAAACACCGTCCAGCCAGAAAGGGTCCCAGATTCAAAATCCGTGGTCATGAGGACTTCGGCCGAAACAGGGCAAATCCCAATCGACACCATGCCAATGAGAAAAAAGAAGCCCCATCGCTGAACAGCGTGTAAGCACCATTCGATTTTTGAAACCATAGCGATATTTCCCTCCATGACCTGCATCTTTTTGCCTCTCACAGTTTTTTTCCGACTTGAATGCCTGATAAGATAGGTGAAAAGTAAAGACAGGTAGCTAGTCCCAGGATTCTCCGTTTGAATCTCTAATCAGACCACAAGTTCCCTCCCCTTAAGAACCCTCTTTTTCCCGTTCTTGCAGACGGTTTCAAGGACAGAGTAGATTCGTGCACGACATAATTCATTTTTTCATTCACCCGAACATCAAGGTCCATACAATATGAGCACCCTATTCACACCTCTGTTCGTCTTTTGGCAAATAGCCGGAGGAATTTCCTGCCTGATGGGTCTTTCCTCCCCGGCCTGGGCCCAACAAACACCACTGGAGGCTCATCCGGTTCATCCCCTGATAGCAGCCCAAGTCTTAGTGGTCGAAAGCATAGCCCTCACGGAGCGAGGACTCCAGGACTCCACCGCTATCACGAAGACCGTCACCGACCGATTGACCGAGACAGGCTTTACCATCGCCTCTACTCCAGATGAATCTCACGATGCGGTCATACGGGTAAAATGTGAAGAACGACAGACATTCACCGGCCCGAGTAAACATCGGAATACTAGTCCAGCCCTGACTTCTCGATTATGGAAAGGCCCTGCCTGTCATATTTCTTATCGCTATGGAGAACAATTTCCTCCTTGGAGCTGGGAAGTTCACACTTCATTTGAAGATACAAGTGAGGCTGCGGAAATCGCAGGAGCCTCGGATTCGGGAACCTTCGCAATGTCTGCTCTTAACACCCAACTTCAACACGATGATTTCCCATTGTATCTAGTGGCTGAATGGGAACAAGCTGACAGATTACTGATGCTCTTTCAGAAATCCCCGGACAATATTGAACGACAAACGACAATCCTCAAACTTTTGGGAACTCTGGCTTCCGATCAAGCCTTCGAAGCCCTTAAGCTGGCGCTCACCAATCCCGCCCTGACGCCGACGGCACTATTGGCACTTGGGCAACAAGGAGAAAAGGCAATCCCTGCCTTGGCTTCGTATTTGGCATCCTCCACTAACTCAGACCACAGATTAGCCGCTATTCAAGCCTTGGGAACCATTGCCACGCAGAGCAATGCTCCCGCTTTATTCGCTCAGTTTATGAAAGCCTTGGATACAGAAGAACCCGAGATACAAACGGAAGCCGTCAAAGGTCTTGGGAACCTTGGTGATCGACGCGCGATTCAACCTTTGGAAAAACTTAATCTGAAAACCTGGACCAATCCTTCCACCAGTCCTGACATGATGGCTCTCCGTAAAATGTTGAGTTGGAGCCTCTGGCAACTGAGTCCAAGCGCCCACACCGCAGAATGAACCATACGTGGGTATTTCAACGTGGCATAAACCATGTCTGAGAATTTCACCCGAGACTTTTCCAATTCAAACATGAATCGAAAAAAAACAAAAATTCTGGAAGTCGCCTTTCTATACCTACCCAAAACCGCATCCATATAAGGTGCTCACCAAATTAACGAACCTGTTCACCAAATTTCCCAGACTCACCAACAGCAAAACGCCTGGGGATTCAAAGACCTTATCGCCTTCCGGAGGTTGGACAATCCTATGGACAGGTCAGGCGTGAATTTGGATTCCAATATTACTCCAAATTTCACAAACCAACTCGCAGACTGGTTTCGGAAGCTCTGGATCGTGATAAAGAGAGACTCTTTGGCAGCCAAGACCGACAAGAATGAGCAAATGACTCAGGTCTTAAGTGAAAAATGCCCGGAGGCTCCTCAATCTTGCCCCCCAGCATATCTGCACGTCTGAATTTGAAAAAGATAAATGCGGCGTTTTAAAAATGAATAACCGAAGATGGTGCGCCCGGCAGGAGTCGAACCGGCAACCTCTTGATCCGTAGTCAAGTGCTCTATCCATTGAGCTACGGGCGCTTTTACTGTATTTTCAATAAGTTAGGTGAGTTCGTCAAGCAGTGTCATCTGACTAGTGTGAAATAAATGCTAACCCGAAAAAACCGTCCCCCTCATCAGTCTTGGTGAAATCCACTCTACCATTTACAACCATTTCATGTCTTATTTTAGGCGCGGTAATTGTTAAAACTGGTGAGTGGTCAATCTCTATCGATCCTGTAACAACCAGCCTTATACCGGTTCTTTCCTAAACGCGTCAATTCAGTGGGTAGGAACAGGACAACCGCCCTTGTAAGTTCTGATGCTTGAAACATCCGGTTGGCATTTAGGTGGTCGTAAATGGTAGGAAGCCTCTGACAGGCAAATTCTTGTGTGAGGGGCCACAATTTAAGTAATCAGGGATGTCCGATCCTCTTGTCTGGAGGTTCATATCTTTCTTGAGGTGTGAATGATTAATCTCCCGCCTGAGATAATTCTTCGTTCGTTCTGCGATTAATCCGTCTCTTCCCCGCCGACCCCTCCTGAATTTCATGCCTTGAGGTTGTAAACGCAAAAATCCTGCTCAAAATTTAGACTCGCCGCACATAACGGGTCCCTTCTTACCATCTGATGGCACCCAGGTTATTTGCCATATCCCCGAATGGGACAACCGGAACCTCTACGAAATTCTAGTTTTTCATATGTTTTGTCCAACAGGATATTTTCCGTTGTGACTGGTCTTTTCAATCAGTACGCCGATGTTCCTACCTCACACACGGGCAAGTTCGCATACAGTTGGCAGATGGGATAAGCATCCTCGCCTCGAACCAGATTAGGGAGACGACAGAGGCTTCATACGGTTCGGCATGCGGACGGAATGACAATTCTCTTGAACTTAGTCGAATTCGTCCTTTTTTCATTGGTGAAGTTCCCCTCATAGTATATACGTATTTCAATTTAACCTGTATGGGGAATTGATGCACATCTCCTCGGAGCGTCAACTGTCAAGAAAACATAACCAAGATCTCTTCACGAGAGGCGCAGAAAAGAACAAAATCGGGCAATTAATTCGCGCTAGTCCTAAGGGAATCAAAAAAGAAGGGAGGAGGAACCCATGCTTGCCGTCAGAGAGCATTGTCAGCACAACACAAAAATATTGGACCTCTCAGGAAGTTTTGACGCCAGTTCTAAGTTAGGCCTGGAAGTCGCCATCCTTGGAGCAAAGGAAATGGGTTGTCAACATATCATCCTAAATTTTTCTGAGATTACATGGATTGATTCAATGGGATTAGGACAATTATTCCTTTGGTATCACAAGATGAGACCCAATCACGTGCATCTCAGTATCGTCAGCCCGCAACCGACGGTAAAAGATCTCTTAGATTCGACCCACCTCTCAGAGATTGTTCCTATCTATCAATCTGAAAAAGAAGCTGTGGAGGCTCAACCCCAGACTCCTTATGTATGAACAATACCATTTTCAGCCTTTCGGATATGGCGGGAGATGCCCCCTTGAGTTACCCTCCCCCCTTTCTTGGAATAGTTATTTCCGCAACACTTGACTTTACTGAGCGAGAAGACCGAGTACATCCCATGGAGTCAGTAGAGATGAGCTATCCATTCCCCCGTTGGTATCCAACATTTTTCCAGACAATTGCTCTCCCATAATTTGTTACTGATGCTCCAGGGAAAATGCTGAAGAACCCACTATTAAGAACAATCGATTTCAGATGCTAGGAGCAACCCGAAAGAAAGGTCTTTTCTGATGCACCTGTTGTCTTCTTCTCCCCATGGGACGAATGAACTGGAGAACTCAGAAATGAACACACCAGACCCAACGCCTGACTTCATGCATGATTCCTTAAATACCAGAAAAACCCGGCCGTGTATTTTGGTGGTTGAAGATGATCCTTCAGTGGCAGGGTTACTAAATACTGTCCTTGAAAATTGTAGATATCACGTGTGTCTGGCGAGAAATGGACGGGAAGGCCTGGATGTGGTCATGAATCATACGATCGACGGAATTTTGCTGGATATGCATATGCCCGTGATGAACGGGCGAACTATGCTCGATGAATTACGATGGTTAGGATATCAAATGCCGGTGCTGGCAATGTCCGGTGGGTTAGACCTCCCAGCCCTTCGTCAGCTTCTAACGGAAGGTGCTCAAGGCTTCTTCCTTAAGCCGTTTGATCTGCATTCCCTCAAACAGTCCTGTCGACAGATCTTTGAAAAGGAAGGAGCTTCTTCTCCTTTCCGCAACCACCTAAGTCTGACATAAAACCTAGATGGAGAAACCAGCTATGTGGCATCAAGGCCTGTGTGGTCAAACAACTTATAGCCACTCAAAATTTATTGCACAACCTTTCTCCTTTACAAGCGACATCACCAACTTGCTGTCAGACTGGATTCCTCCAGCACTAAGCTCTACGCGGCAAAATTGGTCTAATAAAAATTCTGAAACGCAGCCTTTACAGCAAAAGTATTTTTTGCCTTTTGATCCCAATAAGGCCAGTGAATAGATAGGTCGTGATCAATGTTTGTGGTTTTTTTCTACAATTGCATCCGGGTCTGAGTTGGCCGGTTCTTTTTCGAATTTTGTAGCCAGGCCGTTTTAGAAGCGATTTATGCTAATGAGAATCGTTGCCCTATAAAAGGCCTATTTTTTGCTCTTCTCATTTTTACCTATTACAAGCGACTGATAAGGATTCAATAAGGAGAGCTAGTCACATGAAGCGCAAAAATTGGACATATTTACTGATAAGAGTGGGTTTAGCGAGTTCACTTCTTTTGACGTTGACCTTGGAAAGTCTGCATGCGGCAACCCTGCCGGATATTCGAGGCACGTGGACAAGTGGTCCCTCCAGTGTAACGGTAACGGGGTGCCAAGATCCTGATGATAATGGGGTCTATTTTGATCCGGGAGGGGATACTTACAGTATTACCAACCAAACTGGCGCCAACTTTAGTTTCACAATAGTGGCCTCGGAGAGTCAGGGCGGAAATACCATTATGCAGACGGAGACGTGCTCCGGCACCGTAGCCGTAGATGGAACGGTGAATGCCTTATGCCCCTATGTGGTTACCGTTAACGGGGGGTTTTGGTTTAGCGGAAGCGATACTGTAACGGGTTCCCTTGCGGGGAATAGCTGGACCTACACAGTTGTCGGTCAGGATCTGGTAGGAGATACCTGTCAGTATAATTATTCGACGGCCACAGATACCAGGAGTGGGCCCGTCCCTCCTCCTATTGCCTTACCCATGAATACGCCTTATGACCTCAACGGAGATGGGAAAGGCGACCTGATCTGGCGCAACACAATCACCGGGAGCTCGGCCATCTGGATAATGAACGGGACCGTCCGGGCCTCAGTCGGCTTCCCAGGCGGGGTGCCGCTCAACTGGCAGATCGCGGGGATCGGCGATGTGACAGGGGATGGCAAGGCCGATGTCATCTGGCGCAATAGCACCAACGGCACGGTGGCAATCTGGCTGATGAACGGCACGACCGTGACGTCCACGGGCTTTCCCGGCAGCGCGCCGACCACCTGGGTCATTCAGGCCGTCGGGGATGTCAACGCCGATGGCAAAGCCGATCTGATCTGGCGCAACGGCAGTGACGGCAACACGGCCATCTGGCTGATGAACGGGACCGCCCTGGCCTCGGTTGCCTTCCCGGGCGGGGTGCCGCTCAACTGGCAGATCACGGGGATCGGCGATGTGACGGGAGATGGGAAAGCCGATGTCATCTGGCGTAACGGCAGCAATGGAGCCGTGGCCGTGTGGGTGATGAATGGAACCACTGTGACCAGCACGGGCTTTCCCGGCAGCACCTCCACGGATTGGAAGATTGAGGGTGTTGGCGATTTCAATGCCGATGGGAAGGCCGACCTTATCTGGAAGAATGACACAAGCGACATCCTGGCCATCTGGCTGATGAATGGGACCTCTATTGCGTCGTCTAAAGTTTTGGGCGGCATCGCCTCGGCGTGGAAGATTGAGCAGGTGGGGGATATGAATGGAGATGGGAAAGCGGACGTGGCCTTGAAGAGTACGACTACAGGGGAAGTAAAAGTCTGGCTGATGAATGGGGTAACCCTGATTGGAATCGGCTCTCCCGATACAGTCTCCACCGAATGGGACATTCAACCCTAGAGCGGTAACAACCCACTTACTAAACCACTGAGGGAAAGAGAGCAAATCTCAACCACGAAGAAAACCAAGTTAACTTTCGGTGATCTAACAAGAGGCTGCCCCGCATCGGGCAGGCTCTTGTTTTGTGTGACCCAATGGCTCATTGGAGAAAGGCTCATCCCACAACAGACCCTGCCTCGAATGTAGGTCCTATGTGTAATGGTCAACATCAACATCCACCTATATTTTGAAAATCATCAAATAAGGAGATGTGAGATGAACAAACGATTTTACTACCAAAGCGAGGGAGAAAAACTCTCGTTGAGTCTTCGGTGGTGGCTCATTCTCTTTGCCGCGATTCTTGTGTGGATTGTGAAATAATCCTCATGGTTGATGAAAGTTCCATCTTTCCTGACGGCATTTAAACTCACTGAGTATTCCTGAAGGCTTCATAGCCTACCTCCATCTTTCCATGTTGAGTTCATGTGAGCAACTCTTTCCCAAGCACAATAACGACAGTAAAAAGATTGGACTTATCCAACCAATTCTTCCCACCTTGACTCATTAGTCCCTCCGATTCATAGCTCTCCTTTCACATTCAATCTGGCACTCTCCTCCATGCCCTTATGAAACGGGGTAGAAAAGAGACCTACCGTTTGATCAAATCCCCTAGTAACCCAATATTTTTTGAGGGCATTCGCCACTCTTCAAGTGGGTCAAGCAAAAACACGGCACCAAGACAACATGTCAATTAGCCACAAATCTTTGCACGCATTTCCTTTACACTCCAATTTTTGTATGGTGTAAGGAACGTTGCTTGATCGGAGTTGAGTCCAGCTCTATGCCATATACCCAAAGGGAGGACCCTGTTGAAAGAAATAAACCAAATGACATTTTTTCGAAAGAGAATTCACCACTTCTCCCCATTTAACCAACGAAACAGGTACGGCTGAAGCATGTCGGAACGAAAAGACCGCCAGAATGTTGTCATGCCTGAAGGCATTTCTTTCTTGCCCCCAATTCAAGTTGGGTACGAAATCTACTATGAAAATCTTGAGATTCAGGGAATTCAAGATCAGCAGACCATTGTCTGGCAATTTATCCAAGGCTCCAATCACCTGTTGGATTGGGAGCAAGAACCAAGCAATCCCCAGGACCCCCATGCCATCAAGATATTTGGGGTATCGGAGCAAATCTTTTCTACAAAACGGGATATGTTGGGGTATGTTCCGAGTGATGTAGCCAAACAGATTGTGACTGGTGGGCTCTGGCCATTTTTACAACTCAGGCTGGATTCCATCTCTGTCGCAAATCAAGGGTTCATTGCCATCCGGTTTCAAATCCTTGGGCCCATCAGGAAAAAAAACGGTGACGAGAAAACACTTGGTGGACCAGCCATCAAGGGAGAACGAAGGAACACCCAGGCAACGAGACCAACACTATTATTCGGTAGAGAAGCAGAACTTCAAAAAGCGCCTCGAAGCAAGCTCAAACAGGTCGCATCCTTCATCGTAAGAACTATCCTGATCACACTCGGCACCGCGTTGGCTTTTGTCGGTGGGACAATGGGCACAGCAGCTTGGCAAGCCAAGGGAAACCTCTTTGTATTGATGCTCGTTCCATTGGCATTGATCATGAGTGGAGGCCTGCTTATCTGGACCGGAATTAAACCATCAAAACCAAAAGAAAAGACCACTACCTAGAATACTCCTTTGAGCCATAAGAATGCGTTTCTCAGGCGCTTCTCGACAAATCTGAAGGAGATGCATGTGGCAAACACCTATCACCTCTGGCTGGCACCTACTGGGCAGGCCTACGACGTTCTCATGAAGACCATTACCGACTTGAGCAAAGCGTATCACGCTCCAGTCTTCGACCCGCATGTGACGCTCCTGGGGTCTCTTTCAGGCACAGAGGAGGCTATATCCGTTCGATGCATTGAACTCGGAGGATCGCTTGCACCTTTTGATATTCTTCTGGCCGAACCAGCCTATGGTGATCAATACTTCCAATGCGTGTTCTTAAAGACTCAGAAAACACCGGCACTCATGAATGCGCATGAACTGGCAAGAAGACTGTTCGTCAAGGAACTCAACCCCTATATGCCCCATCTCAGCCTATTGTATGGTCATTATTCCCTTGAACTGAAAAACAAAATCACGTCAACCTTATCTCAAGCTTTACGCCTCAACTTCACAGTCGACATGATCCATCTTATCCGCTCCAAGAGCGAACATCCCATGGACTGGACCTCAATCCTGGCAGTCCCCTTGAATGGATAAATTCTCTTTCCCTCTAAACATTCGTGAGTGAATGTCGCCTTGTGCCTCAAGACCTCCTAGGTCAGGTCTTCGGCATTTCCTGGTAAATCGACGGACTTGTCCCGCCATCACCCTAACATTAGAAGCCACGTGCAAATCTATTCGGCTAACGGAAGCTAAATCGATTAAATACCGAGAGACACCAAGGGAAAACCTGTGAGGAACTAGTGACTTAAATGGCAGGGATGGGTTCTGATATTTCGGGTTGAGAAATGCCCGTTACGATTTGTATAAGATTATCTAACACTTTTTGAATGTCTTCGGGTTTACCCAAGCTGATCTGGAAAAAACTGGACATATCGGGGATTCCGTCAGCAATTTGTTTGGCCACTTCCACAAGTCCGTCAGGTTCAATTTCCAAAAGCTCCTTTGATAATTGAATGGCCGATTGAATAGCCACCTCCGGCTGTGGGTGGCACCACATATCAGCCAACCGCCCCGACAAGGCCACGCATTGAATAGTTAACCGGGAAACTTCATCGCTGCTGGACGCCAGGGAAGGGTCATGACTCCCTTTGACGGATTCTCGCAATAATTCCGGCAATTCCCATGTCTCGGCCAACCATGCCCCGATCTCGCAATGATCCGTTTTCCATCGATCTTGTTCTAACGCCTCAAGTGCCTGATGATCCTGAGCAGCTTTTTTATAAATCAACCCATATTCCACGCCTAACGCCTCACTCATCACCAACACGCCCAAGTCCTGCAATAATCCGGCAAGGAAAATCTCTTCTTCGTTCGTCACCCGGACGCGCTTGGCCAATATTTTCGCGGCCAAACTCGCCAAAATACATCGATGCCAAAAATGGGTATGATCAAACGCTCCGCCACCTTTTTTTCGTAAGTCCCGATATAACGAAAAACAAAACGCCAACGTGGCAATAGAATTCATGCCTAATAACGTTACCGCATGGGTGACTGTCGTCACTTTATGTCGACTGCCCCCGTAAAAACTGGAATTGGCCACATTCAACAGCTTGGCGACAAAGGAAGGGTCTTTGCTAATAACGTCACCAATGCGTTGGGCGGTCGTCCTCTCATCTCGACACAGTTGGAGGACTTGCAGAGGCAACGCGGGGATCGCCGGTAGGGTCTTGCAGTTTTTTATACGCTGCAGAATCTGGGGATCCATTATTCGTCAAACCTCATGCCTGTTATCACCATTCACCACAACAGTATTCCTTCGAAAACCAATCATCCAGACTTATCACCGTATAGGCTTGTCTCCATAGATCGATTGGATGGGGAGTTCTTTTCTGAATGAGCACCAGGAAGTTGAAGGACAATCCGTTCCGGCATGCGACCGGAAAGCTATAAGTATTCAAAGATTTTATCGGACAATGAGTACCTGACTTGAGGTAGAAACCAGCTTACGGTTTGATGGGTTTCTCCCCGCAAACACGACCTCAACCGGGAAAA
This sequence comes from Nitrospirales bacterium, assembly GCA_041737015.1. Taxonomy (GTDB): domain Bacteria; phylum Nitrospirota; class Nitrospiria; order Nitrospirales; family UBA8639; genus Nitrospira_E. The sequence goes on from JBGSSO010000058.1 coordinate 10,187, forward strand.
GACGAAATTTAGGAGGAGCCGAGCAAAGAGAATGGCAGGAAAATCGAAGATTTATGGACGGACGGCGGGGTTAAGAATGTTTTCGCCTCCAGGTAACACACGAAATCCATCAGGATTGGACATGCCCATAAAGGGTTGAAGGCGAGGCATCCATGACAAGAACGGGCACAAGGTCTCCTGGTTGACGGACTTCGTCATCCTTGGGCCAGACCACCGTCACGTTGTGGTCGCTATGTCCCATCCATTGAAGATCGGATTTTTTGGAATGTCCTTCCAGCATAACCTCTACAGTGGTGCCGATGAGATCTTTGTTTTTTGAAAGGGAAATTTCTTTTTGCAATTCCACGATCTGGTTCGTCCTGTATCCCTTCACCTGCTCAGGAACATCGTCCACAAATTTTCTGGCCGCAATCGTGTGCTTTCGTTCAGAATATTTGAATACGAATGCGGCCTGATATCCCACCTCTTGCATGAGACGATAGGTCTCCTGGAACTCCTCATCGGTTTCTCCACAAAATCCACAAATGAGATCGGTGGTCAAGACAAGAGGGCCTTTCTTTCGAATGGCCTCAACCAGCTTACGATACTCTCTTTGGGTGTAACCCCGCCCCATGCGTTCCAGAATTCGATCATTAGCCGATTGCAGCGGCAAATGAATCGTCTTACAGATGGCGGGATGCTCCGCAACAGCTTCAAGCAGGGCAGGAGGAAAATCTTTGGGATGGGGAGACATAAACCGCACACGCTGAATCCCGGGAACATCCCCAACGGCGATTAACAATCGGGCAAAATCCCATTCACCGGACCGGTAGGAATTGACATTTTGTCCCAATAACGTGATTTGCCGAACCCCCTGACTGACCAATTGATGGGCTTCCTGAATAATCCCCTCAGGGTCTCGAGAGCGTTCTCGTCCTCGCGTATACGGCACCACGCAAAAGGAACAAAAATTATCACAGCCCCGCATCACGGCAATCCATCCATTAATTCCATCAGGCCGGTCCGGGACGATGTGGGCATACGTTTCGTATTCGGATAGATCAACCGCCAACCCTCGCTTACGATGCTCCAGCGCATCCATAAGAAGATCGGGCAGTCGCCGGTACCCATCTGGCCCGACCAGCACATCAATAAACGATCGAGTATCCATCAGCTCTTGTTTCAGATTCTGAGCCATACAGCCTAATACCCCGATGACCAAGCCACGTTCCTGTTTTCTATTGGTATAGCGGGCTAAATGGCCATACACGCGATTATGGGCATTCTCACGAATAGCACAGGTGTTAAACAGGATCACATCGGCTTCATCATCATACGGAGTAAATTGAAATCCTCGTGTTTTTAAGAGCGATCGAACGATTTCCGAATCATATTCATTCATCTGACACCCGAAGGTCTCCATATACACCTGATAGCCACTTTTACCAGGGGAACGGGTCCGGGCCTTCAGGCTGGTAGGGAGGAGTAAAGGAGGTCCGCTCACAACCATCGCCTTCCTTATGAAACGCACACGAGTGAAGAAGCAGAAAAAGGATCCCGTGCCGAAGGAGGACTTTCAGAGGATGGCTCCAGCAATCCCAACGTGGTATCCGACATCATGCCAGTCACAACGACCGGTTGAATAGTATTCCGTAGCGGATGTCGAGAACGAACGGTGACCCGAAGAAAATTATCCGTGAGCCCTGGCCAATACCCATCCGCTTCCGCTGCTTCAAATAACACCGAGACTCGTCGCCCTAAAAACCGCTGCTGAAACGCCATTCGCTTATGACCTGACATTTCCCGCAAAGATCGACTCCGCTCTTTCGTCGTAATTGGAGACACGGGATGCGGTAATTTGGTGGAAGCCGTACCGGCCCGAGGCGAGTAACTAAACACATGCAAATACGCAAAAGGAAGATCCCTGACCACCGCTTGCGTATTCGCAAATTCTCGTGGGCCCTCCCCAGGAAATCCCACCAGCACATCCGTGCCAAAGCACAGGTCTGGAATCCGTTTCAGCGCTGATTCCATGGCATCCTGATACTCTCGCACAGAATACCGGCGATTCATGGCCTGCAATATATGATCGTCACCACTCTGTAAGGGAACATGTAAATGCCGGCACAGCTTGGTGGAACTGCTCATATAGTCCAGAAGACTCTCAGGAACCGTTGTGGGTTCAATAGAGGAAATACGGATCCGCTCTAGGCCTTTAATAGCTTCCAAGCGTTGAATGAGCACCAGGAGATCGGCAGCTCCATCGCGGTATTGCCCGATGTTAACCCCCGTCAGCACTAACTCCCGATGCCCTCTTTCCACCAACAGCTCGGCCTCACAAACCGCATCCTCCAGAAACCGGCTCCGCTCCCGGCCTCTGGCAAAGGGAATCAGGCAAAACGAACACATAAACTGACACCCGTCCTGGATTTTCAGATTTGCGCGAGTCGTGGTATAGGCTCCCACGCCTTCTATCGAAAAATTCTTAGGATCAATCCGTCCATGATGCACCAGTGGCACAGGTTGTTTTTTAAGCTGGGGAAAAGGCGGAATGATCGCAGGCAGCTGCATTTTGAATTGATTCCCGACAATGAGATCAATATCGGCCATGCGGCGAAGCACTTCCAAGCCGGTCTGGGCATAACACCCGGTGACGGCTACAAAGGCGTGGGGGGAATGACGGAGGACCTGGCGAACGATTCGTCGACAATCCACCTCAGCCCCTTCCGTGACGGTGCAGGTATTGATCACAAAAACATCGGTTTCCTGACCAAACTCAACCGGGATAAACCCGCTTTGCTGAAACCCGTCTTTAAGGACGGCCGTTTCAGCCTGGTTGAGTCGACACCCTAACGTATACAACGTCACGCGCGGTTGTGGTTGTTGAAAATCCTCAGAATTCATAGGCAAGGCATTATAAAGAAGGCCTATCCACACAACAAGGCAGGGGAAAACCAGGTTTCCATTACCGACCGAACATGCTAATATTTTTTGAAAACCCTAGATTCAGCTGGGCACATTTGGGAATTGCCCTACAGTTATCTATCGTCTTTCAATCTTGTCTCCCGCCCCACTTCTATTTTTTATAACAAAAGGCCTGTGCTTGGACATGGACCAAAGCTTGGCAGTCCCGTTGGTTCGAACACGATGACCCTATCCGCCTATCCTGATTCACGTTCAATCAAACCCTCTCTCCTCAAGCAATGAGCGACGGTTTCGGAAGACTCCTGATAGCTCGCTTTGTCGGCTTTCGGTTACTACCGGGCCAGATTGTGGCATTAGCTGCCCTCGGGCTCATTCTCTTCGGGGCCTGCCTCCTCATGCTTCCATTTGCCACACATCCCGGAGTGAACATTTCATTCCTTGACGCGCTCTTTACTGCGACCTCTGCGGTCTGCGTCACGGGTCTCATCGTCGTGGATACTCCTCAGGATTTCACCTTGTTTGGGCAAAGCGTGGTTCTCGGATTGATTCAGATCGGAGGATTAGGATACGCCTTGATGGCCACGATGATCTTACTTATTTTAGGGCGTCGCCTTGGGTTGCGAGACCGCATGATGCTCAGCGAATCAATGAATACGATGGATTTACAGGGATTGGTCCGGTTCGTGAAGCTGGTCGCCATAATAACCTTTGGGTTAGAGGGCCTTGGCGCGGTGTTGCTCACGCTTCGCTTTGCCGTCGATTTCCCTTGGGGGACCGCGGCCTATTACGGAATATTCCATGCCATTTCGGCATTTAATAATGCCGGGTTTGCCCTTTTTTCTGATAGCTTTAAGTCCTTTCAAACAGACTGGACCATCAATGGAATCATCACCATTTTGGTGATCTTCGGAAGCATCGGGTTTTTTGTCTTTGAAGATCTTCTGGGCAATCTTCGTGGGCAACGCTTTCGTCTACAGACCCATACCAAATTGGTGCTAGCAACCACCGCCCTGCTTATCGTGGGTGGAACAGTAGGCATTACCATATTGGAGTGGAATAATCCTTCCACATTCCAATCCGCCTCCATCGGAAAAAAGTTGACAATTTCCTACTTTCACTCAGTTTCCCGTACCGCAGGGTTCACATCCATCGATATCGTCGATATGCGCGATGCCACACTCTATTTCCTGTTATTATTGATGGCCATCGGAGGATCGCCCGGGAGTATGGCAGGAGGCCTCAAAACGACCACTGCGGCCATCGTATTTCTGACCATCTTAAGCATGCTTCGTCGAGATCGAGACGTGGAGGTTTTTAACCGGCGAATACCCCAGGACCTCATTACCCGAGCCCTTTGCTTCAGCGTCCTGGCCTTTGTCATGATTACCGGTATGACCCTCTTGTTGGATTCTACCGAATCACAACCGTTTTTATTTCTGATGTTCGAAATCACCTCAGCTATGGGCATTGTGGGCATGTCATTAGGAAACGGCGAAACTCTGAGCTTATCGGCCCTCTTTACCGATTTTGGAAAAGTGATGATTATGCTGTCCATGCTTTTGGGCCGGTTCGGGCCATTAATGATCGGATTATTTGCCGTGAAAACCGCAGTAAGCAAACCCTATCGATATGCCAAGGCCCGAGTGATTATCGGGTAAATCGGCTCAGGCAATCCGCCGCTGAAGCCTGAAAATAAAAAATGCCAGCGTCGGAAGAGGAAACAAGGCATAGGGCAAGATCCACAACCACACATTTTTTCCTCTCACCCTTGCTTGATCATACATCCAGACAAAGATCCAAATCATTAACAACACATAATTGGCCGTAATCCATTGAGTCGTTCGGACATGTAACTGGCTTTCCCCTCCCTCACCGATCATGAGGAAAAACATTCCCTCCAATAAGACCAACGCCAGTACTAACCCAAGAACCAAGGGTTTACTCCACACATACATGATTTGGCTCCTTCTTCAAAAAAATAGTCCTCCTGGTCTCTGAGGGACCATATCGGGTCCATCTCCTACAAGTCATAACGTGGCATAAGATACCGTCGCAAATCAAAAAATTTTCCAAGGGATGTCCTATCGATTCCCTCCTGACTTCTTTCATGCTGAACACAATTTTTCCTCTATAAATTTCCAGATTATTAATTGTTTTAAAATTTGTCGTGAGAACGACAAAAGGAAACCTGACATTTTTCTATCAATTTTTTTCTTCTTGAATCGTATTGGTGTGCATAACTTGTCTGGTTAAAATTTCAGGCTGTTGATAACCATGAAAATTCATTCAGAACCCCGCACAAAATATTAGGTTTTTTCAACTCACATGTTCTGCACAGAAATCCCCATTTATAAGGCACCAGTCACAACATTTAGTATTGACATTTTTTTCTATCCGCTATAGATTGTGGGCCATTGGTTTATACCAATTTTTTCTTCCGGTTTTATTTTTTCCTATTTTCCTTGATGTGTGCAGGCATTTGGCATATGCCATTTCTTTCCTGCTAGAGGCCAGTCATTCGCCGTTACGCTGCAATTGATGGCTTCTGGTTGTACTGCTTGTTGTATGAACTCCAGGTTCCGTGAGAGCATACCGGGCAGTAGAGAGGCACAACTTCAATGTGCGCTCTTTTGGAAGGCAGGGATGCCAGATGAAGCGGAGAAAATGACCGAAGAATTACCCCTCAGGTTTGCAGTCTCTTCCAAAGGAGTCCTACATGAAAATTGACCGTCGATTCACAAAAACTGGTGAAAGCCCGTATCAGGCCATTCCCTTCTCACACCGATCCTCAGAAATCCGGAATCCGGATGGCTCGGCCGTGTTCCATCAAGACAACATTCTGGCCCCGGAACATTGGTCTCAATTGGCGGTCGATATTTTGGCTCAGAAATATTTTCGCAAAGCCGGGGTTCCCCAATTTGACGACCAAGGACTTCCTCTCATCAATGACAAAGGCGGCCCCCTTCTGGGAGGGGAACGTGATGCCCGGCAAGTGTTCCATCGACTAGCCGGTTGTTGGACGGAATGGGGCAAGACCCATCACTACTTTGATACCCCTGAAGATGCCGAAACCTTTAAAGACGAACTCAGCTATATGTTGGCCTGGCAAATGGCCGCTCCGAATTCTCCCCAATGGTTCAATACCGGCCTGCACTTTGCCTACGGCCTGTCTGGACCCTCACAAGGACATTTCTACGTAGACCAGAATACCCATCGGGTCAAACAAGCCCGCAATGCGTATGAGCGCCCTCAAGTCCATGCCTGCTTTATCCAATCAATCTCTGATGATTTGGTGAATGAAGGCGGGATTATGGATCTGTGGGTTCGGGAAGCCCGTCTGTTCAAATACGGGTCAGGAACCGGCACCAATTTTTCCAAGTTACGGGCCGATGGAGAATCATTATCCGGAGGCGGTCGCTCGTCAGGACTCATGTCCTTTCTCAAAATCGGCGATCGGGCTGCCGGTGCCATTAAATCGGGAGGCACGACTCGCCGCGCCGCGAAAATGGTGTGCCTGGATTTAGACCATCCCGACATTGAAGAATTTATTGATTGGAAAGTCATAGAAGAACAAAAAGTGGCGGCCATGGTTACCGGATCAAAAGTCTGCGCGCGTCACCTAAACACCATCTTAAAGGCCTGTCACGTCCCACGTCAGGACGGGACCACTCAGGTCGATACCAATCCCCGAGACAATCATTCCTTACGTGAGGCGATCCAAGCCGCACGGGAAGCCGCTGTGCCTGAACTCTATATTCACCGGATGTTCAGCTACGCTCAGGAAGGATTTACCCATTTTGTGTTCCATGAATATGACACCAATTGGGATAGCAAAGCCTATCAGACGGTCTCAGGGCAAAACTCGAATAATAGCATCAGAATTCCAAACGAATTTTTTGAGACCCTTCAGGCAGGCGGGGATTGGAAGTTGACCAGACGGACCGACGGTGCGGTCTGCAAAACCATGCCGGCAAAAGAATTATGGGATCGAATCGCCTGGGCGGCCTGGATCTGCGCAGATCCCGGCGTGCAATACGACACAACCATTAACGAATGGCACACCTGTCCCCAGGATGGTCGGATTAATGCCTCGAATCCTTGCAGCGAATATATGTTTTTAGATGATACCGCCTGCAACCTGGCCTCCCTCAATTTAGGGCGATTTCTGACATCGGAAGGAGAGTTTGATATTGACGGCTTTCGACATGCCGTCCGGTTGTGGACGATTGTCCTGGAAATCAGCGTGCTGATGGCAGGATTCCCGGGCCGTGCGATTGCTGAAAAAAGCTTTGCCTATAGAACCCTTGGTCTTGGCTATGCCAACTTGGGCTCCATTCTGATGAAAATTGGGATTCCCTATGATTCGCCACAGGCCTTGGCCTGGACTGGTGCCATTACGTCCCTGATGACCGGGGAAGCCTATGCCACATCCGCAGAAATGGCCAAAGAATTAGGGCACTTTAACGCCTATCCACGTAACGCCGAAGCCATGCTTCGAGTCATGCGAAACCATCGACGTGCGGCCTACAATGCTCAGCCTGATGAATATGAAGAGCTCACCATCCCGCCCATGGGCATTCAACCTGACCAATGTCCTCAAACCCTCTTACAAGCCGCGCAAACTTCCTGGGACCGGGCATTGGAACTGGGGGAGCAGTACGGGTATCGAAACGCACAAGCCACCGTCATCGCACCGACCGGCACAATCGGCTTAGTCATGGATTGCGACACGACCGGAATCGAGCCAGATTTTGCCCTGGTCAAATTCAAAAAACTGGCCGGGGGTGGCTACTTTAAAATCATCAATCAAAGTCTTCCACCCGCTTTACGGCATCTTGGATACAGCTCAAGCCAGATTCAAGATATCATCACCTATGCAACGGGAACCCGAACACTCAAACAGGCCCCCTTTATCAACCATGACACCTTGCTAGCCAAGGGATTCGACCGTGCGGTGCTGGAACGGATGGAGGCCACGCTGGACGGAGCCTTTGATATTCACTTTGCGTTTAACAAATGGACCCTCACTGAGGAATTTTGTCGCGAAAAATTAGGCCTGACCGAATCTCAACTTCAGAGTCCTCAATTAAATATTCTCAAAATCCTT
>JBGSSO010000074.1:0-9180 GCA_041737015.1 Nitrospirales bacterium
TTCCGGAAAAATCCTTGGGATTCTTGGTCCCAATGGTTCTGGAAAAAGTACGTTACTCAAGATCCTTGCACGGGTGTTACGTCCACGGTCCGGCACCGTTGAGTTGTTCGGGGATCCCCTCTCACGCCTGTCCCAAGGTGAGGTGGCCAGACAGGTCGCGTTGGTTCCGCAGGAGACGCTGCAGATTTTCCCTTTTACCATTGCCGAAATGGTCCTGATGGGACGATTTCCGCACCATCAGGGGTATGGGGGATGGCATTGGGAGGATGCGGACGATTGGCGAATCGCTCACCAGGCCATGGAGGATCTCGATGTCGTCCATCTGGGAGCCAGGCTCGTCACAGATGTGTCCGGAGGGGAACGTCAGCGGGCGGTGATCGCTCGTGCCCTCACGCAGGAACCTCAGATATTGCTGTTGGATGAACCCACAGCCTTTTTGGATTTGTACCACCAGTTGGATATTGCAAGAATTCTTCGGAGGTTGAATCGGGAGCGTGGCCTCACGGTGGTTCTAGTGTCTCATGATTTGAATCTGGCCAGTCAATATTGTGACCGGCTTATGATGTTACACCATGGGCAAATCATGGAAGTTGGATCTCCTTGCGACGTCTTGCGTCCCGATCTGTTGGAATCGATTTATGGATGCCAGGTTCTGGTAGACCGTCATCCACAATCGGGGTTGCCCCGAGTATCGTTACCTGTGTGATCGAGTGGAGTGGTGAAGTTCGTTGCGGTGAAGTATGAATTGTTGTGTACCGAACAGGATAAACCATTTAACAAAGGAGGAGGGTTCTTTAGCGGAATATCGATGGTTGTGACGGGGAAGCTGGTGTAAATCCAGCACGGTGCCGCCACTGTAAGCGGGGAGTAATTCTGCAAGAGTCCATTGTGGACATGATGTCCATGAGAAGGAGCAGAAAAACGACGATCCGCAAGTCAGGAGACCCAACAGCTGTTTCTTCCATAAAACCCCTTCGAGCGAAAGGGAGGTGGATCATGTCCACGAAAATCTGTGCGTTGGTGTTTGACCGGTTTGGTAGGGTTTGGATTTTCTCTGCTCTTGTGCTGATCTCTTTCTATCCTTCTGTCACCATAGCGGCAGAGAGTCTGACTGAAGAGTCGGATTCTTCGCAGGCTACAGCGCCTGTCTATCAGTTAGATCCGGTGGTGGTGACGGCTACAAAAACACCTGTGCCTCTTACCCAAACCACCAGTGCGGTTGAAGTCATTACAGAGGAAGACATGCAGCGCAGACACAGTCGAACGCTTGTGGATGCGCTCAATTTGAGCCAAGGTCTGGCGACGTTTTCCTCTGGTGGGCCAGGTACGAACAATACCGTGAGGATTCGTGGAGGAAGTTCCGCTCAAACCCTGGTGTTGATTGATGGTGCCATTGTGAACAGTGCGACACTCGGGGAATTTAATTTTGGCACCATGACCACGGATAATATCGAATCCGTGACCGTCCTACGGGGGGCGCAGAGCATGCTGTGGGGTTCTGATGCCGTCGGTGGGGTGGTCGACATCCGAACCAAGCGCGGGACAGGTGCTCCGGTTGCCAGATTCTTCTCAGAATACGGATCATTTAATTCCATTCGAGAAGGAGGAAGTTTTGCCGGACAAATGGGACCGGTAGATTTTTCTGCCACATTGACGCGGTGGGATATGTCCAAATTTTCTTCGGTGAATTATCGGCGGGGAGCGGTTGAGCGGGATGCCTTTCGTAATTGGCAGGCGTCTTCTTTGTTGGGTGTGAAGGGGCCGTGGGACGGGCGGTTGGAATTAGCATTCCGCTGGATTAATAACGATATCGACTTGGATAATCCCAGCACCTTCGGGGGTCCCTTCGATGTGTTCAAAGCGAAGTCGGCAGGTGAACAATATATCTATAGCGGAAGTTATCATCAACCGATCACGGACTGGTGGGACCAGAAAATTACGTTGGCCCACTCACAGGAAACATTGATTACCCAGGCCGGGGATAACCAACGCAGCATTACCACCGGATTGGAGAGTACGCCCGAAGCGTTTGGTAATTCAGATATTCGAACAAAGACTAATCGGATTGAATGGCAAAGTAATTTTCAAATTGGGAAACCTCTTCTTCTCACCGTTGGCTATCAATTCAGAGAACAACGTGGAGAAAATAAAGGAACGTTTTCTGAAAAAACGCTCTCAAGCAATGCCGGATTTGCTCAGGTCCAATTAAATCTGTTTGACCGGTTTTTTGCCACAGGTGGATTCCGACAGGATTCCTATAATTCCTTCGGGGATGCGACGACCTATCGTGTGACGGGGGGATATCTCGTCAAAGAAACCGGCACGAAACTCCGGACCAGTTATGCCACCGGATTTCGAGCTCCATCGATTAATGAATTGTTTTTTCCGAATTTCGGGAACCCGAATCTCAAGCCGGAAAAAAGTCAAAGCTTCGATATTGGGATCGATCAAGCGTTTTGGGACAAGCGCGTCACCTTGAGTGGCGGATATTTCTGGAACCGCTATCGGCAACTTATTGTCACGGCGTTTGACCCTGCAGGCTGCGCACCACTCACGCCTTTTGGGTTTTGCGCACAGAACATCGGGTCGGCGAAAAGTCAGGGTTGGGAGGGGAGTGGTAAGCTCGTCCTGGCTGAAGGGCTCCCGTATATGAAGGTGCTGGACCTTCAGGGACAGTATACCTATACGATCACGAGAGACCTGGAGACGGGGGCCCGGCTGCCTCGTTGGCCGGTTCACCAAGGGAGCCTGGCGTTGACCTATCAACCCATCAATCCATTGAGTATGACCACAACCTTCCGTTATGTGGGTTCTCGATTTAACACGACTGGCGATCAACAGCCACTCTCGGATTTTTATGTCATCAACTTCTCGGCTTCCTATGACATTACGCCCTCCATGCAAGGGTATGTGCGCGTGGACAATATTCTGAACCGGCATTATGAAGAAGTCCTGTACTTTGGAACCCCGGTACGGTCCGTGTTCGGTGGTGTTCGAGTGACGTTTGACTTACCGGTGGCAAAGACTTCTAGTGCGAGCGGAAACTCGTGAGACTTTCGAGGCTCGTCATTGCGGGCACGCATAGCGGAGTCGGCAAAACGACGGTGACTCACACGGGACTTCTTGGAGAACAGGGAACGAGAATCCGTGGACATGAGTTTCACTATTCGACGCTTCATCCCAAGGGAGATCTGGAATATCTCGGTCATCTCACCGATGCGCAGGGACGGGACCGGGGAGGAGATGGTATTACGGTAGGGAATGTCATCGCTCTGTATACGAATTTACATTTTTCCAGTCACCCTCATGTCCCTTTGGCTTTGGTCGAAGCGGCAAGGGGGGGAACGGCGATGAGGGGGACTAGGCTATGAGCGACCAAATGCATCAGGCCCGCATGGAACGGTTGAAAGCCTCTGTGGATCGACGAATTGCTGCGGCACAAGAAGAACAGGGTCTATTGATGGTCCACACGGGTGCAGGCAAAGGCAAGACCACTGCAGCATTGGGCATGGCCATCAGATGCCTCGGACATGGTATGAACGTGGCGGTAGTGCAATTTATCAAAGGCGCCATTGATACCGCAGAAGAACGAATACTGAAGAGCTTCGGTAACCAGGTGGTATTTCTTCGAATGGGTGAAGGGTATACCTGGGAAACACAAGATCGTGAACGGGACACGCAGGTTGCTCAAAAGGCGTGGACGGAAGTAGAAAAGTTTCTTCAAGATCCATCCTTTGGCATGGTCATTCTGGATGAGTTAAATATTGCGATCCATCATGAATATGTTTCGCTCCAACAGGTGCTCGCAGCCGTAGCTCAGCGTTCTCCCATGCTTCATGTGGTGATTACCGGGCGAGGCGCGAAACCGGAGCTCATCGAAGCCGCAGACCTGGTTTCGGAAATGAAGATGATTAAGCATCCCTTTCGCAATGGCATCAAGGCTCAAAAAGGAGTCGAATTTTGAAACAGACGATCTCTCAATCCTCCGGCGATTTTTCCGTTGAAGAGCGGGAAGCGGTCTATCGTGCTATTTTCGAACGGAGAGATGTGCGCAGGGATTTTCTTTCTGATTCGATTCCCGAGGACATTCTTCAACGTATGTTGTTGGCCTCTCATCATGCAGGTTCCGTGGGATTTATGCAGCCATGGGATTTTCTGGTCATTCGTCACCCCGAGACCAAAAAAGCCGTTAAAAACCTGTTCCTTCAGGCGAATGAAGCGGCGGCTCTTCGGTATGAAGGATCGAAAGCCGATCTGTACCGTGGGCTCAAGCTGGAAGGCATTCAGGAAGCTCCCGTCAATATCTGTGTGACCTGTTCCCGTGACCGAGGTGGCCCATCCGTGTTAGGTCGTGCCACTGCTCCCGAGACAGATTTGTATAGTACCTGCTGCGCCATTCAAAACCTCTGGCTTGCAGCACGAGCCGAAGGTATCGGGGTCGGTTGGGTGTCAATTCTGGATTATGACCTCTTAAAGAAGGTCTTAGACATTCCTCAAGCCGTTTGGGTCGTGGCCTATTTGTGTGTCGGATATGTGAAGGGTTTTGCCCATCAACCGGATCTTGAAAAAGCAGGATGGCGCAAACGAATGCCACTTGAGGAACTTGTGCATTATGAGAGGTGGGGAAAGCGCACGAGTGATCGTTCCGACTTTTGCGGTCCTGTCGAAAACCCTGAAAAACCGTCTGTCCCCTCCCTGGAATCTGCGGTGGAATAAGACTGTGAATACGATGATATCTCCGCTTCAGATTGACCTTCGGCCTCATTGTCTGTTCGTCCGTTTTCCTAGGATTTTCGATTGTCTGAGTTGGGCGCCTTGGAATGGTGGGGAAACATCTGCTTCCGGGGTTGCCAATGTTCAAGTGGGCTTTAACGGATCTTCCTCTTCGGCCACGCTGGCGGAGGATTTCGGGGTTCTGTTCAAAGCACACTCTCTCATTCCCGAAGAGACCATCGGATTAATGACCGCTGCGAACGTGAGTGCGTTTACCGACTGTTTTCTGAATTCATCGGGGGCCTGGGTGCATGTTCTCGTGACTGTCGGACTATCCAATGCCCGCTCCGTTTTAGACGATGCCGATGTTGACCTGGGTAATCCAGGCGATTCGACCGGAACAGTGAATATGGTGATGGCGACCAATGCTCTTCCGACGATTGCCGGACGTATCCAGGCGGTACATATCGCCTCCTCAGCAAAAGCCGCAGCATTTCGAGATAACGGTGTCACCAGTTGCAAGTCCGGTCGTCCGGCCGATTTAACCGGTACCGATTGTCTCGTGGTGGGAGCCAGCGGTGAACTTGAAGAAGACCATTGTGGTCTTCACACGGTTCTTGGGGAAATGATGGGCCGTGCTGTGTATACGTCGGTGTCACGAGGAATCGCGGAATACAGGAGGTCTTAAGCCTTGAGGTCGTTGGATTGTTAACGATACGATGGTGGGGCCATTTCTCTTAGTCCCTGCACGACTGAAGACTAAGCGAATTATTCAACTTTTTTCTGGAGACTTATACAATGCGGATATCCAAAGTGTATACCCGTACAGGTGATGCGGGGAAAACCCGGTTGGCTGGAGGGCAGGAAGTCTGGAAAGATTCCGTCCGGGTGGAAGCCTATGGCACGGTGGACGAATTGAATTCCATGCTTGGATTGGCTCGTGTGTCGAATGGACAGACCGGAACGAATGCTGAAGTGTCTGAGCGTATGGGGAACATCTTGAGGTGGACGCAAAATAAGTTATTTGATCTGGGTGGTATTCTCGCCACAGCTCCGGGAGAATCGTTTCCGAATATGCCAACCGTGACCCCGGAGGATGTGGCCCACTTGGAACATCTTATTGATGAGTGCCAAAAAGATCTGGCGCCCTTGAAAGAATTCATTTTGCCTGGTGGGGGACAACTCGCCGCGTTGCTGCATGTCGCCCGTACAATTTGTCGTCGTGCCGAACGACTGTGTGTCACCCTGTCGAGGGAGGAACCGATCGAGCGGGAATTGGTCATGTTTCTCAATCGGCTGAGTGATGCGTTATTTGTGTTTGCCCGGTGGGTGACAAAAAAACAGGGAGAAACAGAATTCCTGTGGGAGAGAGAACAGGGAACATCACCGAAGAGCTAGCATGGTCGTCTTTTTGTAATACGTCCTCAGAACCCATGCCGTGATAATCCAATGGGTTGATTTTAGTAGGGAAAATTTTATGGGTTCTATCCGTCAATCTCATCTGCGTCCGTTCAGGGATGTTTTTTCTCCACTGTCAAAGGATTCTGGTCTTCATGTGACAAAGAAAAAGGCCCCAGTCGTGTCTAAACTGATTTTTGTCCTTGGGGGCGCACGGTCAGGTAAAAGTACGTTTGCGTTACAACAGGGAATGGTGAAATCTCCACGGGCATTCGTCGCAACCGGAGAACCGTTCGATCAGGAAATGGCCAGTCGAATACAGAAGCATCAGCGGTCGCGGGGCCGCGGGTGGGCGACTTTTGAAATTCCTACCAGGATTTCCGAATGGCTGGCCGAGGAAGGATCAGGCTATCCCAGTATTGTCGTAGATTGTTTAACGTTGTGGGTGAATAATCTCCTGCGAGACAAGGTACGGCCTTCGCAAGTCCCAACACATGTAAGAGCATTCCTTCGGTCGGCTCGCGCCTCTCCCGGTCAGGTTGTTGTGGTCAGTAATGAGTTAGGTCTCGGGTTGGTGCCCGGGGATGCGATCAGCCGGTCATTCCGAGATGTGGCGGGCCGGATGAATCAAATGGTTGCGGCTGAAGCTGATGAAGTCTATTTTCTGGTGAGTGGGCTGCCCCTCAGACTGAAGTAATCGATGGACCATTCTTCTCCGTTCATTCAGGAAACTCTCGCGGCGATTCAACCTGTCTCACAGGCGGGCGGGCGTCGCGCCCAGGTGTTATGGGACCGGCTGACGAAACCTCAAAGCAGCCTTGGTCGGCTTGAATCCTTAGGGACCCAGTACGTTGCGATAACCCAGTCGCTTCCCGCAAAAAATCCGGATGCCATGGTGTTTGTCCTGGCTGCCGATCATGGTGTTGCAGGAGAAGGCGTAAGCGCCTATCCCTCATCGGTCACGGCACAAATGGTCAAAAACTTTTTACAAGGCGGGGCCGCGATCAATGTCCTGGCTCGCCAGGTTGGAGCCGAGGTTCGCGTGGTGGATATGGGCGTTCAAGAGGACATGGGTGCGCCACCAGGTTTGTGGGTGAGAAAGATCGGGTTAGGGACCCGAAATATTTGTGAAGGCCCTGCCATGAGTCGGGAACAAGCCGTCCAAAGTGTGGAAGAAGGTATCCGTCTTGTCCAGGAAGCGTGCGCCGACGGGATCGGGTTAATCGGAATCGGAGAAATGGGCATTGGCAATACCACTGTCAGCAGTGCCATTACTGCGGTCATGACGCGCCATCCTGTGGCCGACGTAACGGGTAAAGGCACAGGAGTTGATGCGTTGCAATTGGCGAAAAAGATTCAGGTGATTGAGCGGGGCATTCAACGAAATGCCCCGGACGCTCACGATCCTTTGGATGTACTGGCGAAGGTCGGAGGATTTGAAATCGGCGGATTGGTGGGGATTCTTGTGGGTGGGGCGGCATGTCGCGTGCCTGTAGTCCTGGATGGGTTTATTACCGGGGCCGCCGCCTTGTTGGCCGTCGCCTTGGAGCCCCACTGTCAGGCCTATATGATTCCTTCCCACGTCTCTGCGGAGCCCGGCCATCGTTTGGCCATGGATACGTTAGGGTTTCGCCCGCTGTTGGATTTGGATCTTCGGCTCGGGGAAGGCACAGGAGCCTGTTTGGCTATCGGATTGCTTCAATCGAGTTTGGCCTGTCTGACGCAAATGGCCACGTTCGAAAGTGCGGGCGTGGATGAGGCCGAACGACCGTTTCCGGAAATGGCATGAGGAGTCTATGGGCTTCGTTTTCTTTGGCGTGGCAACTGCTGACGATCATTCCTCTTCCAGGATCTTCGGGGTCAAAGATTCCTTCCGCGACGTTCGGTTCCTCCCTTCACTGGTTTCCTCTAGTTGGATTTCTGCTTGGCGCGAGCCTTGTCATGATCGACCGATTATTGGGGAGCCACTTTCATCCCGTGGTTTTGAATATGGTGATTCTGGCTTTCTACGTGCTGGTCACCGGAGGTCTCCATCTTGATGGTTGGGCGGATACCGTTGATGCACTTTCCGGGGGAAGGGATTCCGAACATCGGCTCATGATTCTCCGGGATTCCCGTATCGGGGCCCTTGGGGCCACAGGGTTGATGTTAATTCTTGGGCTTCGCTATGCCGGACTTCTGGCCCTGCCAGTAGGATTGCGAGAGGGCATGGTGTTATGTATGCCGGCTATTGGGCGATGGGCAATGGTGATCGGTTGCTGGGGTGTGGTGTATCCACGATCGGAAGGGTTGGCTGCGCAGTTTATCCGGACTGTGACGTGGCGCGATGTTCTGGTGGCCACAACGATTGTGGGGTTGGGGTTGTGGGGAATGTTCGATGCGGTCACAGCGGTTATGCTAATGATAGCCGTGTGTCTTGTGGTTCGATCTGTAGTCTGGTGGATGTCAAAAAAGTTTGGCGGTATCACGGGAGATGTGCTGGGAGCGATGAACGAGGGGGTCGAAGTGCTCTTTCTGATCTTGGGTCCCGTCCTCCTCGTGTTCTCAGAGTTTGGTAGATAATTAACAGGGCCATTCATGAACGGGAGGCCGATTCAGTATGACACGAACCTATCCTAAGCAGTGCGAACGTTGCGGTCGGGCCTTTGAGTGCGGACTCTCCCGATGTTGGTGTAAGGATGTCCCCGTGAGCGATGCCCAATATGACAGTATCGCTAAACGTTATGATGACTGCGTTTGCCCGACTTGTCTTGCAGAATTGACCGGAAACACTTCTGACCCTTCCGTTTCAACATTCCCGGGCTAACGGTGGCGGATGACCTGACGGGGTTCAAATTCCTGGCGGTGTGCGTCGTTGATCTGATGGTGGGCGATCCGCGCTGGTTACCTCATCCCGTCCGCCTGATGGGGTTCATCATTCATGGGTATGAACGGTTGACGTTAGAGCGGATCACGAGCCCATGGACAAAAAGAACCGCCGGCCTAGGATTGGCCGTGGGGCTTCCCCTTGGAAGTTTTTTTGTGACAAAGGGCATCCTGGGATGGGCTGAACTGGTGCATGAACAGTTC